>NZ_JBEYTS010000080.1:0-30256 GCF_040643155.1 Streptomyces sp. NPDC047453 | reverse complement strand
GCGGCGGAGCGAGTTGCCGAGGGTGTAGCCGAAGCCCGGCTCCAGCGGCTCGATCACGAACCGGGAACGGAACTCGTCGACGACCTCTTCGGTCAGTGATGGACGCTGAGCAATCAGCACGGGGTATTGCCTCCAGTGTTTGGCGCCCGCTATGTGACGCCGTAGTCACTACGAAGGGTACGGGCGGTTCGGCCTCCGGGGAGGACGAACCGCCCGACCTCGCCCGTCTGCCGGCCGGTCGGCGGGCTCAGCTCTCGCTGGAGTGGAGTCCAGCGATCAGCGAGGTAGCCACCAGCGCGGTCCGTAGGCGCATACTGGGGGCGATGACAAAGCCTGCTGCACCGAAGCGTCATTTGCCCACCAGCCCCTTCAAGGCCCCGGTCACGCCTGCTCCCAAGCACTTCGCTGTGGGCGACCAGGTCACACACGACATGTACGGCCTCGGCCGGGTGATCGGCATCGAGGATGGAATCGCGGTGCTCGTGGATTTCGGCTCCGCGCAAATGCGGATCTTGAGCCCGTACGCCAAGATGACCAAGCTGTAGGACCGCTGTGCCCGGTCACGGCACGCCAGGCCCCTTCAGGGACCTGTAACGGAAGGGAGACCTCTCATCGATCCGACGTCGCTGTTCTCCGCCCTGGAAGGGCAACCCCGTCGCGCCGCCGGAGCATTGCCGCCTCCGACGACAAACCCCTTCCAGGCCCCGGACTTCGGGGAAGACGAGGCCTTCCTGCTCGAGGATGTACAGGAGCCCGCCCGGGGCATGCGTGCCGCGCGAACCAAGGCGGCTTAGCTCCCACGCGTGCGGTGGCTTCGGCAGCCGGCCGGGGCCGTCCCCGGTGCTGCGGTGAGGAGTGCGGCCGTCTCAGTTCCCGTCTCGGTCAGCTCCGTTCACTGTCGTCGAACCGGCATGGGCTCGCACAACCCTTCGTGATCATGTCACTGGCCTGTGACAGCGTTGTCCTGGAACGAAGGCGCCGGGATCCGTTCGGCGCGCAGCCCCCTCATAGTGATCAGTCGACCACCGAGAGCCGAAACGGCTTCGAACTCAACCACTGATCACCAAAGGGGATTTCATGTCCGGCAACCGTCGCAAGGCCTTCCTCGTCTCCGCAGCCATCGTGGGCGGCGCCATGTTGATGACCGCATGCCAGGACGGGGACGCGGCCACGGACACCGGCGCCGCGCGGGGTTCGTCCGCCACCCCCGCCGGCGATGCGGCCACCCCGGCCGGCTCGTCGGCCGCGGGCAGCGGCCAGAGCACCGACAAGAGCTCCAACGCGACGGGCGAGGGAACCGAGGACGCGGCCGGCTCCGGCGCCGACACCGGCAACGGCAAGCGCGAGCCGGTCGGGCAGAGCTGCGGCGCCAACGACATCTCCTGGAACACCAGGTCCGAGACCCAGGCCGGCGGATACATCCTGATCATCGCCAAGGCGAAGCCGGGGATCACCTGCTACCTGCCCGCCGCGCTTCCGACCGTGGCGTTCGGATCCGACGGCACCCAGGCGGGTCCCGCGGAGCAGACCGCCGGCAAGCAGATCAAGCTGAGCGGGAGCACCACCGCCTATGCCGGGGTGAACCCGAAGACCACCAAGGAAAACGGTGGCAAGGAACTGGACTTCATCATCGTCGGCGTCGGTGACGACGACCCCAACCCGGTTTCCCTGCCGGTCGGCACCATCACTGTCGAAGCCCCGATCGTCACCAACTGGCACACCGCCCCGGCGGACGCCGTTCCCTTCAGCTGAACGGACCGATCCTGGCGCGCAGCCGACAAACCGGTGCAACACGATTCAGATCGGCTCTGGTTGCGGCACCGGTTGTCGCGCTGGTGTGGCCTTCGGTTCCCACGCCGCGGTGGTCCGTACGTAGCCGTAGATCACGGAGGTCATCGCCAGCACGAGCAGGGGGCCGGACACCCACGGATGCTCGGCCATCGTCAACGGCAGGAAGCGGTAAGCCACCAACAGCGCGGTGAAGACCATTGCCCCGTAAGCGGCCAGCCGGATCCCCGATCGATCCCAGCCGCGGTCGAGCGACCGCAGAGCTGCCTCGATCGTGAGCACGAACACCACGCCGGCAAGGAGATCCACGCCGTAGTGGTAGCCGAATCCCAGCGTTGCGGCGAGCGTGGCAACCAGCCAGAACGTGCCCGCGTACCGCAGGATGCGTGGGCCCTTCCGGGTATGGATGAAGATCGCGGTGGCCCACGCCGTGTGCAGGCTGGGCATGCAGTTCCGCGGGGTGATCTCGTCGAACGGCATGAGGTACGGGGTATTGATCGGCGGCAGCGTTTGCGGCCACAGGTCGGCCACCGCCCAGTGCCCGCTGGACGGAATGTCCGGCGACCACAGGCTGACCGTCGCCCAGTACTCGGTGCCGGTGCCGTAGGCGAAGATCGGTCCGACCACCGGGAAGATCATGTAGAAGGCCGGCCCGAGGAGGCCGATCACCAGAAAGGTGCGCACCAGGTGGTGGCCCGGGAAGCGCCGCTCGACCGCCACGCCGCGCAGTTGATACAGGGCGACGACGACTGCGGCCACGGCGAGTTGACCGTAGACGAAGTCGAGGAAATTGAAGCCGATGGGGCCGGTGGCCGCGACGACCCGGCCTACCAGCCACGACGGACTGCCCAGCGCGTGATCGGCTGTCGCCACGTACTGGTCGAGCACCGCGGGGCGGGTCTTCGAGGTGATGAGCAGCCATGTGTCGCCGGTCTTGCGGCCGGCCACCAGCAGCAGGCCCAGCCCCACGCCCTTCAGCAGCAGGACACGTTCCGAGCCGGTGCGGCGAGTGGCAGCGATGACCCCGTAGCCCAGAATCACCCACAACGCACCGTTGCCGAAGGGGTGACCGTTGGTCACCTTGGCGTCCACCGCCCACCGGACCAGCGCGAAGGCGATGTCGATACCGATCGCCGCACCCGTCGCGATGAACCGTTGCCGCCAGGTGAGGACCACCATCATCAACGCCATGGCGGCGTACAGCAGACCGCCCGACTTGGGGGCGGCCACCACCTCTCGCACCTGGGTGGTGATCGGCCCTGGTAGGCCGTAGCGACGTGCGGCGAACTCCAGCACGATGAGGAATCCGAGAGCCGCGACACCCGCCACGGCCCAGAGTCTCTCCCGTCGTCGGGGCAGGTCCGGTCGCGGTATGCGCATGGGCGGAGTGGTCACTTCGTCCGCGATCCCGATGCGTCTCCCAAAGCCCCGAGACACCTCATACCCCCTTGGTCCGCCCCTGCACGCCACCCGTGCGCTTGGTGTGCCCTTCAGAGCGGACAGCCACAGTCAACAGCGGTCCCCCAAGCCCCCACGGGGAGGGAAGCACAGTGGATCTACGCAGGTCAATAGCCGTGTCGGCGCACAAGCGCCCTCGCTTCGCCGGCTGAGGGCTCGGACACCGTCGTCACGGGGCGGCCCTCGCCGCCTGCTCTGGGCGCCAGACCGCCTCAGGCGGACAGGCAGGAGAAGAAGAGACCCTGCGGGTCGTACTCCGCCCGCAAAGAGCGCAGGCGCTGCCAATCGGCAGCCGTGAACGATCCCCGGGACGGGTCGGCGGTCAGGTCCGTTTCGGCGATGTAGTGACCGGTTCCGAACGGCTCCACCGCGCGCATGGCGTCGCGCAGCCAGTGCACGTTGACGTCGTCATGCGCGGGATCGGTCCAGACGGCGTAGGGCACGACGTAGCTCTCTCCGAGCACGGAGAACGCCATGTTCCGCAGCGACTCGTCCTCCCGCGAGACCGGTGAGACGGGCGCCAGCACGAAGGACTTCCCGGAAGGGGCTCTGGCGACCGCGTCGCCCAGGATCGCCAGGAGCGATGCGTAGTCCTCGTGCGACCACAGCGTGTCGGCCGCGTAGCGGTGCCTTTCGGGCCACAGGCCCATGGAGCCGTCATAGAGAGCGGCGAGAGACGTCGGCTCATCGAGTCGCCGGGACAGCGGTCGTTCGGAGAGAGGGCAGCTCCACAGCGGACGCAGGGCGCCGACGGCTTCGGTGTGCGAGTCCGCGAACGCGGTGGCGGTGACGACGACCACCTCGGGCCATGGCCCATCCGGAACGCCTGGCGCGTCCTCGGCGGCCAGCAGGAAGGACAGTTCCACGTTCGCGGGCAGTTCACGCGCCGTCTCGGTGGCCCAGTCGGTTACGGGGCCGACTGCCGCGAGAGGAAAGACATAGGAGGTCGTGGCGAGTGCGGTCGGGCGCGGCCGCAGACGGAGACGGAAGCTGGTGACGACGGCGAAGAAGCCGGGCCCGGCTCCCCGTGCTGCCCAGAACAGGCCGGGATGCTCTTCTTCGGTGCACCTGAGTACTTCACCGCCGGCTGTCACAGCGGTGATCTCCAGTACGCTCGCGCAAGCCACCCCCCACAGACCGGAGTTCCAGCCGAGGCCGCCGCTGAGGAGGTAGCCGCCCAGAGCGACGGAGGGGCAGTGCCCTGCGGGGAAGGCGAGATCGCGCCGGGCGAGCTCCCTCGCGAATCTGCTGCCGATGACACCTGGTTGCACGGTCGCCGTCGCCGAGTCGGCATCGATCTTCCACTGATCGAGCCCCGAGAGGTCGAGGAGTATGCCTCCGTCCCGCAGTGGTGAGCCGCACCAACTGTGCCCGCCCGCGCGTACGGCGAGTCGCAGTCCGCTGGAGAGGGCCGGCTTCAGGGCTTCCTGAACGTCCCGCTCGTTGGCGGCTCGGACGATCAGATCGGGGTACCGGTCCGGCTTGAGTTCGTTCCACAGAGCGCGGGCACGGGCGGTCTCGTAGTCCGCGTCGCCCTTGCGGAGGAGCGCGCCCTCGATCCGTGAGCGCCGGTTCTGTTCGCTCATGACGACCTCCTCGTCGTGAGCATCTTTCCGGGGCCGGCTGTCAGCCGGTGGTCAGACCGAAGATCACGATGAACGCCAGCCAGCAGATCGCCACCACGGCGGCACCTGCCACGTCGATGCGGAGGGATCGCGCCCGACCGGGCATCAACCAGAAGGCGAGGGCTCTGTTCACCAACGGCATCAGCAGCCATGTCAGGTCAGGATGGACACGCTCAACACGTTCGAGACGAACAAGGCGAGATGTCCGGGCAGGCCGAGAGCGGCAAGTCGGGGGCCCAACACAAGGTTGAGGATCTCGACGGTGGGATAGAGGGCCAGCACCACGGACATGGCCTGCTTCCAGTTGGGCGGGCCACCCTCCTCCGCACCCTGCTCGAAGCGGAACCAACTGCCGAACGCGGATCCGACCTTGCGTACGTCGTAGGAAACGAAGGTGCCGCGCCCTTCGTCGAGCAGCTTTCGACGCGTGGTGGATTCGAGCCACGTGTCCAGGTGTTGACGGGTGTCGAAGCGGAAGGCGGTGACCCACTTGTCCTGGATCCCCTTCACGGGCCGGAACAACTCCGAGCCCATGAAGCCCGGGAACCTCCGTTGAGCCGACAGGATCTTCTCCTGCCAGCTCACGAACGCCCGTTCCTGGTCAGGTCGCACGTCGTGCGAGATCACCGCGGTGACGGCGTCATGGGCCGGCGTGCCACCCGCGAGAACTTCCTGCGTGGGGGCCTCCTCGAACAGTTCGCGTCCCTGTTCGAGGAGTTCACGGCGCGTATCGGAGCTCATCCACGCGGTCAGCTGATCCAGGTGGCAGAAGCGGAAGACGACGACCCACTCGTTTCCCTCGGCGGAGGGCGGAGGGTACTGCTCCGTTCCCTCGAACCCGTCGAATTCGCCTACGACCTCGTTGGTTCGATCCTGCCAGCGCAGGTAGTCGTCTTCACATCCCGGACGGACCTTCTGTGAGATCACGACGGTCGCGCTGTCGTCGTGGGAGCCAGGAGTTGCACGAGGACTCACGGCTCCTAGAGTAGGTAAAAGCCCCATGTGCCGCAAAAGTAACGTGGGATCGGAGGCGCCGAGATGGGACACAGGGAGCACCTGGCCGAAGCGGCGCAGTTGGCCACCGAATCCGTCGAGAACGGCTGGGGAGGCCCCTTCGGTGCGGTGATCACCCATGATGGCGAGGTGATCGCTCGAGGCCAGAACCGCGTGCTGCTCACGGCGGATCCCACCGCGCATGGCGAGGTGGAGGCCATACGCAAGGCCATCCAGTACCTCAACCCGGATGCTCCCACGGTCTCGGAAGACCACCAGAACGAGTACACACTGGAGTTGGTGCCCCGTCCCGAAGGGTCCCCGGACATCTTGCCGGAGCGTGCCCGCATGCTCCGGCAAGATGCTCGATCTACACCAGCGGAGCGCCCTGCCCCATGTGCATGAGTGCCATCTACTGGGCGCGAATCGGCGCCGTCTACTACAGCTGTGACTGGAAGGCCACCGAGGAGATCGGGTTCAGCGACGACTTCCAGTACGAGGACTTCCAGCGGCCTCCGGACCAGCGGAGCATCAGCATCAAGCAGATGTACCCCGAGCTGGGCGCCCAGGCCTATCAGGCGTGGCAGGACAAGCCGAACCACCATCCGTACTGACGGTCGCTCACTCGCGGGTGCGCCGGCGTCCCGCGGCATGGAGAGAAGACCGGTGGGGTATCGCCTGGCCGCTGTCGTGGCGGCTTCGGCGTGATCGTCGCGGACCGCGCGGGTTCGCAGTGGTGCTGAGGAATCGACCACCAGACACGGATGCAAGGCCCGCACGAAAAGAGCCCCCGGCCGGCGGAATCTCCGCCGGCCGGGGGCCTTTCAGTGGCCGGGGCCTGCCCGGGCCGTCAGCAGGGGGTGCCCGGGGTCAGCGGCGGCCGCCGCGGTGGTCGCGGTCGTTGTGCGAGCCGCGGGTGTCACGGGGGTCGTCGCGGTCGTCGTGCGAGCCGCGGGTGTCACGGGGGTCGTGGCGGTCGTTGTGCGAGCCGCGGGTGTCACGGGGGTCGTAGCGGTCGTTGTTCCAGGCGGCGGTGTCCACCACGCGGCCGCGCTCGTTGCGCAGGGTGGCGGTGTCGCGGCGGTCCCAGACCTGGTTGCGGCGGTCCTGGAACAAGTCGTTGCGGGTGTCGCGGCCCACGCCGGTGTGGACCCGGACCGTGTCGTGGCCGCTGAGGCGGAAGTGGCGGAAGGTGTAGGTGTGACCGTGCCTGTCGGACAGCGTCCAGCCGCTCAGGTTGACGTTCTGGCGGCTGTTGTTCGTGATCGCCACCCACTCCTGGTTCAGGGCGCGGTTGGAGCGGTAGTAACGGCCCTCGGTGCCGAGGTGCACGTTGCTGATCACCACGTTCTCGCGGTGCGAGCGCGGGGCGTGATCGGCTGCGGACGCCGGCAGCGCGACCGTACCGACCAGTGCTCCGGCGGCGGCAACGGCGGCGGCCAGACGGCGGGCGGTCACAGAAACGGAAACGGACACAGGCTCTCCCTGCTTGGTGCGAGCACACTCCGCCTGCGGGGACGAGCCGCGCGGGAGGGTGTGCGCTGTGCGGTGGCGGCCGGCCGGCCGCTCCCTCACACCTTGTCCGCCGATTCCCGGATATGGCGGTAATTCCCGACTGGTGTTACAGAGTGCCCATATTTCTGTGACGGTTGCCTGTAGGGATCATTCACTCGCCGAACACGGACAGTTGACGGGGCGTCGGCGGGAAGGTCCTTGCGAGCACTGAGCAGTCGCACGCGCTCGCCATGGCACGCCACCCCGGACGCGGCGCGGCCGTCACTCCTCCGTGGGTAACAGCCGGTGCGGGTGCCGGCGCATACGGCGCAGGGCCCCGGTGGAGTACCGGGGCCCTGCGACCACCGCGGCGACGTGCCGCGGTGCGGATGTAGGTGAACCGAGACAGGTGGACGTGGTGGGCGGCGGCCCGTCAGCCGCACTGGCAGGGGCCGCCCGACTGGCAACCGCAGCCGCAGCCCGAGCCGCAGCCGCAGGCGCCGAAGAGCGGGAGGCTCCTGATCTCGGCGGGCTGCTCGGTCTCGCGTTCCTGCGTGGGGTCGGGTGTGGTGCTGGGGGATTCGGCCATGGGTCCCTCCTCGAGGCTGGTGCCTTTGCCCATTTCATGCCCGCCGCACTGGGCGCATCAACGGCGCACGGTGGCTCGAGCACGCCTCGGCGTCCCCGCTTCGCGCCGACCCCCGGCCGACCCCCGGCCGTCAGGCGCCCTCCACCCCCGTCACCGGCTGGATGTCCTGCTGGAGGTCGTCCGCGTGCTCACCGGTCACCAGGTACACCACCCGCTTGGCGACCGCCACCGCGTGGTCGGCGTACCGCTCGTAGTAGCGGCCGAGCAGGGTGACGTCCACGGCCGTCTCGATGCCGTGCTTCCAGCGGTCGTCGATCAGGTGCTGGAACAGGGTGCGGTGCAGCAGGTCCATCTCGTCGTCGTCCTGCTCCAGCTGGAGGGCCAGGTCGACGTCCTTGGTCACGATCACCTCGGCCGCCTTCGCCATCAGGCGCTGGGCCAGCTGCCCCATCTCCAGGATGGTGGCGTGCAGGTCCTGCGGGACCGCGCGCTGCGGGAAGCGCAGCCGGGCGAGCTTGGCCACGTGCTGGGCCAGGTCGCCCGAACGCTCCAGGTCGGCGGACATCCGCAGGGACGTGACGACGATCCTGAGGTCCGTCGCCACCGGTTGCTGCCTGGCCAGCAGGGCTATCGCCCGGGCCTCCAGGTCGTGCTGGAGCTCGTCGACCCTCTGGTCGCCCTCGATCACGCTCTCGGCCAGCTTCAGGTCGGCGTCCAGGATGGCGGTCGTGGCGCGCCCGATCGCCGACCCGACCAGCCGGGCCATCTCCACCAGACCGTCGCCGATCGAGTCCAGTTCCTCGTGGTACGCGTCCCGCATCAGGGTTCCCTCTCGTGCGTCGTCGTTCGGGGGTTCGGTAGGGGTCTCCGGGGCCGGAGGCCACGGCGGAGCCTGGGGTACGAACCCCACGCTCCCACGGTCCGGGGCGTACGCGTCCGTTTCCGTCACCCCAAATGAACCATTACTGGCTCCAAGGTGAACTCTGGGCGACGAGTGTCCGAGGTCGCACCTCGACGGCTGTGGACGGGTCCTGTCCCGTGCCTAACCTGGACGCATGGACGTGAACGCGGCGGTCGCCGCAGCGGCAGCGATCGCCGGAGTGCTCACCGGCGTCATCGCCATGCTGGCGTTCCGCTGGAGCGAGCGCGAGCAGAGGCGCCCGACCCGTACTTCCCTGCACATCGACCCGGTCCTGCCGCCGGGTGTGGACACCGTCCTCTCCGTGCTGCGCTCCTCCGCGGTCGTCCTCGACGAGGCCGACGCCGTGGTCAAGGCCAGCTCCGCAGCGTACGCCCTCGGGCTGGTCCGCGGCGGCAAGCTGGCCGTGGAGCCGATGCTCCAGATGGCCCGGGACACCAGGCGGGACGGAGAGATACGGCAGGTCGAGCTGGACCTGCCGCGACGCGGCACCGGACGCGGCGAGGCCCTCGCCGTCTCCGCGCGTGTCGCGCCGCTGGGCTCCCGGCTGGTCCTGCTCCTGGTCGAGGACCTGACCGAGGCCCGCCGCATCGAGGCCGTACGACGCGACTTCGTCGCCAATGTGAGCCACGAGCTGAAGACACCCGTCGGCGCGCTCTCCCTGCTGTCCGAGGCCGTCATGGACGCCTCCGACGACCCGGAGGCCGTGGAGCGCTTCGCCGGGCGCATGCAGATCGAGGCGACCCGGCTCACCAACCTGGTGCAGGAGCTCATCGACCTGTCCCGGGTGCAGAACGACGACCCGCTGGAGGACGCCGAGCCCGTCCGCGTGGACGAGCTGGTCGCCGAGGCCATCGACCGCTGCCGCCACCAGGCGGGAACCAAGCAGATCACGATGGCCGCCGGCGGCACCGCCGACCTGCGCGTGTGGGGCAACCGCGGCCAGCTCGCCGCCGCCCTCGGCAACCTCGTGGAGAACGCCGTCAACTACTCCCCGTCCCGCACCCGCGTCGGCATCGCCGCCCGCAGGGTCGACGTCCCCGGCGGGGACCTCATCGAGATCGCCGTCACCGATCAGGGCATCGGCATCTCGGACAAGGACAAGGAGCGCATCTTCGAGCGCTTCTACCGCGTCGACCCGGCCCGGTCGCGTGCCACGGGGGGCACCGGCCTGGGTCTGGCGATCGTGAAGCACGTGGTCGCCTCGCACGGCGGGGAGATCACCCTGTGGAGCGCCGAGGGACAGGGCTCCACCTTCACTCTGCGGCTGCCGGAGGCGGCCGCGGCCCGAGAGGCCCGCGACCGCGCGCAGCAGCACCCCGCCCTCGACGAGGAGGCCGGGCAGCCACTCACCCAACCAGCCCCTTACGAACCGCTTCCCGCCCCGGAGGTCCTTCCGTGACCCGAGTGCTCGTCGTCGAGGACGAGGAGTCCTTCTCCGACGCCCTGTCGTACATGCTCCGCAAGGAGGGCTTCGAGGTCGCCATCGCGGCCACGGGGCCCGACGGACTCGACGAGTTCGAGCGCAACGGCGCCGATCTCGTCCTCCTCGACCTGATGCTGCCGGGGCTGCCCGGCACGGAGGTGTGCCGCCAGCTGCGCGGCCGCTCCAACGTTCCCGTGATCATGGTGACCGCCAAGGACAGCGAGATCGACAAGGTCGTCGGCCTGGAAATAGGCGCGGACGACTACGTCACCAAGCCGTTCTCCTCCCGCGAGCTGGTCGCCCGTATCCGCGCGGTGCTGCGCCGGCGCGGTGAGCCGGAGGAGGTCACTCCGGCGGCCCTGGAGGCCGGTCCGGTCCGCATGGACGTCGACCGGCACGTGGTCACGGTCTCCGGCTCCAAGGTCGACCTCCCCCTCAAGGAGTTCGACCTGCTGGAGATGCTGCTGCGCAACGCCGGCCGGGTCCTGACCCGGATGCAGCTCATCGACCGCGTCTGGGGTGCCGACTACGTCGGCGACACCAAGACGCTGGACGTCCACGTCAAGCGTCTGCGCGCGAAGATCGAGCCGGATCCGGGCGCCCCGCGCTATCTGGTGACGGTCCGGGGGCTCGGTTACAAGTTCGAGCCGTAGACCGGTGCGGGCCGCGCGGCGCGCACCGTCCGTCCCCTGCACGCCGAGGGCGGCACCCTCCTGAAGAGGGTGCCGCCCTCGGCGTGCTTGCCGTGCTTGTCGCGGACCGGGTCTCAGTCGCCGGTGGACTGCGAGGCCGAGTCGCTGGGCGCGGCGGCGTCGCCGCCCGACGCGGAGGCCGACCCGGACTGCTGGGCCGCCGGCGACTTCGACGGCTCGCCCGCGGCGGAGTGGGACGCGGCCGGCTCGCCGGGTGCCGCCGGGATGTTGCTCGGGCCCCACTTGTCGAAGTAGCTCTGGGCCGGGACCACGAAGGCGCGCAGGCTCACGTCACCGGTCTTGCTGAAGGTGAAGGTGATCTTCTGCGCGTTGCCGTCCTTGAGTACCGGGCCGGGGTTGGTCAGCGCGGCGGAGGCGTTGCCCTTGCCGCCGAGGATCACGGAGCCGTGCGCGGGGATGGTCAGCTTGCCGCCGCCCTGCGCCGGGGTGATCTGGGCGGAGCCGTCGCCGTCGACACGGATCCCGTCCAGCGTCTGGTCGGTCGTGCCGTTGTTGAAGAGCGTCGCGATGATCACGGCCGGGCCCTTGGTCTGGACGCCGGGCTGGGTGACGACCACCGCGTTCTGGACCTTGATCGTGCCCACCGTCGTGGCCGCGTGGTCGGGGCGGATCTGGAGCGTCTGGGCATCGTTGCCGGCGCCGCACGCGGCGAGCGAGGCGATCGAGAACGCGATGGCGGCGGCGGCGAGGGCGCCGCGTCGAAGGCTGCTGCTCACGGCGGCGGCAACTCCTTGAACGTGGGCGGAACAGGGCGGCTCCCTTATAAAGCCGTCCTAAGCGTCTGTCAGCGGCCATAGGTTACCGAGCCGTTCCCACGGGCTCGCACCCGACCCGCCCCCTGTGCCCCCCGCCACACCCCGCGCCCCCGCGGCGCAGCGCCTCCCGGCGCCCCGAATCCGGTCGTGCGGGCCGCGGTCGTGCGGGCGCCCGCGCATTGGCCGGACGGCCGTCCGCCTTTCTGATAAGCGCCCCCCGCATAGCCCGCTCATAGCCCGTCATCGGCCTGCGGGGATTTCCGGTGAAGGAATGCGCGCCGGGGGCGGGAATTGATCACCGGCCGTCCATCCGGGGGATGGCGCGAACGGCGTGATCAATTCCGGATTCGTCTTGGAGACGACTCCGGAGCACCGAACGGAGTAGCGGAAGTCGAGCGCTTGGAACCAGACAAAACGGGATGTTCAGCCGTTTGGACGGGGCGCCGGATGTGTGTAACGTACGCGTTTCACCCCGCGTGGAGAGCCCCTCCGACCTGCGAATACCTGCTTCCCCTTGACCCCCGTGACCCTTCCGAAGCACGTCCCCGTCGCTGTTGTCAAGCCCCGAGATATGCCCTGACCTGCGAAAACGCCATTCAGAAGACGCCGTATCCGTGTTACCCTGGATAGCCACGGAAGGGGTACCTGTCACATGACGTTCAAGGTTGGCGACACCGTGGTCTATCCCCATCACGGGGCCGCGCTGATCGAGGCTATCGAAACTCGCCAGATCAAAGGCGTGGACAAGACCTACTTGGTGCTGAAGGTCGCCCAGGGTGACCTGACGGTGCGTGTGCCAGCGGACAATGCGGAGTTCGTCGGCGTGCGTGATGTGGTCGGTCAGGACGGGCTGGACCGGGTCTTCGAGGTCCTGCGCGCTCCGTACGCCGAGGAGCCCACGAACTGGTCGCGTCGTTACAAGGCAAATCTGGAGAAGCTCGCCTCCGGCGATGTCATCAAGGTCGCGGAAGTCGTGCGTGACCTGTGGCGTCGCGAGCGCGAGCGCGGACTCTCCGCCGGTGAGAAGCGCATGCTCGCCAAGGCCCGCCAGATCCTGGTGAGCGAGCTCGCCCTCGCGGAGAACACCAACGAGGACAAGGCCGAGGCCCTGCTCGACGAGGTTCTCGCGTCCTGACGCGAGGCGACTGCCACACCCGCCTCAGTTCAGCACAGAAAATGCCGCGGTGCCCGATGGCGCGTTTCACGTCGCCGGGCGCTGCGGCATGTTCGTACCCGCGCGCGTCCGCGCGGGTGTCCTCCATGCCGTACGGCCGGGGAGGGCCCCCGATACTGTGTGCCGGGCCCGGGCAGCCGACTCGACCAGGGTCACGGAAGGGTCCGGTCGAGGCCGCATGCCCGGCACTCCCCCCGGGCTCTACGAGCAGGGGGGTGCTCCCCCAGGCCATACCCACGCCGGGCCGCAACACAAACCTGACAGGAACCATGTCTGACGATTCGCGCCCCTCACCCACGAGCGGCCGGCCGGGAGCCCCCGTCGCCGCCGTGATTCCGGCCGCCGGCCGGGGCGTACGCCTCGGCCCGGGCGCCCCCAAGGCACTGCGCGCGCTGAACGGCACGCCCATGCTCATCCACGCCGTGCGGGCCATGGCCGCCTCCCGGGCGGTCTCCCTGGTCGTCGTCGTGGCCCCGTCCGACGGCGCCGCCGAGGTCAAGTCGCTTCTCGACGCGCACGCGCTGCCCGAGCGCACGGACTTCCTCGTCGTGCCGGGCGGCGAGACCCGCCAGGAGTCGGTCAGGCTCGGCCTGGACGCGCTGCCGCCGGGCCACGACATCGTCCTCGTGCACGACGCGGCCCGCCCGCTGGTGCCGGTGGACACCGTGGACGCGGTCATCGAGGCCGTGCAGGCCGGGGCGCCCGCCGTCGTACCGGCGCTGCCGCTCGCCGACACCGTCAAGCAGGTCGAGCCCGCGGCGGTGCCCGGCGGGCCCGAGCCGGTGGTGTCCACGCCCGACCGCTCGCGGCTGCGGGCCGTGCAGACCCCGCAGGGCTTCGACCGGGCGACGCTGGTCCGCGCCCACGAGACGGTCACCGACGACGTCACCGACGACGCGAGCATGGTCGAGCAGCTCGGCGAGCGGGTGGTGGCCGTGCCCGGCCACGAGGAGGCCTTCAAGGTCACCCGTCCGCTGGACCTGGTCCTCGCGGAGGCGGTCCTGGCCCGGCGGAGGCTGAACGATGGCTTCTGACGCGCCCCTGCTTCCCCAGGTCGGCATCGGCACCGACATCCACGCCTTCGAGGAGGGCCGCGAGCTGTGGTGCGCGGGCCTGAAGTGGGAGGGCGAGGGCCCGGGACTGGCCGGGCACTCCGACGCCGACGTCGTCGCGCACGCCGCGTGCAACGCGCTGTTCTCGGCCGCCGGCCTCGGCGACCTCGGGCAGCACTTCGGCACCGGGCGCCCCGAGTGGTCCGGCGCGTCCGGGGTCACGCTGCTGGCGGAGGCCGCGCGGATCGTACGCGCGGCGGGCTTCCGGATCGGGAACGTGGCGGTGCAGGTCGTCGGCCCCCGGCCGAAGATCGGCAAGCGCCGGGACGAGGCACAGAAGGTCCTGTCCGAGGCGGCCGGAGCGCCGGTCACCGTCTCCGGCGCGACCACCGACGGGCTCGGCTTCCCCGGCCGCGGCGAAGGGCTGATGGCGGTGGCCACGGCGCTCGTGGTGCGAGCGGGCTGACGGCGTGCGAGGGTACCCGCGTACCCCTCGCCCCCGACGCGGGCACCCGACGCCCGACCAGGCTCACGGAGGTCCCCCATGTCCGCCGCCCTGCCCGACCGGCTCAAGTCACTGCTCGACGGTCCCGTCTTCGTCGTCCTCGGCACGATCCAGCCCGACGGCAGCCCGCAGCTGTCCCCGGTATGGGCGAAGCGGGACGGCGACGACGTCCTCGTCTCCACCACCGTCGACCGTCGCAAGAAGAAGAACCTCGACCGCGACGCCCGCGCGAGCGTCGTCGTCCAGGACCCCGATTCCCCCTACGAGTACGCCGAGATCCGCGGCACCGCCGAGTTGACCACCGCGGGCGGCCGGCAGCTCATCGACGAGCTGTCCCTGAAGTACACCGGGAAGAAGTACGCCGAGTTCAACCCCTCCTCGGCGCAGGACGCCGAGCGCGTGATCGTACGGATCAGGCCGCGGAAGGTCGTCGGGATCCTGTGACCGCGGCCCTCCCGCGCGGGGGATGTGCGGAACATGTGCGGAAAAGCAGCGCGCACGCGGCGGGGAGGCAAGCGAGGTACTGCCCGGGGCCCACTACCCTGGTGTGGTGACTATTCGCCTGTACGACACCAGCGCCCGGCAGATCCGTGACTTCACCCCGCTCGAGCCGGGTTGTGTCTCGATCTACCTGTGCGGCGCCACCGTGCAGGCGGCCCCGCACATCGGGCACATCCGCTCGGGGCTGAACTTCGACATCATGCGCCGCTGGTTCGCCTACCGCGGCTACGAGGTGACGTTCATCCGCAACGTCACCGACATCGACGACAAGATCATCGCCAAGGCGCACGAGCAGCACCGCCCGTGGTGGGCGATCGGCTACGACAACGAGCGCGCGTTCGACGACGGCTACACCGCGCTCGGCTGCCTGCCGCCCACCTACGAGCCCCGGGCCACCGGCCATGTGCCGGAGATGATCGAGATGATGCGGGGCCTGATCGAGCGCGGTCACGCCTACGCCGCCGAGGGCAACGTCTACTTCGACGTGCGCTCCTTCCCCGGTTACCTGGAGCTGTCGCGGCAGGAGCTCGACAACCTGCTCCAGCCCTCCGGCGAGGGCGAGACCGGCAAGCGCGACCCGCGCGACTTCGCCATGTGGAAGGCGGCCAAGCCGGGCGAGCCGACCTGGGACACCCCGTGGGGGCCGGGCCGTCCGGGCTGGCACCTGGAGTGCTCGGCGATGGCGCACAAGTACCTCGGCAGCGCCTTCGACATCCACGGCGGCGGCCTGGACCTGATCTTCCCGCACCACGAGAACGAGATCGCCCAGGCCAAGGCCTACGGCGACGAATTCGCGCGGTACTGGGTGCACAACGCCTGGGTGACCATGGCCGGCGACAAGATGTCCAAGTCGCTGGGCAACAGCGTGCTGGTCTCCGAGATGGTCAAGCAGTGGCGGCCCATCGTGCTGCGGTACTACCTGGGCACCCCGCACTACCGCTCGATGATCGAGTACAGCGAGGAGGCGCTGCGCGAGGCCGAGTCCGCGTTCGCCCGGATCGAGGGCTTCGTCCAGCGCGTGGTGGAGAAGGCGGGCCCGGTCGAGCCGGCTGAGCAGGTGCCGCCCGCGTTCGCCGAGGCGATGGACGACGACCTGGGCGTGCCACAGGCGCTCGCGGTGGTGCACACCACCGTCCGCCAGGGCAACAGCGCGCTCGCCGCCGACGACAAGGAGGCCGCCGTGGCCCGGCTCGCCGAGGTGCGCGCCATGCTCGGCGTCCTCGGCCTCGACCCGCTGGACCCGCACTGGGCCGGAGCGGGGGAGCAGCGCGGCGAGGACCTGCACGGCGTGGTCGACACCCTGGTCCGCATGGTCCTCGACCAGCGCGAGGCGGCCCGCGCCCGCAAGGACTGGGCGACCGCCGACGCCATCCGCGACCAGCTGAACCAGTCCGGCCTGGTGATCGAGGACAGCTCCCAGGGACCGCGCTGGAGCCTGGGCGCGCGCTGAGCCCGCCCGCGAGCGCGGAAGATCGATTGTGCCGCCCGGCCTCCCGGGCGGCACACTGCATAGACGTACGTACGACGCTTCAACAGACAGGTAGGTCATGGCCGGGAACAACCGCCGCATGTCCGGCAAGAAGGGCGCGCAGGTCGGCAGCGGCGGCCAGCGGCGCCGGGGGCTCGAGGGCAAGGGGCCCACGCCCCCCGCCGAGATGCGCAAGGGCCACGCCAAGCAGCGCGCCGCCCAGGCGAAGACTCGCCGCGCCCAGGGCCGCCCGCAGCAGCGGCGCGGCTCGGGCAGGTCGTCCTCCGAGCTCGTCGTCGGCCGCAACCCGGTCGTCGAGGCGCTGCGCGAGGGCGTGCCCGCCACCACGCTCTACGTCCAGCAGTTCATCGACAACGACGAGCGGGTCCGCGAGGCGCTTCAGCTCGCGGCCGAGCGCGGCGGGATCAATCTCATGGAGGCCCCGCGCCCCGAGCTCGACCGGATGACGAACGGGCTCAACCACCAGGGCCTGGTCCTCCAGGTGCCGCCGTACGAGTACGCGCACCCCGAGGACCTCGCCGACGCCGCCTACGACGAGGGCGAGGACCCGCTGATCGTCGCCCTCGACGGGGTGACCGACCCGCGCAACCTCGGCGCGGTCGTCCGCTCCGTCTCCGCCTTCGGCGGGCACGGCGTGGTCGTCCCCGAGCGGCGCGCGGCCGGTATGACCGCGGGTGCCTGGAAGACCTCCGCCGGCACGGCCGCCCGTACGCCGGTGGCCCGTGCCACCAACCTGACCCGCGCCCTGGAGACGTACCAGAAGGCGGGCATCACGGTGGTCGGCCTCGCGGCGGACGGCGAGGCGGAACTCGGCGACCTGGACGCGCTGGAGGGGCCCGTCGTCATCGTCGTCGGCAGCGAGGGCAAGGGCCTGTCCCGGCTGGTCGGCGAGACCTGCGACCTGCGGGTGCGGATCCCGATGCCGGGCGGCGCGGAGTCGCTGAACGCCGGTGTCGCGGCCGGGATCGTGCTCTACGAGGCGGCGCGCAGGCGCGCCTGACCGGTCGTCCGGACCCGGGCGTGGGTGGTCGAACGGTCGTCCGTACGATCACCCGCCCGGGTGGAACCGGGCGATCCGTACAACCTTGACGCGGTCCGGACAGATCCGACGCGTCACGGCAGTGTCCTAACTCGTCGTCACTCGGTTAGATGAGTGTGGACACCAGAACACCCCGCACACCCACGGGGGACCGCTCGTCGGGATACGACGACGCTCCCGCGCTGAGCATGGTGAAGGTGCCGAGCGATCCGGCGCAGGTCATCGTCAACCACGCGAGTTTCCGCGTGCAGTTGGGCGCCACCTCGCGGCGCGCCCAGTCCCTGCGGATCGCCCGGTACCCCGGCGGCACCGAGAACACCGGCCGCGTGCCCTTCGCCGCGAGCCGGGCCGGGACCGCGACCCACCGCCGTCCGGTCGTCTGGAGCGGCCGGTCAGCCCCGGACGACACCGGCGCCCACCGGCTGCTCCAGGCCGTGCGGACCGGAAGCGTGTGGTACTCCGAGGAGCCGTCCGCAGGCGCCGGGGCCACGCAGGTCATGCCGCGTATCGGCGGCGCGCCGGGCCACGACCCCTACGACCTCGCGCAGACGGTCGAGACCCCCGTCGTCGGCGCCCAGCGCACGCCCCGGCCCGGCGAGACCCGGCTGCTGCCGCACATGCGGACCGCGGGCAGCGCCTACGAGGAGTCCGCCCACGGCGGTGCCGGGTACGGCGGGAACGGGTACGGCACCCCGTCGTACGGCCAACCGCCGTACGACGACGCCGACTTCGCGGACGATGAGCACGGTGCGTACGACGCGTACGGCGAGCAGGGCGGGCACCGGCAGGGCAGGCGCCACGCCGACGACCTGTCCCGGCACGCGTACTACCCGGGCCGGCGCATGAACCTGGGCGTCGTGCTGCTCCCGCTGCGCATCTTCCTCGGGTTCATCTCCCTCTACGCCGGCATGGGCAAGCTGTGCGACCCGCTCTACTTCGACGGCGGCAAGCGCGGCTCCATGGTCAAGTGGCTCAACACCCTGCACCCCTGGGAAGTCGCCGAGCCGCTGGGCCAGTTCGCGCTCCAGCACCCCGTCGGCTCCGGGCTCGTCATCGCCTTCCTCCAGGTCATCGTGGGGATCCTCACGGTCCTGGGCTGCTGGCAGCGGGTCGCTGCGGCGATCGGCGCGCTGCTGTCGGCCGCGCTGATCGTGACGGTGAGCTGGAAGACGGTGCCCGTCTACGACGCGCCGGACATCATCTACCTCGCCGCCTGGTCCCCGCTGGTCATCGCCGGCGCGCCCGTCTACTCCGTGGACGGCCGCCTCGCCGCCTCCGCCTGGCGACGGCTCGGACCGCGCTCCGACATCTGGGAGCTGCGCCGGTTCGTGCTGCGTCGCGGCGCCCTGGTCACGGTGGTCGTCACCGGTCTGACGCTGCTCGTCGGCTCGCTGCTCGGCGGCGCCGTCCGCGACGCCGACCGGGTGGCCGTACCCGGACCCGGCGAGGCCCCGCGCAACGAGCTGCCCGGCTCGCCGCTGCCGAAGGAGACGGGCGAGCGGCAGCAGAAGCCGCCGTCGGCGTCGACCTCGCCGACCGCCCGGCACGGTTCCTCGGCCGGCCCGTCCCGCGGCCCCGCGAGCACGCCGGGCGCGACCCGCGAGAGCGGTACCGCGACCGGCGGCGTGCCCAGCGAGACGCAGGGCACCGGCCAGACCCCGCCGCGTCACTCCGCCCCGGCGCAGCAGGCACCCAGCACCAGCTCGGGGCCGACCTCCGGCGGTACCGAGACCGGTGGCACCACAGGGTCGGGCGGCGGCTCCGGGGGCCCCAGCTCCAGTGGCGGCGGCTCCAACGGCGGTAGCTCGTCCTCGGGTCAGCCGGGGCTGGTGGGCGGACTGCTGGGGTAGCCCGCCCCAAGGTTCGCCGTACGGGTGCGGCGCTGTGGGTTCACCTCCCCAGCGCCGCCAGCTCCTTCGCGGCCTCCGTGAGGTCCTTCGCGGTGTCGATGGCGCGCCAGTAGGCGCCCTGGGGGATGGGGAAGCCGGCGAGCCTTCGCTCGCGGGCCAGGCGCGGGAAGGTGGTGCGCTCGTGGTCGCCGCGCTCCGGGAGGAGGGTGGCGAACTCGGGCGAGAACACGTAGACGCCCGCGTTGATCTCGAAGGTCGAGGGCGGGGCCTCGATGAAGTCCGTGATGTGGCCGAAGCCGTCCGTCCGCACGGCGCCCCACGGAATCCGCGGGCGGGCCAGCGCGAGGGTGGCCACCGCGTCGCGCTCGGTGTGGAAGTCGGCCATGTCGCGCAGCGAGAAACGGGTCCAGATGTCGCCGTTGGTGGCGTACCAGGGCTGGTCCGGGTGGGGCAGCTGGGCGGCGGCGAACTTCAGGCCGCCGCCGCGGCCGAGGGGCTCCGGCTCCACGACGGTGCGGACACGGACCGGCAGGTCCGCCGTCTTCAGCCAGTCCTGGAGCACCTCGGCGAGGTGGCCGCAGGACACCACCACGTCCGTCACACCCTCCTCGGCCAGCCAGGCGAGCTGGTGGCCGATGATCGGGGTGCCCGTGCCGGGGATCTCGACCATCGGCTTGGGCCGGTCGTCGGTGTAGGGCCGAAGCCGGGAGCCCTGGCCTCCGGCCAGGACGACGGCTTGAGTGGGGCGGGACGCCGCATTCGGATGGGTCATGCCCGCACTGTACGACCCACGCTTCGGGCCCCGTCCGCCGCCAAGGAATTCCCTGCGCACCGATAACCGGCTTCCGACCCGGATCCGGCCCTTCGAGCGGGGCGCGGGGCCGGCCCTACGGACGGGCGTGTGCGGTTGGGTAATTGGACGGGCGGTGGAGCTCCTGGGCGGTGGTGCGCGGCAGGTCGTTGGACGGGAGCGTGCCGTGCCCTTCGGGCAGGAACGTGCGGTCGGGCCTTGCCGTAGGGGCGGCGGCCGGACGGGGTGTGCGGTGGGGGAAGTAGGCCCGGGGCCGGTTGGCAGAGGGGCGGCCGGTAGGGGCGATCACCGTACGCGTCGTGGGCGTCCGGCATGGTTCGCTCGGCAGCCGTGCCGAGGCGGTGTTGGCCGGTTCAGCGCGGTGGAGTGGCACGGCAGGGCGCGAGCCGCGGTCGGGAGGGTGCGCCCCGGTTCGCGGCGCGGAGCCGTGGGGCCCGGTTCGGCGGGCGCGGGTCGGCCCGGCGGGCCCAGGCGTGGGGGAGCGGTGTCGGTTTCCGCGGGGCGGCATCGCCCTGGCCCCGGGACTGCCACAGGCCGCTCTGTGGGCTTGCCCGGTCGTGTCCAGGGCGGGCCCCCGCGAGGTGGCCCGCCCTGGACACGAGGGACTCGCTCAAGCGGCCAGGGGGCCGCGGCGTGTCAGTTGTGGGTGGACTGGATGCCGGAGGCGAAGGAGGTGTCGCAGACCGGGCGGGCGTAGGACTGGGCGCGGGCGGGGCCGTAGATGCGGACGGCCGCGCGGCCCAGGGTGCGGGCGATGGAGGCGCAGTGGCCGGCCAGCGACGGGCGGCCGTTGACCGCCTCCTGGAGGTGGGTGAGGACCACGCCCGGGTTCCGGTCCTGCAACTCGGTCAGCAACTGGTCGCGCAGCACGTCCTGCGGGGCCCGGGCGCGGGACTTCGCCGGGGCGCCGACGGCCACGGCGTCCGACGCGGCCAGCACCGAGTTCGAGGGGCCCCCCGACCAGTTGACCCGGGTGACCGCGAGGGTTCCGGAGAGCACCAGGACGACGGGCAGGACGAGGGCGAGGGAGCGGCCGATCCGGCGGGCGGGGCCCGGGCCGCGTCGCGTGGGGTGGTTGGTGGAGTGCTTCACGCGAGTGAGGGTAGCGCTCGGTAATGATTTGGCGACATTTAGTCACCCATTCGGGGGATGATCAGACGCTCTCTCCCGGGTGACGTGTTGACGCACACCGCTCGAAATGTCCGGTGCGCCAGGGTGGTTCGGAGGCATGGAGAAGGGCCCCGCGGCCAGGTCGCGGGGCCCTTCTCGTCAACTTGGGTGAATCCCCCGGGAGTGTCCCGAGGTTTCAGCCGTAAGGTGTCAGCCGCGGACGCGTCAGTCCGACAGGCGCTCGCCCGTGGAGGTCGAGAACACGTGGGTCTCGCCCGGCCGCGGCACGACGTGCAGCGTGGAGCCCTTCTCCGGGACGGAACGGCTGCTGACGCGGACGACGAGGTCCCTCTGCTCGCCGCCGACCTCGACCGAGCCGTAGACGTACCCGTCGGCGCCCGTCTCCTCCACCACGTTCACGGAGACGGCGAGGCCGGCCGGAGCGTCCTCGGTGTCCTTCGACAGTGAGGCCGCCGCGCCGCCGCCCAACTCGACCACGTCGAAGTGCTCGGGGCGCACGCCCACCGTCACCGTGCGGTCGCCCTTGTCCGAGGCGGCCTTGAGCGCCTCGCGGTTGACCGGCACCACGCTGTTGCCGAACTTCACGCCGCCGTCGGTGATCGGCACCTCGACGAGGTTCATGGCGGGCGAGCCGATGAAGCCGGCGACGAAGAGGTTCGCGGGCTTGTCGTACATGTTGCGCGGCGAGTCGACCTGCTGGAGCAGACCGTCCTTGAGCACCGCCACCCGGTCGCCCATGGTCATGGCCTCGACCTGGTCGTGGGTGACGTAGACGGTGGTGATGCCGAGCCGGCGCTGGAGCGAGGCGATCTGCGTACGGGTGCTCACCCGGAGCTTGGCGTCCAGGTTGGACAGCGGCTCGTCCATGAGGAACACCTGCGGCTCGCGCACGATCGCGCGGCCCATGGCGACACGCTGGCGCTGACCGCCGGAGAGCGCCTTCGGCTTGCGGTCGAGGTACTCGGTCAGGTCGAGGATCTTCGCGGCCTCCTCGACCTTCTGCCGGATCTCCGCCTTGTTGACGCCGGCGATCTTGAGCGCGAAGCCCATGTTGTCCGCGACCGTCATGTGCGGGTACAGCGCGTAGTTCTGGAACACCATGGCGATGTCCCGGTCCTTCGGCGGCAGGTGGGTGACGTCGCGGTCACCGATCCGGATGGCCCCGCCGTTGACGTCCTCCAGGCCCGCGAGCATCCGCAGGGAGGTGGACTTGCCGCAACCGGACGGGCCGACCAGGACGAGGAACTCACCGTCCTCGATGTCGATCTCGAGCGCGTCGACGGCGGGCTTGTCGGAACCGGGGTAGATGCGGGTCGCCTTGTCGAACTGGACAGTGGCCATGGTGAATGGGCCCCCTTCTACCGGCAGGAACGTGCCGGACGATCCGTTGTAGGAAGGTGGTTGCCACTACGGGTGAATCCGTTGTGGTGATGGTGTAGTCCACACGGGTGAACTGGCACAGGACGGTACCTGGCGTTCACCTGGTCTGTCAGTACTTGGGGGCTGGTGAACTTCACGGGAATTCCTGCCGGGCCGCCTCGGGGACCTGGGTACACTGCACGGACACACCCATACAGGCCTCCTTAGCTCAGCTGGTCCAGAGCGGCTGTCTTGTAAACAGCAGGTCGTCGGTTCGAATCCGACAGGGGGCTCCACACACGGAGGCCACCCGCGCCGCGAGGTGCGGGTGGCCTCCGTCCGTTTTCGCAGGTCAGGCTGTTCTGAGCAGCGTCCGTACGACCTGACGCAGCGTCGCCTCCGGGTCCGGTGCGGCGGCTGCCGTCCGCCAGGCGACGAACCCGTCCGGGCGGACCAGTACGGCCCCGTCGGGCGTCGTGCCGTGGGCCCGCGCCCAGTCGGGTGCCGCCCCGTCCGCGCCGGCGTGCGGGTCGTACGTCAGCTCGGCGCCGACGCGGTACGAGTCCAGGCGCACGCCGTCGCTCGCGGCGAGGCGCAGGGCCGCCGTGTGCCAGCCCGCCGTCGACTGGGCGTCGCTCAGCAGCACCAGGGAGCGCTCGTACAGGTCGAGCGTCGAGATCCGCTCGCCGCCGCGGCGCAGCCACAGGTGGGGCGCCCGGCTGCCAGGCTCGCCGGTCAGGCGCATCGCCTCGGGCACGACCTCCTGGTCCGGGTCGGCGCCCACGACGGCGCCGTGCGGGTAGCGGTAGCCGAGGACGACGTTGAGAATGCCGCCGCGCTTGCCGCCGCCGATGCCGGGTGCCGGGGCGAAGCCGGGGTGGCTGTGCTCGACGGAGCGGGCGGAGGCGCGGGCGCTGGTCGCCGTGGCGACGGGGCGGCGCTCGATGTCGTAGGTCTCCAGGAGGCCGGGGCCGGCCCAGCCGCCGAGCACGGCGGCCAGCTTCCAGACCAGGTTGTGCGCGTCCTGGATGCCGGTGTTGGAGCCGAAGGCGCCGGTGGGGGACATCTCGTGCGCGGAGTCCCCGGCGAGGAACACTCGTCCGGCCGAGTAGCGGTCGGCGACCCGTTCGGCGGCACGCCACGACGCCTTGCCGGTGATCTCCACATCCAGGTCGGGGGCCCCGATCGCGCGACGGATGTGCCGCTGGAGCCGGTCCTCGGTGAACTCCTCCAGCGTCTCGCCCCGCTCCGGGTGCCAGGGCGCGTGGAAGACCCAGTGCTCCTTGTTGTCGACGGGCAGCAGGGCCCCGTCGGCGTCCGGGCCGGTGAGGTAGCAGCAGATGAAGCGGCGTTCGCCCACCACCTCGGCGAGCAGCTTGGAGCGGAAGGTGACGCTGACGTTGGCGAACAGGTCGCCGGGCCCGCTGTGCCCGATGCCGAGGCGGCGCCGGACCGGGCTGCGCGGGCCGTCGGCGGCGACCAGGTAGTCGGCGCGGACGGTGTACCGCTCGTCGGTGCCCCGGTCCCGTACCACCGCGGTCACGCCCTCGCCGTCCTGCTCGAAGGACTCCATCTCGTGGGAGTAGCGCAGATCACCGCCGAGCCTCCGGGCGCCCCTCAGCAGCTCGGGCTCCAGGTCGTTCTGGCTGCACAGGCACCAGGTGGTGGGGCTGAACCTGGCGAGGCCGCCGTCCGGATCGATGTGCTTGAACAGCCACTCGCCCGCGTCGCCGGCCAGGGTGGGCGTCTGGAGGATGCCGTGGTTGTCCGCGAGCAGCGATGCCGCCGTCTTGATCTCCGGTTCGACGCCGGCCACCCGGAACAGCTCCATCGTCCGCACGTTGTTGCCGCGTCCACGCGGGTGAATGGACGTGCCGGAGTGTCGCTCGACCAGCAGGTGGGGCACGCCGTGGCGGCCCAGGAACAGGGAGGTGGACAGGCCCACCAGGGAGCCGCCGACGATGAGGACGGGTACCCGGTGGTCGGCTTCTCGGCGCATCGATGCCTCCAGGAGCGGGGGTGCGGGTGCGGGGCGCGTCGGAGTGTCCATGCCCTCCCGGAGACCGTCGTGCGTACGTCCACGGCACCAATCACCCGTGTGATCACCCGCGTGGTGCACACGAGTCGCGCACCGATCGGGACCGGCTCAGGATCGAGATCACGCTGACGTCGCGTCACCCGCGGCCGGCGTTTCCTCTGCCCCGCCACGCACCGCCAAGGAGACGTACGCAGATGACCGCCATCTCTGAGCGAGTTTCAGAACCGACCGAGCAGCAGGCCACGAAACGTGTCTCCCAGTCCGTCTTCGACGGCTCCCGGCTCCGGGTCATCCTGCTGGTGAACGTCTACGACGGCGCCCAGCAGCAGTTCCTGGAGGCGTACGAGGAGATGTGCAAGCAGGTCGCGTCCGTCCCCGGGCATGTCAGCGACCAGCTGTGTCAGTCCATCGAGAACCCCTCCCAGTGGCTGATCACCAGCGAGTGGGAGAGCGCCCCGCCGTTCCTCGCCTGGGTGAACAGCGAGGAGCACGTGCGGATGGTGCAGCCGATGCACGGCTGCATCCGGGACACCCGGTCGCTGCGCTTCCACATCGTCCGTGAGACCGGCCACACGGCGGTGGGCGAGGCTTCCGCCGAGCGCCGGCTCCAGGCCTCGCCGCGGATCGGGGACGGTGTGATCCGGCACGCGCTGACCTTCACGGTGAAGCCGGGCAGCGAGCGGAAGGTGGCCCAGATCCTGGCCGACTACGAGCCGCCCGAGGCGAACGTGGACGGCACCACCCGGTTGTGCCGTACCTCCCTGTTCATGCACGGCAACCGGGTCGTGCGGGCGATCGAGGTGCGCGGCGACCTCCTCACGGCGCTGCGGCACGTGGCCCAGCAGCCGCAGATCCGGAAGGTCGAGGAGGACCTCAACCCCTACCTGGAGCAGGACCGCGACCTCAACGACCAGGAGTCCGCACGGGTGTTCTTCACCCGGGCGGCACTGCCCGCGGTGCACCACGTGACGGCCGATCAGGAGAGTCCGGAGGCGGAGCGGCACGCGCTGTACTACCCGGCGCGGCAGGGCATGGGCATGAAGCTGGCGGAGCTGCTGTCCCATCAGGACGAGCGGGCCGCGGCGGACCCGGGCAGCCCGGTGCTGCGCAGCACGGTCTTCGAGCGGGACGACGTCGTCGTCCGCCTGATCGACATCCGCGGCGGGCTGGACGCCGACCCGGCCGCCGCGCTGGGGGTGGCGGATGCCGCGAAGGTGTCGGAGCTGTCCACCCTGCTCGACGCGGGCGCCACCGACAAGGACGGCGACCTGGCCAGTCTGCTCACCCTCGCCCGTATGGACCTCATCACCGACCGCCGGTCCGCGCCGGACGCCTGACGCATTCCGAAGCCGACGTACCACACCACCGGAGGAACGACGTGATCAAACCCAGGCCCAGGATCGTGGAGCTCGGCGAGACCGAGCCCAACACGAAGCGCGGAGGCGATCTGCGCGCCATGCTCACCCCGGCCACGGTCGGTTCCACCAGCGGCTTCATGGGCGTGGCCATCGTGCAGCCCGGCGACCGCATCGGGGAGCACTACCACCCGTACTCCGAGGAGTTCGTGTACGTCGTCTGCGGCGACCTCGAGGTGGATCTGGACGGCGAGCCGCACCCGCTCAGGCCGGAACAGGGTCTGATGATCCCCGCCTACATGCGCCACCGCTTCCGCAACGTGGGCGACGTGGAGGCGCGGATCGTCTTCCACCTGGGGCCGCTGGCCCCGCGCCCGCAGCTCGGCCACGTCGACACGGAGGGCACCGAGCCGGCGGCGGCCGGCACGGACGCGCCGCCGACGGGCGTGGCAGAGGTCCGATCATGACCAGGCGGGTGGCGGTCACCGGCATAGGCATCGTGGCGCCGGGCGGTATCGGCGCCCCCGCTTTCTGGGACCTGCTGGCGAACGGGCGCACCGCGACGCGGGGCATCACGTTCTTCGACCCGGCCGGTCTGCGGTCCCGGATCGCGGCCGAGTGCGACTTCGACCCGGCGGCCTCGGGGCTGGACGAGGAGCAGGTCGCGCGCTGCGACCGCTACATCCAGTTCGCTCTGGTCGCCGGCCAGGAGGCGGTGTCGGACTCCGGACTCGACCTCGCCGGGGAGAACCCCTGGCGGGTCGGGGTCTCGCTGGGTACCGCGGTCGGCGGCACCACCCGGCTGGAGAACGACTACGTCCTGGTCAGCCACCGCGGCGAGCGCTGGGACGTGGACCACGAGCGGGCCCGGCCGCATCTGGAGCGGGCGTTCACCCCGAGCACGCTGGCCTCCACGGTGGCCGAGCGGTTCGGGGCCCGCGGGCCGGTGCAGACCGTCTCCACCGGCTGCACCTCCGGGCTCGACGCGGTCGGCTACGCGCTGCACACCGTGGAAGAGGGGAGGGCGGACATCTGCATAGCCGGAGCGTCGGACTCGCCGATATCACCGATCACCATGGCGTGCTTCGACGCGATCAAAGCGACGTCGCCGAACAACGACGACCCCGCCCACGCCTCCCGCCCCTTCGACAACGACCGTGACGGGTTCGTCATGGGCGAGGGCGGCGCGGTGCTCGTCCTGGAGGAGCTGGAGCACGCCAGGGCCCGCGGCGCCCATGTGTACTGCGAACTCAGCGGCTACGCCACGTTCGGCAACGCCTACCACATGACCGGACTGACCAGCGAGGGCCTGGAGATGGCGCGGGCGATAGAGACCGCGCTGGACCACGCCCGACTGGACGGCTCCGCGATCGACTACGTCAACGCGCACGGCTCCGGCACCCGCCAGAACGACCGGCACGAGACGGCCGCGGTGAAGCGGGCGCTGGGCCACCACGCCTACGGCACCCCCATGAGCTCCATCAAGTCGATGGTGGGCCACTCGCTCGGGGCGATCGGGGCGATCGAGGTGGTGGCCTGTGTGCTGGCCCTGGCCCACCAGATGGTCCCGCCGACCGCGAACTACGAGACCCCCGACCCCGAGTGCGACCTGGACTACGTCCCGCGGGTCGCCCGTGAGCGGAAGCTGGGCAGCGTGCTCTCCGTGGGCAGCGGCTTCGGCGGCTTCCAGTCCGCGGTGATCCTGACCCGGCAGAGGGAGAGGACACGATGAGCGCACCGCGCGAGCGGCGGGCCGCCGTCACTGGCATCGGTATTGTCGCGCCCGGCGGCACGAGCACCGAGACCTTCTGGAAGTCGACCCAGGAGGGCGTGAGCGTCCTGGACCGCGTGACCCGTGAGGGCTGCGAGCACCTGCCGCTGAAGGTGGCCGGCGAGGTGCGGTCCTTCGAACCCTCGGCGGCGGTCGAGGAGCGCTATCTCGTCCAGACCGACCGTTTCACGCACTTCGCGATGGCCGCGGCCGACGCCGCCCTCCAGGACGCCCGGCTGGGGCAGGCCGACACCGACGCGGCCCCGTTCTCCGCGGGCGTGGTCACCGCGGCCGGATCCGGCGGCGGCGAGTTCGGCCAGCGGGAGCTGCAGAAGCTGTGGAGCAAGGGCAGCCGCTATGTCGGCCCCTGGCAGTCCATCGCCTGGTTCTACGCGGCCAGCACCGGCCAGGTCTCCATCCGGCGCGGTTTCAAGGGCCCCTGCTCGGTGGTCGCCGCCGACGAGGCGGGCGGCCTGGACGCCCTGGCGCACGCGGCCCGTGCCGTCAAGCGCGGCACCGACGTGATCGTGGCCGGTTCGACGGAGGCGCCGCTGGCCCCGTACTCGATGGTCTGCCAACTCGGTTACCGGGAGCTGAGCCCGGTGGCCGATCCGAAGCGCGCCTACCGCCCGTTCACCGAGGACGCCTGCGGGTTCGTGCCGGCCGAGGGCGGCGCGATGTTCGCCGTGGAGGCGGCCGAGGCGGCCCGGGAGCGGGGCGTGCCCGTACGGGCCGTCCTGGCCGGGCACGCGGCGACCTTCACCGGCGCCTCCCGCTGGGAGCTGTCCCGGGAGGGGCTGGCGGAGGCGATCCGCGGCGCGTTGGCCGAGGCCGGGTGCGCACCCGAGGAGGTCGACGTCGTCTTCGCCGACGCCCTCGGCGTCCCCGAGGCGGACCGGGCCGAGGCGCTGGCCATCGCCGACGCGCTCGGCGCGCACGGCCGGCGCGTGCCGGTCACGGCACCCAAGACGGGCACCGGCCGGGCGTACTGCGCCGCTCCGGTGCTGGACACGGCGGCGGCGGTCCTCGCGATGGAGCACGGCCTGATCCCGCCCACCCCGAACGTCTCCGACATCTGCCATGACCTCGACCTGGTGACCGGTCGTGCCCGTGCCGCCGAGGTGCGCACGGCACTGGTCCTCAGCCGGGGGCTCATGGGCTCGAACTCGGCGCTGGTGCTGCGGCACGGCGCCGCCGACGCCTCGTAGCGAGGCAGCCAGGATCAACCGGGAGCAACAAGGAGAGGAACCGCATGAGTGACCGAATCACAGTGGAGGAACTGGCCGAACTCATGAAGAAGGCTGCCGGGATCACCGTCAGCCCGCAGGAGCTGGCAGACCGGTCCGAGACCGGATTCGACGAGATCGGCATCGACTCGCTCGGCCTGCTCGGCATCGTGGGCGAACTGGAGAACCGGCACGGTATCCCGATGCCGGCCGACGCGGAGCGCTGCAAGACGCCCAGGAAGTTCCTCGACCTCGTCAACAGCACTCTTCTGGCAGGAGCGTAGACATGGCGGGACACACGCAGAACGAGGTCACCATCGCCGCGCCGGTGGATCTCGTCTGGGACATGACCAACGATGTGGCGAACTGGCCGCGGCTGTTCAGCGAGTACGCCTCCGCCGAGATCCTGTCCCAGGACGGCGACAGGTGCACCTTCCGCCTGACCATGCATCCGGACGAGAACGGCACCGTGTGGAGCTGGGTCTCCGAGCGCGAGCCCGACCGGGCCACGCTCTCTGTCAGGGCCCGCCGGGTCGAGACGGGCCCCTTCGACCACATGAACATCCATTGGAGGTACGAGGAGGTTCCCGGGGGCACGCGGATGATCTGGACCCAGGACTTCGCGATGAAGCCGGAAGCGCCGGTCGACGACGACTGGATGACCGACAACATCAACAAGAACTCCAAGGTCCAGATGGCCCTGATCCGCGACAGGATCGAGAAGGCCGCCGCCGGGCACCGGGCCGAGCCGGCCCTGACCACCGACTGAGCCGGACGGAGAGAGGACCGTGCACCAAGAACTGATCGTCGCCCGAATGGCCCCGGGTTCGGCCCCGGACATCGCCAGGATCTTCGAGGAGTCCGACCGGGGGGAGCTGCCACACCTGGTCGGTGTCACCCGACGCAGCCTCTACCAGTTCGGCGATGTGTACATGCACCTGATCGATGCGGACCGGGACCCGGGACCCTCCATCGCCAAGGTGGCGAACCACCCCGAGTTCCGGGGCATCAGCGAGCGGCTGTCGGCGTACGTCAGCGCCTACGACCCGCAGACCTGGCGCTCACCGAAGGACGCGATGGCCCAGCGCTTCTACCTGTGGGAGCGTGACTGAGCCGCCGGACCGAGCCACCTGACGCGCCGTCCGGTCCCTCACGGACGGCCACCGGCCGCGGGGGGCGGCGCGGGGGGGGGGCC
>NZ_JBEYTS010000079.1:0-30831 GCF_040643155.1 Streptomyces sp. NPDC047453 | reverse complement strand
AACCCCACGCTGTCCTTTCTAACATCTGTGTGGCCGCCCACCGCGCGCCAGCGCCGGTCGGTCGCCGCCGCGCCGCCCCTCCTTGCCTTCGTCACCGGGGCCGCGCGCCGTCGCCCGCCCGCGCCCACAAAGGGGCGAAGACCAGGCCAGGGCTGGACTGAGACGGCACAGCCGAGGTCAGAACAGTGCCTCCGGCGGGGGATCGGCCGGCACCGGGATAGAGGGGGCGCCGTACCCGCCCGCGGGTCCGTTGCTGAGTAACACCGGTGGGACGATGTGCACCGACTGAGGAATGAGGAGACATGCGCACACGCGTGAAGGTCGCGATAGCGGCCTTACTGGTGGCAGCTCTGGCGGCCTGCAACAACACCGGCAGCGGCGAGGACAACAAGGCGACGCCGAAACCCTCGCAGCCGCCGACAGCCGCGACGAGCACGGCACCCTCGGCGCACCTGACTTTCAATAAGGGGTACACCTGGCCGGACGGTCTGAATGTCTCCGTCATCGCCGCCCGGGTGTCCACCTACTACGACGAGGCACCGCAGGCGGGGTACACCGACTTCCGCGTGTTGCTGTACGTGTCCAACGAGGGCCAGAAGCCCGTTGACCTGCACGGGGTGACGCTCCTCGTGGACGGCGCGACGACCGGCGGCGAGGCGCAGCACAGGACGTTCGAGAGCGGGTCCAAGCCCCTGGAGGGCCAGCTGGCTCCGGGGACGGGGTCCAATTTCACCGACGACTGGTCCATGAAGACGGAGTACGGCAAGCGCATCGTCGTCAGGGTGCAACGCGTGGCGGACTACTCGGGCCAGGACTTCCCCGAGTTCACCGGCGACGTGACCGGCTGAACGAGGCCGTCATGCTCCTGGTGCGAGGCTGACGGTCTTTCTGGAGGAAGTGGGGAAAGTGAAGAGCGAGGAGATCGTAGCCCTCTTCGACGGCCGGGGCCGGATCGAGCTGACGCTCAACTTCTTGAAGGACGCCATTTCGCGCAACGTCGAGGAGATCGCCCACGCGCTCGGCTACCGGCTGCTGTCCACCGAGGTCACCGACAGCCGCACCCGCATCCGCTATCGCTTCGAACGCGACGACGCGCCGCTCGCACGCCGCCGGGCCGAGCTGACCATCGCACGCCTGCGCGCGGGCGGCCCGGTGCTGCCGGCGTGGGAGCCACCCCCGCCCCCGCCACCTTCGCCCCCGCCACCGCTACCGCCCGAATCATGGCCACCCCTGCCGCCTTCACGATAGGAGGGAAAATCTAGAAGTCCGGCTGGAGTACTAACGCGCAGGTCAGCGAGCGATAACTCCGTCTCAGTTTCCGTCTCATTCGCCCCCGTGCGGAGACGTTCACAACGGTTCACGCGACGGGCGGAGGACGAGGATGAACAAGGCTGAACGACTCCGGATCACGCTCTGACCAGTACGAACAGACCTCGAAAGCGAGTGTGGCGCAAGTCACCGAGGGTTCAAATCCCTCCGCTACCGCTTGAGAAGGGCCCCGTCCGTCAGGACGGGGCCCTTTGTGCGATCATCTACAGCGCTCGGCCCGGACGGTACCGACTACAGGCAACTCAGCGACAGGGACATCACCGACAGGGGGAGGCCGCGATGGCGATGAACGCCAAGAAGATCGCCGTCTATGTGCTCGTGGTCTTCGTGCTCTACGTGATCATCACAGATCCGAAGGGGGCCGCGGGCTACGTCGAGATAGGGTTCGAGGGCATATCCGACGCCGCCAAGGCCATCGGCGACTTCATGACGTGGCTCGCCGACGGAGGGAACTGATGATCCGCCACCTGGTCCTCTTCAAGCTCAATGAAGGCATCGAGCGGGACGATCCGCGCGTCACCGCGGGCGCCGAGGCCTTCCGCGCGCTCGGCGGGCAGATCGAGGACCTGCGCTTCTGGGAGTGCGGCTGGAACACCAGCGACCGGCCCATCGCCTACGACTTCGCGATCAACTCGGCGGTCGAGGACGCCGACGCGCTGCGCCGGTACCTGGAGCACCCGGCCCATCAGGCGGGCGTCGCCCAGTGGCGTGAGTTCGCCACGTGGGTGATCGCCGACTACGAGTTCTGACCGCCCGGTACTTCTCAGCCGTACGGCCGTACGGATGCACACTCGGCCCCGCATCGGAACGGTGCGGGGCTTCTCGACGTCTTATGCCCTATTTCATCCCTCAACACGTGCATATGCGGTGCTTGAACACGATGCACCTGTCTTGTGATGCTATGACCGCTTTTGACGGATGAGTTGATCGACGAAGAGGTGGCGTTGACCGTGTCGGCCAAGACTGCGCCGCCCCAGGATCCCGTCTCGGCCCCGACCCCGGCCACCACCACGGCCGCGGCCCCGACCACGGCCGCCCCGGCTCCGGCCGCGACCCCCACTACGGATCCGGCCCCGGCTCCGGAGAAGCGGCGCGGTGCCGACACCCGGGCCCTCACTCAGGTGCTCTTCGCCCAGTTGAAGGAGCTCGAACCCGGTACGTCCGAGCACTCCCGCGTGCGCGGGGCGCTCATCGAGGCGAACCTGCCGCTCGTGCGCTACGCGGCCGCCCGCTTCCGCTCCCGCAACGAACCGATGGAGGACGTCGTCCAGGTCGGCACCATCGGGCTCATCAACGCCATCGACCGCTTCGACCCGGACCGGGGCGTGCAGTTCCCGACCTTCGCGATGCCGACGGTCGTCGGCGAGATCAAGCGCTACTTCCGCGACAACGTCCGCACGGTCCACGTCCCGCGCCGGCTGCACGAGTTGTGGGTGCAGGTCAACAGCGCGACCGAGGACCTGACGACCGCCTTCGGCCGCTCCCCCACGACCGCCGAGATCGCCGAGCGGCTGCGCATCACCGAGGAAGAGGTCCTGTCCTGCATCGAGGCGGGACGCTCGTACCACGCGACCTCCCTGGAGGCGGCCCAGGAGGGCGACGGGCTGCCCGGGCTGCTGGACCGGCTCGGCTACGAGGACCCGGCCCTGGACGGCGTCGAGCACCGCGACCTGGTCCGCCATCTCCTCGTCCAGCTTCCCGAACGGGAACAGCGGATCCTATTGCTGCGCTACTACAGCAATCTGACCCAGTCGCAGATCAGTGCGGAACTCGGCGTCTCCCAGATGCACGTGTCCCGGCTACTCGCCCGTAGCTTCCAGAGATTGCGATCCGCAAACAGGATCGACGCGTAACCGGGAAGAGCGAATCACCCATCAGGGCAGTTCCCGACATCTTCGGGCTGAAAGGCTGTCAGACCGCTTTTTTCCAGGGCCGATTCGGTTCTGACTTGTCGACAAGTCCCTACAGCGCGTTGCCGACATGTGACATTCTGCGGGAAGCGCGTTTGCCGTGGCTTCGGCTCCGGTATTCAGGTGAGGGCTGCGTTCTCCTCGTCAGAGAGCGTGGCCGCGACCGTCCCGCGACCCAGAGGGGGTGGCATGTCCGCAGACCAGGGCAGCTCCAAGGTGCTGACGCTCACGAAGAGCGAGACGCCCTCCCCGGCGCTCGAGCCGCTCGACGCCCTCGACGACGGAGCGGCCCTCGAGGCCGCTCCCGCCCCGGCTGTTCCGGCCGCGTCGGCCTTGCCGGCCTCGGAGACCATCGACACCCGCACCCTGTCCCGCTCCCTGTTCCTGCGGCTCGCCGCCCTCGACGAGGACAGCCCCGAGCGTGCCTACGTCCGGGACACCCTGATCGAGCTCAACCTCCCGCTGGTCCGTTACGCGGCGGCCCGCTTCCGCTCGCGCAACGAGCCGATGGAGGACATCGTCCAGGTCGGCACCATCGGCCTGATCAAGGCGATCGACCGCTTCGACTGCGAGCGGGGCGTGGAGTTCCCGACCTTCGCGATGCCGACGGTCGTGGGCGAGATCAAGCGCTTCTTCCGCGACACGTCGTGGTCGGTGCGGGTGCCCAGGCGCCTTCAGGAGCTGCGTCTGGCACTCACCAAGGCCAGCGACGAGCTCTCGCAGAAGCTCGACCGCTCCCCGACCGTCACGGAACTGGCCGCCGTGCTGGGCGTGTCCGAGGAGGACGTCGTCGACGGCCTCGCGGTCGGCAACGCCTACACCGCCTCCTCGCTGGACTCCCCGACCCCCGAGGACGACGGCGGCGAGGGCTCCCTGGCCGACCGCCTCGGCTACGAGGACACGGCGCTGGAGGGCGTGGAGTACCGCGAGTCGCTCAAGCCGCTGCTGGCCAAGCTGCCGCCCCGGGAGCGGCGGATCATCATGCTCCGCTTCTTCGCCAACATGACCCAGTCGCAGATCGGCGAGGAGGTCGGCATCTCGCAGATGCACGTCTCCCGGCTGCTGACCCGGACGCTGGCACAGCTGCGGGAGGGGCTCATCAGCGACTGATCCGCACGGTCCGGCGCCTGTCGCTCGACGGGGCGTCGGACATCACGGCACGCTGCCGTGGTGACGTCGACTCCTGGCCGCCGAGGCGCCGTTCGGGCGCGTCGGCGGCCGTCGTATGCCTGAGAGCCGTTTCCCGGCCGCACACAGGGGCGGCGGGGCCGGCAGAGAGGGAGCCGACGGGGGAGAGGGGCGGCAGGCGCCGATGGACGGAGACGGGGAGCCGGAAAGAGTGGTTCGTACTGAAAGGCCGATTCGCCCTACTTGAGCGCGAGCCAGGCGACGGCCGCGACGACCGCCACCGCGGCGACGACAGCGACGATCAGCCCGACGCGCGGGCCGGAGGAGGCCTGCTGCTGCGCGCTCTGGGGGGGCGCGTCGTCGACGAAGGCGCGGAACATCTGGGTACTGCCGGCGGGGTCGTGGTTGCCCTGCGGGCCCTGGGTGTTAGCCATGGCCCGAGACCCTAGCGAAAACGCTGCCGCCGCCCAAGCGGGGGGCCCTGCACCCTATTTGGCATCCCACTTGCCACCCCGCCCGGCACCTCGCTGCACGGGGAACCTCGATGGGCGACCGGCTGTCGACTGGGTCACATCGCGGTCGCGAGGCGGCGGACAGCACCCCACCTGCGGGTTTACATTCGCCAATACTTGCCTTTGCCACGTTTTTGCGCCACCAGGGCCCGATTCGTTTGCCTGTGGCAACCAACCATCTCTACGGTTGCCCTGAGCAACGAATTCGGGAGGTGTGATGGCCGAGCAGGCGCAGTACGAAGAGCTCGCGCGTCAGCTCAGTGCCGTCGGAGCCGTGAAACGGGACATGGGGCGGATCCTGCCGCCCGACTGCCCGGGCGGCTCGGCCGCCGTGCTGACCCTGCTCGGCCGCCACGGGGACATGCGCATGAGCAAGCTCGCCGAGCTGCTCTCCGTGGACATGTCGGTGACCAGCCGGCACGTCGCGCACGTCGCCGCACGCGGCTGGATCGAGAGGATCCAGGACCCCGCGGACAAGCGTTCGCGCATCCTGCGCCTGACGCCCGCCGGGCTGGACCAGCTCGACGAGCTGACCCGGCGGAGCACCCGCCTGCTCAGCGAGCGGCTGAGCGACTGGACCGACTACGAGGTCGGCCAGCTGATCCGGCTGATGACACGCCTGCGCGCCAGCTTCGGCGACTGCCGTTCCGCTCCGGCCCGGGCCCCCGCACCCGTTGCCCCCAAGACCACCCGTACACCCGCAAGCACGTAAGAAAAGGAAGCCCATGGCAACGACCACACCAGCCGGTGTGCGGGCCCACGCCAAGCACGGAGGAGGCTCCCCCGGCAGCGCTCCGATGACGCACCGGCAGATCATGGAGGCGCTCTCCGGGCTGCTGCTCGGCATGTTCGTGGCGATCCTGTCGTCCACGATCGTCTCCAACGCGCTGCCGCACATCATCGGCGACCTCGGCGGCGGCCAGTCCGCCTACACCTGGGTGGTCACGGCCGCCCTGCTGTCGATGACCGCGGCCACTCCCCTGTGGGGCAAGCTCGCCGACCTCTACAGCAAGAAGGCGCTCGTCCAGATAGCGCTCGTCATCTTCGTCCTGGCGTCGGCCTGCGCGGGCCTGTCGCAGAACCCGGCCATGCTGATCGCCTGCCGTGTGGTGCAGGGCATAGGCACCGGCGGTCTGTCCGCCCTCGCCCAGATCGTCATGGCCGCGATGATCTCGCCGCGGGAGCGCGGCCGCTACTCCGGCTACCTCGGCGCCACCTTCGCCGTGGCCACCGTCGGCGGCCCGCTGCTCGGCGGTGTCATCACCGACACCTCCTGGCTGGGCTGGCGCTGGTGCTTCTACGTCGGCGTGCCCTTCGCGGTCATCGCGCTGATCGTCCTGCAGAAGACCCTGCACCTGCCCGTGGTGAAGCGCGAGGTCAAGGTCGACTGGGGCGGCGCGTTCCTGATCTCCGCCGCCGTGTCGCTGCTGCTGATCTGGGTCACCTTCGCCGGTGACAAGTACGCCTGGCTGTCCTGGCAGACGTACGCGATGGTCGGCGGTTCGATCCTCCTCGGTCTGCTGTTCGTGCTCGTGGAGTCCAAGGCGCGCGAGCCGATCATCCCGCTGCGGCTGTTCCGCAACCGCACCATCACGCTGGCGTCGCTCGCCTCCCTGTTCGTCGGTATCGCGATGTTCAGCGGCACCGTGTTCTTCAGCCAGTACTTCCAGCTGGCCCGGGACAAGTCCCCGACGATGTCGGGCGTCATGACCATCCCGATGATCGGCGGTCTGTTCGTCTCCTCCACCGTCTCCGGACAGTTCATCACCCGTACCGGCCGGTGGAAGATGTGGCTGGTCAGCGGTGGTGTGCTGGTGACGGCGGGGCTCGGTCTGCTCGGCACCATCCGCTACGACACGGAGTACTGGAAGACGGCCGTCTTCATGGCCCTGCTGGGCCTCGGCATCGGCATGATGATGCAGAACCTGGTGCTGTGCACGCAGAACCAGGTGTCGCCGAGCGACCTCGGCTCCGCCAGCTCCACGGTCACCTTCTTCCGCTCCCTCGGCGGTGCGGTCGGCGTCTCCGCGCTCGGCGCGGTGATGGCCCACCGGATCACCGACTACGTCAAGGACGGCCTGGCCGACCTCAGCCCGAAGTACGCGGCCGCCCTGTCCGCCTCCGGTTCGAGCGACTCCATCCCGGACATGAACGCGCTGCCCAAGCCGCTGCGCACGGTCATGGAGAGCGCCTACGGACACGGCATCGCCGACATCTTCCTGATCGCCGCCGCGCTGGCGGCGGTGGCCTTCCTGATCTCGCTGTTCATCAAGGAGGTCCCGCTGCGGACCAAGGGCGCGCTGGCGCAGGCCGGCGAGGCCGAGGCCGCGCCGGTCGACCCGGCCGCCGCCCCCGTCGTCGCCGAGGCCCGGTCCGCCGAGGCCGCGGCCGGCTCCGCCGGGGAGCGGGTGCCCAGCTGGGCGATGGCCGCCTCCCCCGCCGAGGGCGCCGGAACCGGTCCCGAGGGCACGCAGCGGCTGGCCGCGGTCGCCGCGGTGGCACCCGGTGCGCCGATCGCCGGTGCCGGCGCCGGGATTCCGGTGCACGGCTTCGTCCGGGGCGCCGAGAGCGCGCCGGTGCCGCAGGCCGCGGTCACGCTGATCTCGCTGGCGGGCCGCCAGCTGGGCCGGTCGGTCGCGCAGGCCGACGGCGCCTACACGGTGGACGCGCCGGGCGCGGGCTCGTACGTCCTGATCGCCTCCGCCGACGGCTTCCAGCCGCAGGCGTCCACGGTGGTCGTCCACGGCGAGCCGGTGGCGTACGACATCCTGCTCAGCGGCACCAGCGGGCTGGGCGGTGTGGTCCGGGCCGCCGGGTCCGGGCTGCCGGTGAAGGACGCGATGGTGATCGTCACCGATGTGCGCGGCGACCTGCTGGCCACCGGGACCACCGGGGAGAGCGGCGAGTTCTCCTTCGCCGAGCTGGTGCCGGGCGCGGTGACCGTCGCGGTGAACGCCGCCGGGTACCGGCCGCGGGCGCTGCCGGTCGAGGTGGGCGGCACCGGGGTGACCCGGGTCGAGATCGACCTGGAGGCCGGGGCGCAGCTCCAGGGCGTGGTCCGCGCTCCGCACGGTCCCCTCGCGGACGCCCGGGTGACCCTGGTCGACGCGGCGGGCAACGTGGTGGGCACGTCCACCACCGGCGCGGACGGGGCGTACGCCTTCACCGACCTGAACGGCGGTGACTACACCGTCATCGCGACGGGCTACCCGCCCGTGGCGACCGCCCTTTCGGTCACGGGCCGCGGTGTCGACGACCACGACATCGAGCTCGCCCACCCCGGCGAGTAACCCCCGGGCCAGGGTGCCCATGAGGCCCGGGCAAGGTTCCGGGTCACGGTCCGGCCCGTGGCGGGGCGCGCTCAGAGGGGAGCCGCGCCGTGCCGCGGGCCGGTCGCTTTCCGACCATTTTGCAAGGCTGTGCAGGGAGAAAACGGGATGGGACTGACCGCGAGGATCCGCACCCGGGACGGATGGGCCGTGTCGCACGCGGTCGTCACGATGACCGACATGACGGGCACGCAGGTACTGCGGGCCGAGGCCGACGCGGAGGGCGCCGTACGGGACACTGCGGCGCTGGCACCGGGTGCGTACACAGTGATCGTCACGGCGGTCGGGTACGCGCCCGCCGCCTCCAGCGCGATCGTCACCGCGAGCGGCCGGGCCGAGGTCGGCACGGTGACACTGGCCCGGCAGGGCGGCAGCGAGCTGCCCCCGCCGGGGCCGTGGACCATCGACCCGGCGCACTCCTCGGTCGCCGCGGTCGCCCAGCACCTGGGGATCTCCAGCGTGCACGGCCGGTTCACGGACTTCGCCGGCACCGTCGAGATCGCCCCCGACGACGTCATCAAGTCCCGTGTGGAGGCGGTCATCCGCGCCGACTCCATCGACACGGGCAACGGCATGCGCGACGGCCACCTGAAGTCCCCGGACTTCCTGGACGTCGAGCGGCACCCGCGGATCACCTACCGTTCCACCGGTGTGACCGCCGCCGGCCCCGACCGCTGGACCGTCCACGGCGAGCTGGGCATGCGCGGCGTGGTCCGCCCGGTCGACCTCGACCTGGCCTACCTCGGCACCGGCGCCGACCCCTGGGGCGGCACCCGCGCCGCCTTCCGCGCGACGACCGAGCTGCGCCGCGAGGACTTCGCCATGAACTACAACCAGGTCCTCCAGGCCGGTATCGCGGCCATCGGCACCACCCTGAGGGTCGAGCTGGACATCCAGGCGGTCCAGGGCACCGTGCTCCCCACCGCGTAGTCCACCGCACCCGCGGCCCGCCCTACCGGCCGCCGGACGCAGGGCGGCCCGGGCCCGTGACGCGGGAGACCAGGTCCGTGGCCGGATCGGGGACCCACACTCGCCGCACAGGACGCCGCTCCTTCACGGGCAGACGATGCCTGCCGCGGCACTGGTCCCCCCTCCCCGGCCGTCGGTCAACTCCCAGCCGTTCACGTGGCGTTGTTCGCATCGACGATCCGGCGGGCGAGGTCGCGCAGCTTGACGTTCTCCCGCTGCGAGGCGCGCACCAGGCTGTCGAAGGCCTCCGCCGCGTCGATGTTCAGCCGCTCCATGAGGATGCCGGTGGCCTGGCCGATCAGGTCCCTGGTGCGCATCGCCTCGGTGAGCTGCTCGCGCACGGTCACCGAGTCCAGGGCGAGGCTGACGTGCGCGGTGAACAGCCGTCCGACGCGCGTCGCGACGTCGTCGAAGACGCCCGGCTTGCGGGCGTAGACGGTGAGCACGGTCAGCCGTCGCTTGTCGGCTCGCAGCCGCAGCGCGAGCGCCGAGCGCAGCCCCAGGCCGGCCAACGACGTGCCGCCGTCCTCGGTCTCACTGTCCGCCAGGTGCACGACAGGCGCATGCCACAGGTGATCCCAGTACGGCGCCGGGCCGCCCCCGTCACCGTCACCGGATCCCTCGGCGGTGCGCACGACCTCGTCGGTCCAGGCGACCGTGCGGCGGCCGCTGCCGCGCTCCAGCACCGAGATGCCGGCGTGCTCGGCGCCCGGCAGCAGGGGCACGGCGAGCCGTACGGCGGCTCGCATGGTGCTGTGCGGGGTGACCGTGTCGTGCAGTTGCCGAGCCGCCGCCGTCAGCGCTTCGGCCAGCTCGAGACCCCCCGGAAAACGGGGCAATTCAGAAAAGTCGGACGCAGGCACCACGAACCTCTTCGGCATGCACGGCCATACGGCCATGCGCAGGAGAGCTCCGCAGCACATTCCCGACTGCGAGCACAGGACGAACAGAACTTTATCTCGTCCTTCCCAGCAGGTTCCGCCTGGTTGACGATCGGCCTCGACCCCTGTGAACCGGCGGGCGGGAATGGTGGAATGGAGCCGGACGGGTCAGGAAGCGGCCTTTCGAGACCGGATGGACCCCTGCCTTCTACCAGGTGAGTGCGGTGACCCACTTCCCGAGCCCCTGCCGGGTGCGCGACCACCCCGGCCGCGCCCTGCTCGTCCTGCCCCCGGAGATCGACCTGTCCAACGCCCCGGCCCTGCGCGCCGGTGTCCTGGCCTTCGCCGCGGCCCGCGCCGGCCGGCTGGACGTGCTGGTCCTGGACCTCACCCGCACCCGCTTCATGGACTCCCAGGGCGCCCGCCTCGTCGAGGACGTACGGCATGGGCTGCCTCCTGGAGTGCTCCTCCGGGTCGTGGCGAGGCCGGACGGGGTTCCGTACCGCGTCCTGGAGGTCACCGGGGTCCGCCGCGACGTGCCCGTGCACGACGACCTGAGCGGTGCCCTCGCCTGAGCGAGCCGGGCGCAGGACACGCGACGGGCTCAGCCGGCGCCTAGGCTGCGGGTATGGCACCCGACATCGCGACCAACACCCGCGTCTCGCTGGATGAGCTGCTGGACTTCGTACGGCCCCGCCACCGCGCCCTGCTGCTGACCCGGCGGGCCGACGGCAGCCCGCAGGCCTCGCCGCTGACCTGCGGAGTCGACGACTCCGGGCGGATCGTGGTCTCCACCTACCCGGAGCGGGCCAAGACCCGCAACGCCAAGAAGGACACGCGGGTCAGCGTCGTCGTGCTGAGCGACGAGTGGAACGGACCGTGGGTGCAGATCGACGGCACCGCCGAGGTCCTCGACGCACCGGACTCCGTGGAGCCCCTGGTGGAGTACTACCGCAACATCGCGGGCGAGCACCCGGACTGGGACGAGTACCGGGAGGCCATGGTCAGGCAGGGCAAGTCGATCATCCGGATCACTCCGCGGCGCTGGGGGCCGGTGGCGACCGGCGGGTTCCCGGCACGGCTGGCAGCGCGCGACGAGTAGTCAGCCGCGGGCGACCATCGCCTCGATACCGGCGACCAGCAGGTCCAGGGCGAAGGCGAAGTCGCGGTCCAGCATCTCCGCGACCGTGTCTCCGCCGCGGGCCGCCATGAGGGTCGCGGACTCCCGGAGCACCTCGGTGGCGTCCGGGGCCCGGGTGGCCGCGCTCATCGCGTGCCGGAAGTAGTCGTCCGGGGCCATGCCCGCCTCGGCGCAGCGGGCCACGAAGTGGCCCTCGATCGTGCCGTAGCCGTACACGAACTGGAAGACGGCGGAGATCGCCCCGGTCAGCCGCTGCTCGGGCAGCCCGGTACGGCGGATGACCCGCTGCACCGTGCCCGAGAAGGCGAGCGAGTTCGGGCCGATGTTGAGGAACGTCCCGGCGAGCGGCGACAGCCAGGGGTGGCGCACCAGCAGCGCCCGGTACTCGGTGGCGAGCCGGCGCAACTGGTCGCGCCAGTCCGTCTCCTCGTCCGGTTCGGGCAGCCGCAGCTCGCCGAAGGCGGCGTCGAGGGCGAGTTCGAGCAGGTCGTCCTTGGTGTCGACGTACCAGTACACGGACATCGCCGTCACGTTCAGCTCGGCGGCGAGCCGGCGCATGGAGAACCTCGCGAGCCCCTCCGCATCCAGCAGCCGCACCGTAACCTCGGTGATCCGCTCCCGGTCCAGCCCGGACGGCTGCCCGCCGCGCCCGCCGCGGCGCGCCTTGCCCTCCAGCCAGACGCTGGTTCGCGCCGCGCCCTTGGCCCCCTGGGCTGCCTTCACCATGGCGCACCTTCCTCGACTCCTGAACCGCCGGTCGTGCCGGGCGCCCGCAGGCGCGCGGGGCGATGCCCGCAGGCGTTCCGCCGCGAGGCGCGACCGGCCACGACGAACGCGCGGCCGCGCGGCGGCGGTACCGAACGGGTTAGTGCTGTGACCAGAAAGGTTTGCGCGAGCCGGTGAACCTTTCCGGTCGCGGCACTAGTGGGCCACCACCATCCCCGAGTCTGCCCGCTCAGCCCTGCGGAGCAACGCGGCGGCCAGCAGGCCACCGAGCAGCACGGCCACCGCTCCCACCAGCTGACTGGTCTCCAGCCCGGCGGAGAACGCGTCGGTCACCTGCTTCTTCTCGGCGGCCGACCCCGCCGCGGCCAGGGCCGCCGGCAGGGACACCGCCGCGAACCGGGAGTTGAGCACCGCCCCCAAAACGGCCACCCCCAGTCCGTTGCCGAACTCCGCGAGCGTGCCGTTGATGCCCGCCCCGACACCCGCCTTCGCCGGCGGGATCGCGCTCATGATGGCGTGGGCCATGGCCGGATTGGCGATCGCGCAGCCCGCGCCGATCAGCAGCAGCCCCAGCAGTGTGCCGCCGTACCCGCCGGAGGCGAGCGTGGCGATCGACACCAGCCCGCCGGACATCAGCACCATGCCCAGGCCGATCGCCACCGGGGTGCCCAGCCGCGTCGTCCACCGGGCCGCGAGTCCGGTGAAGTTCAGCGCCACCACCGACAGGGCGAGCGGCGCGGTGCGCAGACCGGCCTCCAGGGGGCCGTAGCCGAGGACGAACTGAAGGTGCTGGGTGAGCAGGAAGAGCGCGCCGCCCATGCCGAAGGTGATCAGCACCGCCCCGGCGACCGCGCCCGTGAAGCGGCGGTCGCGGAAGAAGTGCATGTCGAGCATGGGGTAGGGGATCCGGCTCTCGTAGAACGCGAAGAGGGCGAGCACCGCCACCGCCACCGTCGCCGTGACCAGCACCCGCGTCGAGGTCCAGCCGTGCGCGGGGCCCGAGATGATCGCGTACACCAGCGAGGTCATGCCGATCGTGGACAGCAGCGCGCCGAGCAGGTCGGGCCGGTCCCCTCGGGGGTTCTTGGACTCCGGGACGAGGGCGAGGACCGCGATCAGGCCCAGTACGGCGACCGGCAGGTTGATCAGGAAGATCGCGCCCCACCAGAAGTGGTTCAGCATGAAGCCGCCGATCAGCGGGCCGATCGCGAAGCCCAGGGCGTTGACCGCGCTCCAGATGCCGATGGCCTTGGGGTGCTCGGCCGGGGCGAAGATCTGCATCGCCACGGCGAGCGTGGTGGTCAGCAGCAGCGCGCCGCCGACGCCCATGCCCGCGCGGGCGGCGATCAACTGCCCGGTGGAGTCGGCGAGTGCGGCGGCCAGCGAACCGATGCCGAACAGAACCAGCCCCGCCACCAGCATCTTCTTGCGGCCGTACCGGTCGGCGGCGCTGCCCGCGGTCAGCAGCAGCCCGGACTGCACGAGCGAGTACGCGTTGATCATCCACTGGATGTCGGAGGTGGCTGCCCGCAGCTCACGGGTGAGGGACGGGATCGCGACGTTCAGAACGGTGTTGTCCAGCAGCACGGTGAGCTGGGCGAGGCAGATGACGCCGAGGATCAGCCAGCGCTGGGGATGGCCCTGGGCGGCCTGGGAGGAGGTCTGCTCCTGCGAGGTCGTCGACATGCTATACACCGTATAAGGCTGTCGAAGCGGGCTACCGCGGCGCGTGCGGCGACGATCGGGCATCAGCGGCGCGTGCGGCGACGATCGGGCATCAGCGGCGCGTGCGGCGACGATCGGGCATCAGCGGCGCGTGCGGCGACGGCCGGACGTCAGCAGCGGGGAGAGTGTCGCCTCACGCGGCGGGCTTGATCAGGTAACCGGCCCCGCGCCGGGTGTGGATCATGGGTTCACGACCGGCGTCGATCTTCCGCCGCAGGTAGGAGATGTACAGCTCGACGACGTTGGCCTGCCCGCCGAAGTCGTACGACCAGACGCGGTCCAGTATCTGGGCCTTGCTGAGCACGCGGCGCGGGTTCCGCATCAGGAAGCGCAGCAGCTCGAACTCGGTGGCGGTGAGGTGGATGTCCTCCCCTCCCCGCGACACCTCGTGGCTGTCCTCGTCCAGGCAGAGGTCGCCGACCACCAGCACGGAGTCGGAACGCCGGTCGGCGGCACCCGAGCGCCGGATCAGCCCGCGCAGCCGCGCCACGACCTCCTCCACGCCGAACGGCTTGGTGACGCAGCCGTCCCCGCCGGCGGTCAGCCCGGCGATGCGGTCCTCCGCGGCGTCCTTGGCGGTCAGGAAGAGGACGGGCACCCCGGGCAGTTCGCGGCGCAGCCGGCCCAGGACGGTGAGCCCGTCCATGTCGGGCAGCGTCATGGCCAGGACGACGGCGTCGGGCCGGAACTCGCGCGCGGCCCGGGCGGCGTCATGCCCGTCCCGCGCGCTGCCGATCTGCCAGCCCTCGTAGCGCAGGGCCATGGAGAGCAGATCGGTGATCGACGGCTCGTCGTCCACCACAAGCACCCGGACGGGGCTCCCGTCCGGCCTGAGCAGTTCGGTGTGCCCCAGGGGCGAGGTCGTGGTCATGGGGGCCACCCTTCAGGGAGCCTCTGAGAGCAGACTTTCACTCGTCTGTGATTTCCCTGAGAAACCCACAGGAGGTTCTCAGGAAACGCCTGGGAGGCGCGGTGGGCTCAGCCGCGGCGGCCCGGAACTTCCCCGGCGGCCGGGACTTCCCCGACGGCCGGGGGCATCCCCGACGACCGGCCCGCTTCAGAACAGCCCGTCCTGCAGCCCGTTCGGCCGCCCGTCCGGTACGCCCGCCCGGTTCCGCAACTCCCTTACCAGCACGGTGAATCCCACGCTTTGGGCAGGCCGCAGCCCCCAGCCGGCCATCAGACGCGTGTCCAGCACGACGACCCCGCCACCGGCCGCCGCCAGGTGCAGATCAGGCCCGGCGGCCGCGACCAGCCCACCGCTCACCACTCCGCCCGCGACCAGCTCGGTCACCTCACCCACGGCGGCCGGCAGGCCGGCCAGCCCGAAGATCCCGGCGTGGTCGACGGGCCGGAACGGCTCCCGCTGCAGCGTCTCGGGCCAGCCACCGAGCGCACTCGCTCGCGCGTGCATCTCCTCGATCTCGGCGGCCCGCTCTTCCTCCGTCACGGGAAGCGCTGACCGTACGGCACGCTTCTCGGCGTACGGAATCCGGTCCGGGACCCCGAGCACGGCGCGCAGCAACTCCTCGGTGCGGCGCGCCGCCATGAGCGGACCCGCGCCCAGCCAGCTGAAGCAGACGGCCCCCTGCTCAAGCAACCGCGCGGAGCCCCGCTCCACGGCCGTGATCCCGGCCTTGACCAGGCCGGGCCCGAACCACGCCAGATATACGTGGTAGGGCCGCGGGTCGTCGGCGATCGTGTCCGCGGCCACGGAGTGCGCCCGCTCCAACCGCGCGCACTCCTCGCACCGCGCCCCCGCGCTCCGCCCCGGCACCGCCGCCCGGACCGGACACGCGTGCCCCCGCGCTCCCACGCATGTCCGCACTCCCCCTTCCGCGATCTCGAAGGCCACCCGTTTCCCCCACGGCAGCGCGCTCGACCGCCCGCCGTCCCACACCAGCGCGGGACCGTCCGCCGACCACCGCAGCCCCGAGCACTTCCACACCCGCGTCATCCCTTGCGAGAGTACGGGCCCCCACTGACAACGCCTCCGGAGGCGATCACACTCGGCCGTCCGGTCAGGTCCGGGCGCAAGGTTCCACGGCCGGGGAACGATCAGTCACGAACGTCGGCGACCCCGGCCCCGCGCTGCCCACGCCGCCTGACCAGATCCAGCACCAGCTCCCAGGCGGTCACAACACCGATCACCAGCCACACCACACGCACCCACGCCGCACTGCTGCTACTGGCGGCTCCCCACACAGCCACGACGAGCTGCACCACCGTCCAGCCGTTGCTGTCGAGAAAAGACCGCTCCCGCCCCTCCGACACCGCCTGCTCCCCCCCCCCGACGCCCAGCCGACGGGCGTACCCCTGAAACGACGTGCGAACGCCAACCGTTGCCCCCGCATCATCCAACAGCCCCTGAAACGCAAGAGGCCCCGGATCACGACCGTGAACTTCGTGTCGGTCGTGGACCGCCCCCTCACGTCGAGGTAGGACCGCCCCTCGTACTGCACGAGGTACGCGCACTTCGCCTCGGAGGCGCCGCCCGCCTTGAGACCCGTACAGCCGGTCACCCCGACCACCAGGACCGCCGCCACCGACAGAGTCCTCATCCACCCGCTCCGCGCCCACGGCTTCGCTTCCATCTCCCGCCCTCCGCCTCCCCGACATCACCGAAGGCCCTTCGGCCTCTCAGTGCTACGACGGAGCAGACCTCCTTTTCGTTGTGCTCGGCCTCCTGGCCGGCTTCGGTTTCCTGGCGGCCCGCCGCAGACGGCGCCGGTTATGGCTCAGGCCATGATCCGCCGGGCAGTGCGCAAGGGGTGACGGCAACGGATCGGACGATGACGACGGCGCGGTCGGTGTCCCGGTAGCCGTTTGATCAACCCCGTGCCCGTCCTCCGAGGCGGTTGCCGTCAAACACTGCCGTCAAGACAAAAGCCAGAGGCCCTGTGGATTACTCCACAGGGCCTCTGGCGTGCTGTGCACTCGGCAGGATTCGAACCTGCAACCTTCTGATCCGTAGTCAGATGCTCTATCCGTTAAGCTACGAGTGCTTGTTCTGTTTTTGTCTTTGCTTTGGGCCCTTCCGGGCCGCTCGCGGCGACAGGAAGAACATTACATGACTGCCGCCGTCATGTGAAATCCGTTCCCCCCGCCCCTTGTGACCTGCGGAAACAAGGTCTGGAGCGGGGCAGAGGCGACAACGCCGAAGCCCCGGCCTGAAGGGACCGGGGCTTCGGTGATCATGCGCGGAGGCGGAGGGATTTGAACCCTCGATGGGCTTTAAGGCCCAAACCGCATTAGCAGTGCGGCGCCATAGACCGGACTAGGCGACGCCTCCAGCACAACCGCTCACGCGAGCGCGCGAGTGGTGCGTGCAGATGATGACACAGCCGAGTGGGGTGTCACCAATCGCCCCCTACGGTACTAGGCAGGTGGGGCCCAGGGCAAAGTCCTTCTGATGGCGTCGGGCGGGCGAGTCCGGGGCGCAACGTCCGGGGGCGCGAGGCGTTAGTCCAGGCATGACGCAGATCGGATCTCTCCCAGCCCGGCGTTCCGCGGTGTCGCGGGCGCTGGCACTCGGCACCTGCGCCGTGTTCGCCGGGCTCGCCTCGGCCTCGGCCGTGCCCGCCGCCTCGGCCGCCGCGCCGCCGCCCGTCCGGATCGAGGACCGGGCCGGCGACCACCTCACCGTCACCGTGCGGCACGCGGGCGCGGGCAGGGACGGGACGTACAGGCTGTACTGCCACCCGGCCAGGGGCAGTCACCCCGACGCCCGCCGCGCCTGCGACGTGCTCGACCGGAACACGCGCTGGGGGCGGGAGCCCTTCGCGCCCGTGCCCGACGGCAGCATGTGCACCATGCAGTACGGCGGTCCTGCCACCGCCCGCATCACCGGAACGTGGGCCGGGCGCCGCGTCGACGCGGCCTACGACCGCGGCGACGGCTGCCGGATCGACCGCTGGAACCGGCTCGTGCCGCTGTTGCCCGGCCTCGGCGCCCCGAGGCCGGGCGCGGTGTCCCGTAGCGGCGCGTGGGCGGGAACGGGCGCGTAGGCAGGGGCGGGCGCGCCGGCGCGTACCCGTGTGTAGGTGGGGACGGGGAGCACCGGCACGTACCGGTGCGTAGGGACGTATCGAAGGTGTGGTGGACCGGGAGTCCGTAAAGGTCTCGCGGAGGTCGTGCGAAGTGAAATCGTCCGGTCACAGGTTCGACGTCAACTCCGCGTGCGACCTCCCTCTCATCCGGCGTCGCGGGAGCAACCTCTGCGCATAGACTCCCTCGCGTGACACGCTGCGGGCCGGTTGGCAAGATGGCCTCCGCGGTCGGCAAGGTGCGGTGACAGGGAGGAAGCGTCTCGTGAGCAGCAGGCCATCTCGAGGCGCTGCTCGCCTCGCTGCCATACTCGACGCGCTGCCCGACGCCCTGGTGCTGGTCAACGCCAACGGCACCGTCGTCAACGCCAACACCATCGCGCTGGAGGCCTTCGAGACGCCGGGCACCGCCCTCGTCGGACGGGGCCTGCTCGATCTGCTGCCGCAGTTCGACTCCAAGCTGATCCCCGGCTCCATGCGCCGCCCCGACCAGATCGACCCGCGCGCGCGGACCAAGCCCACCCGGATGACGGCGCGGCGGACCGACGGGTCCGAGTTCCCGGTCGAGGTCACGAGCGCGAATCTGGAGAACAGCCAGCAGGCTTACGACGGCCACGGCTACAGCGGCGACGAACTGCTGATGCTGGTCGTCCGCGATCTGTCCGGCACCGTCGACACCGAGGCCGAACTGGCCCGTTCGCAGCGGCAGACCGAGATGATCCTGCGGGCCGCCGCCGAGGGTGTCGTGGGCACCGACACCGACGGACGGATCGTGCTCGTCAACCCAGCCGCCGCTCAAATACTGGGCTACCGGGCCGGTGAACTCGGCGGCCGCGAGCTGCACACCCTCGTCCTGCACTCGCGCCCCGACGGCTCCCCCTTCCCGTACGGGGAGTCCCCGCTCGCCGACACCCTGCGCTCCGGGCGCAAGCACCGGGTGCGCGGGCAGGTGCTGTGGTCCAAGGCCGGCGACAAGGTTCCCGTCGATCTGACCACCGCGCCGGTGCGCGACGGCGACCAGCTCGTCGGCGCCGTCATGACCTTCACCGACCGGCGCCCCTACGACACGCTCGCCGACGAGAAGGCCGCCGAGGAGCAGCGCCACGAGGAGCAGCTCGAACAGCTCGCCGAGGAGCACGCCTCCGAACTCACCGCCCTGCGCCAGCAGCACGTCACCGAGATCGAGGAACTCACCGAGCGCCACGCGGAGCAACTCGCGGCGAACGAGGAGCGCTACGCCGCCCTCGGCGAGCGGGAGAAGGACCGCTACGAGGCGCTGGCCGGCCGGCACGAGCAGTTGCTGACCCTCCTCGGCGGCTCCCTGCGCGGGCCCCTGGACGAACTGCGCCGCGAGCTGGCCGCGCTCGCCGCGGACGACGCCGGACAGCTGTGGCCCGAGGCCAACCAGGTGCTGCACCACCTGTCGGCGGGATACTCCCGGATCACGACGCTGATCGACAACGTCCTCGGCTACCAGCGCCTCGACACCGGCAGCGAGGAGATCACCCGGACGAAGGTGATGCTGGACGCGGTCGTCGCCGCCGGTGTCGACGGCGCCATCGAGCTGATCGGCCCCGGGCGGGTGCAGTTCGCCGTGCACGCGCCGCCCATCGAGGCCGAGGTCGACCCGCGGCGTCTGGCCACCGCGCTCGCCCACCTTGTCGCGGACGTCGCAGGCGTCGACGCGACCGGGAACTCGCCCGTCTCGGCGGGCGGTTACATGGACAACACCGTCGTGGTCGCGGCGGCTCAGCGCGGTGAGGTCGTCCGGATCGAGGTGCGCGGGCCGTACGCCGGGGGAGACCCGGTGCACGAGCCGATCGTGCGCGGGATCGTCCGGGCGCACGGCGGTGTGCTCCAGACCCACGAGGTGCCGGGCATGAGCGGCAGCGCGTACGTCCTGGAGGTGCCGCTCGGCGGCGGTGCCGGCGTCGTCGCGGCCCCGGTCCAGGTTCACGCCCTGGAGCCGGCCGCGGTTTCCGAAGAGCCCACCCCGGCGGAGCCCGCCGTGCCCGAGCAGCCTCAGGGCGGCGGACGGCGGCGGGCCCGGCGATCCTCGACGGACGCGTTCCTCGAGAGCGACAGCGAGGGGGAGACCGCCGGTGCCCCGGTGGCTCCGACCGGCCGGCGCAGGCGGCGGGCGGCCGAGTCGTCCCAGGAGACCGGGCAGGTCCCGGCCCAGGACGCGGACGGCTCCGGCGGTACGGGACGGCGGCGCGGGCGGCCCGCCGACGACGCGGCGGGCGTGTCCGAGGGTGCCGTGGTCATGGCGGCCGAGCACGGCGCGGGAACGGCGGCCTCGGGTACGGGACTCGGCGGTACGGTGCCGCCGCAGGGCGTACCCGCGCCCACCGGGCGGCGCGCCCGGCGCGAGGTCGGCCCGCCCGAGGCACTGCCGGCGGCACTGCCCGCGGCTGCCGACGCGCAGCCCGAGGCCACGCAGACCGAGGCGGCACAGAGCGAGACGGTGGGCGGCGAGAACCCGACGGCGCCCGGCCCGCAGCCGACCGGGCGCCGTCGGCGTGCCCTGGCGGCGGCGACCGAGCGTGCCGCCGCGCAGGAGGCGGTTCCCCGTCCGGTCTTCGCCCTGCCGCCCGCGGAGGCGGACCGGCCCGCCGAAGGCCCGGCGGCCGCGCAGGCGCTCCGGGTGCCGGCGCAGGGCGCCCCTGCCGTCGTCCCCCTGGGTGACGACGGGCAGCACGAGGCCGTACCCCACGACCAGGCCGACGACCACACGCCGCCGCAGCCGCATCCCACGAGCGCGCCGACGGGACGCCGGCGGCGGGCGGTGGCCCAGCCGCAGGACTCCGCGGCCGCGGGCGCGACGCCCGCGCAGGGCACGGCCGGACCGGGCGTTCCGGTGCAGGCCGAGCCGGGTGGCGCCCAGGCGCTCCCGCAGCCTGTTCCTCAGGTGACTCCGGGTCAGCCCGCAGCACCGCAAGGCCTGCCTGCTCAGCCCGTCGCACCGCAGGGCGTGCCGGGACAGCCCGCCGCCCCACAGGTGACTCCCGGTCAGCCCGTCACGCCACAGGGCCTGCCCGGTCACCCCGCCATGCCGCAGGCGGCTCCCGGACAGCCGGGTGCGGGGCCGCAGACTCCCGGGCAGCAGCCCGTTGCGGGGCAGGCGCTGCCCGCGCAGCATCCGTCCGGACAGGCGGCCCTGCCGGCACAGGTGCCGTCGCCGGAGCACGGGGCCGCGGGCACGGCGCCCGCTCCCGCGCACGGCATCGCCGGTCAGCCGCTCCCCCAGCAGCCCGCCGCACTCGCTCCCGCGCAGAACCCCGCCGTCCCGGCCCCGGCTCCAGCCCAGCCCTCCGCCGGGCCGCTCCCCGCGCAGCCCGTTCCCGCGCAGGGCATCCCGGTCCCAGGCGCCCCGGCTCAGGCAGTCCCCGGCGCGGGTGGCGGCCCCGTACCGCCGAACGCCATCGGCGCCCCCATGCCCCCGGCCCAGGCCCTTCCCCAGCCGTCCGCACCCGGTGCACCCGGTACCCCGGGTACACCGCCCCACGGCACCCCGGCCGCCGCCGGCCCCGCCCTCCCGCCCGAGCAGGCGACGGGACAGGCCGCCGTACAGGCCCAGCCCACCGGGCAGCAGCCCGGCCCCGGCACCGCGGCACCGCGCGCGGCCCAGCCGTTGCCCGCCGAGGCCGCTGCGCCCGTCGACCCCAACTCGACGCAGGGGCGGGCGATCAGCGTGCGCACGCTGGGGCAGGGCGTGCCGTTCAGCCGGCAGGCGGCGCAGGCTCAGGCACCGCAGCCGCCGTCGGCCACGCCGCCCCCGCAGCCGACCGGGGGTTCCGGCCGCCGCCGCAAGCTGGGCACTCCGCCCGACCCGGCCGCCGCCGCGCGCCCGCAGACGCAGACCCCGCCGCAGGCACAGCGACCGGACCAGACGGCCCGCCCGCACCCGCCGGCCGAGCAGCCCTCCCTGGGCGGACCCGCCATGGCCGTCGGCACCGAGGGCGGCGGACGGTCGTACGCCATCGGGGCTCCGGACGAGAACGCCGCCGAGGGGCCCGAGCCACTGGACGGTCCCGGCGGTGCCGTGGAGATCGCGGACACCCCGCGGCCGCAGCCGATGGACGACGAACTGCCGCCGGAGCCGCTGGACAACCCGCGCCGGCTGCTGGTCTGGCCGGCCCCCGACATCACCACCCAGCAGGCGCTGAGCGACCGCGGCTACCGGCCGGTCATCGTGAACTCGCGCGAGGAGGTGGACGCGCAGATCGCGGCCTTCCCCGCCGCGCTGTTCGTCGACCCGCTGACCGGGCCGATCACGCGCACGGCGTTGCAGTCGCTGCGGCAGGCGGCGGTCGCCGCCGAGGTGCCGGTGCTGGTCACGGCCGGACTCGGGCAGGCGACGCGCGAGGCGGCCTACGGCGCCGATCCAGCCGTACTGCTGAAGGCGCTCGCGCCGCGCGACAGCGAGCAGCATCCGCCGCGTGTGCTGCTGATCGAGGAGCACGCGGAGATCGCGCTGGCGCTGACGGCGACGCTGGAGCGGCGCGGGATGCAGGTGGCGCGGGCCGCGAGCGACAACGACGCGGTGACGCTCGCCGGCCAGTTCCGGCCGAACCTGGTCGTGATGGACCTGATGCAGATGCACCGGCGCCGCGCCGGGATCCTGGACTGGCTGCGCGCGAACGGGCAGCTCAACCGCACGCCGCTGGTCGTCTACACGGCCGCCGTCGACCAGGCCGACCTGCCGCGGCTGGCCTCGGGCGAGACGGTGCTGTTCCTCGCGGAGCGGTCCACCAGCGCCGAGGCGCAGAGCCGGATCGTCGACCTGCTGGCCCGCATCGGTACCAACTGACCGACTGGCCCACGGCCCTACGACGCCGGGGCGCCGGGCGGGGATGCGTGGTGCTCCCCGCCCGGCGCCCCGCTGTCGTACGCGTACGCGTGCGTGTGCCGTCCGGTCCGCGGTCAGATCCGGGTGATGTCCAGTTCTCCGGCGGCGTACTGCCTGCGCAGCACCTTCTTGTCGAACTTGCCGACGCTGGTCTTCGGAACGGCCTCGATGATCGTCCAGCGTTCCGGGAGCTGCCACTTGGCGATCCCGCGCTCCTCCTGGAGGAAGACGCGCAGTGCCTCGAAGCCGGCGGTGGTGCCTTCCTTGAGGACGACGGTGGCCAGCGGGCGTTCGCCCCACTTGTCGTCAGGGACGGCGACGACGGCGGCCTCGGCGACGTCCGGGTGGGACATCAGGGCGTTCTCCAGCTCCACTGAGGAGATCCACTCGCCGCCCGACTTGATGACGTCCTTGGCACGGTCGGTGAGGGTGAGGAAGCCGTCGGGGCTGATGGTGCCGACGTCGCCGGTCTTCAGCCAGCCGTCCTCGCTGAACTTGTCGGCCGGGCGCAGCGGTTCGGCGCCGGGGCCGTTGTAGTAGGCGCCGGCGATCCACGGTCCGCGGACCTCCAGCTCGCCCGCGGACTCGCCGTCCCACGGGAGACGTTCGCCGCCGGGTCCGGTCAGGCGGGCCTCGACGCCGGCCGGGAAGCGGCCCTGGGTGAGGCGGTAGCCGAACTCCTCGTCGGTGCCGACCGCGTGGGCCGGCGGACGGGCCACCGTGCCGAGCGGGGAGGTCTCGGTCATGCCCCAGGCGTGGCAGACCCGCATGCCCAGCCGGTCGAAGGCCTCCATGAGGGAGGGCGGGCAGGCCGAGCCGCCTATGGTGACCTGGGTGAGGGCGGAGACGTCGCGGGGCCGGGCGGTCAGCTCGGCGAGCAGCCCCTGCCAGATGGTGGGCACGGCGGCCGCGTGGGTCGGCTTCTCCCGCTCGATCATCTCGGCGAGGGGAGCCGGCTGCAGGAAGCGGTCCGGCATCAGCAGGTTGACGCCGGACAGGAAGGTGGCGTGCGGCAGGCCCCAGGCGTTGACGTGGAACTGCGGGACGACCACGAGCGTGGTGTCCTGGTCGGTCAGGCCCATGGACTCGCTCATGTTGACCTGCATGGAGTGCAGGTAGACCGAACGGTGGCTGTAGACCACGCCCTTGGGGTCGCCCGTGGTGCCGGAGGTGTAGCACATGGCGGCGGCCTGGCGTTCGTCCAGCTCGGGCCAGTCGTAGGTGACCGGCTTGGCCGCGATCAGGTCCTCGTACTCGTGCACCCGGGCGTGGGAGCCGTCGAGCGGGGTGCGGTCGCCGGGGCCCGAGACGACGACGTGCTCGACCGTCTTGAGGTGCGGCAGCAGCGGGCCGAGCAGCGGGATCAGGGAGCCGTTGACGATGATGACGCGGTCGGCGGCGTGGTTGACGATCCAGGCCAACTGCTCAGCGGGCAGACGCAGGTTGAGGGTGTGCAGCACCGCGCCCATGCACGGGATCGCGAAGTACGCCTCGACGTGCTCGGCGTTGTTCCACATGAGCGTCGCCACACGGTCGTCGGCCGTGACGCCGAGGTCGTCGCGCAGGGCGTGCGCCAACTGGGCCGCGCGCACGCCGATCCCGGCGAAGGAGCGGCGGTGCGGCTCGCCGTCACCGGTCCAGCTGATCACCTGCGACGCCCCGTGGATCGTCGACCCATGGGCCAGGATCCTCGAGATCAGCAGCGGTACGTCCTGCATGGTGCTCAGCACGGCGTCCTCCCGGGGCGGCGTCGCCTACGCGGTGGTAAGGGCTGCGCTGATTCTGCTCACATACCGAGTGGTATGTCACTAGGCCTGGATGATCGATCACACAACGTTCCCTCAACGGTCAGCGCACGCGCACCAGTTCCGGGTCCTCCCGCAGCTTGCCGAGCGCCCGCGACACCGCCGACTTCACCGTCCCCACGGACACTCCGAGCACCTCGGCCGTCTGGACCTCGGAGAGGTCCTCGTAATACCTCAGGACGACCATCGCCCGCTGCCGCGCGGGCAGCTTCATGATCGCCCGCCACATGGCGTCGCGCAGCGCCTGCTGCTCCGCCGGGTCGGTCGCGCCGGGCACCGGCTCCGGTTCGGGCAGTTCGTCGCAGGCGAACTCGTCGACCTTCCGCTTGCGCCACTGCGAGGTGCGGGTGTTCAGCAGCGCGCGGCGCACATAGCCGTCGAGGGCCCGGTGGTCCTCGATCCGCTCCCACGCCACGTACGTCTTGGTGAGCGCGGTCTGCAACAGGTCCTCCGCGTCGCTCGGGTTCGCGGTCAGCGACCGGGCGGTGCGCAGCAGCAGCGGCTGCCGGGCCCGCACGTACGACGCGAAGGACGGGTACGCCGGAGTCCCGGTCGCCGGTACGGCGGCTTTCGACACGCTGGTGCAGACGGGTGTGGTCATGGCTCCACGCTAGGAGCGGCACCCGCTCCCGCGGATCGCCCGCAGGTCCCGCAGCCGGGTCCGCCTCAGGTTGTAGGGGTGGGGTCGACCGCACCTCCTGAAGGTGGAGGAACGGGGCATGTGTACTGCGGGTTCACCCCTGGGGGTCGTCCTGGACGGCGTCCCGGGCGAACGGCCCCCCGGACGCAGCCACCTGAGGCGGTCGCACGGAACACGTCTGCGCGGCGGCGCCGAAGCACCGCCGCCCAGAGGTGTGTTACGTCCCCACGAGCACACTCACCAGGGGGTTCAGGGCCGGCAGGTCCCCAGAGTGCGCACCGGCCCGCCCCGGCTCACCACAGACGGGTGAAGTGGATGACGACGTTCTTGTTGCCCTGCTGGATGGCCGTGAACGCGGAGCGGTTGACCTGCGCGGTGTTGCTCTGGTTCGAGGCGCCCGAGCCGACCGCCTGCTGCTGCGTGGTGGACGAGTTGCCGCTGTTGTCGCGGCCGACCCCACTGCCGACGACGCCCGCGACGCCCGCGATCGATCCGTCGCCCGCGATGGCTCCCGTGCCCGCGGCGGCGACGCCGGTGAAGAGCGCCGCGGCGAGGGGGATGGCCGCCGCGGCGGCGAGAACACGGGCGGTACGGATGCTTGCCATGTTGCTCCTCCAGTACGAGGTACACACCGGCCGCCTTGCCGGGGAGTACGTGAAGTACGGCTTTCGCCTGGGCAGTTGGCCGACCGCCCGGGCCTTCTCACGACGTCGCGAGATCAGAGTTGCCCACCGGAACCCGGCGAACCACCCCGGAACACCTGATTCGCACGTAAGCGTGAGGACATATCGATAAACCCCTTTCACCACCTTTCCTGCCCCCGTAGGCTTCGACGAGGGCGACTCGGGCCACTGCTCCCCAAGCACCCCAAGGGCTGAGGCGTTCCTCCCGAGGCCGCCCGAAAACCCCGCCCCATGGCGCGCCTCGCCCGCCCCCTTTCCTTTTTCGAACGTGCGTACGAACATAGATGCATGGCCACCATCGACCGGCAGGCCACGACGCTGGCCCTCGCGCACGCCCTGTCAGCCGCCGAACGCGGACTGGCCGTGATCCCCCTGTCCCGGACGAAACTCCCGGCCCTGCGCTCCCCTCACCGCGACGGCCCAGACCCGGTGGGCCCGCCCGGTCCCCCCTGCCACGGTGAGTGCGGCCGCTTCGGCCACGGGGTGTACGACGCCTCCACCGACCCCGCCCGCATCCGGGACCTGTTCGCAGCCGCACCCTGGGCCACCGGCTACGGCATCGCCTGCGGACTGCCCCCGCACCATCTGATCGGCGTCGACCTGGACACCAAGACCGGCACGAACGCCTCGGCGGCCCTGCGTGAGCTCGCCCTGCGCCACCTGTTCACCATCCCCGCCACGGTGGTCGTCCTGACCCCCAGCGGCGGTCGCCACCTGTGGCTGAGCGGGCCGCCCGACGTCGTCGTCCCCAACTCGGCCGGACGCCTGGCCCCCGGCATCGACATCCGCGGCGCCGGCGGCTACCTGGTCGGCCCCGGCTCCCGCACCGGACACGGCGTCTACGCCACCGCCCCCGGCACCGCGCACCTCGCGCCGGCCCCCTGCCCGCGCGCCCTCCTGCGCCTTCTGCTCCCCCCGCCCCGCACCGCCCGCCACCCGGTTCCGCCCTCGGCGGGCCGGCACGGCGAGGGCCTGGTGCAGTTCGTCCTGGGCGCCCACGAGGGCCAGCGCAACACCCGCCTGTTCTGGGCGGCCTGCCGCGCCTACGAGGACGGCATCGGCCCCGCCCTCGTCACCCCGCTGGTCGACGCGGCCCTGCGCACCGGCCTGACCGAACGCGAGGCCCGCGCGGCCATAGCCTCCGCGGCCCGCCTGACGGGCCACCGTCCCTGAGCCCCCGACGAGAACGGCCCCGAACGGGCGCCGGATCATCGGCACGGCCGGCTCCGGCTGCCGGTCGCACGGCGGCGGTCTCGGAACCACACTGGTCAGTGGGGCGCCCCCGCTGGAGGCGCGTCCCCACGACGGAAGGACGGATCCATGCCCACGGACACGCCTCCCGGCCCGCTCCGGTTCCTGGTCTTCGGCGCGGCACTGCGGACCGGTTCGGCCAACGCACGCCTCGCCTCCCTCGTGGCCCGGCTCATCTCCGACACCGGTGCGACCGTCGACCTCGCCGGCATGCACGACTTCGACATGCCCTTGTACGACGGCGACATGGAGGCGACCGACGGGCTGCCGCAGGGCGCCCTCGCCCTGCGCGACCGACTCGAGCAGAGCGATGCCTTCGTCATCTCCTCGCCGGAGTACAACGCCTCGGTGCCGGGAGTGCTGAAGAACGCGATCGACTGGGTCTCCCGTGTCCGGCCGCAGCCGTTCAAGAGCAAGCACGCGATGCTCGTCTCCGCCTCGCCGTCCCTGATCGGTGGCAACCGCGGGCTGTGGGCCCTGAGGGTTCCCCTGGAGCACCTGGGCACCCGCGTCTACCCGGACATGTTCAGCCTGGCCGACAGCTACCAGGCCTTCACCGAGGACGGGACGCTGGCCGACACAGGGCTGCAGCAACGTCTCACCGAGACCGTGTCGGGTTTCCTGAGCCTCGTCGAAGCGGACGTGCGCTACGTCTGCCTGGAACGCCGGTGGTACGAGTTCCTGGGAGACCGCACCGAGGCGGCCATCACCCAGCGGGCCGAGTCGTGATGCTGCGAGTTGGCCACAGGTCGGCCGCACGCCCTGGTCAGCGATGGGAAACCGGTGAGTCCGGGGGAGACAAGGTCACGCGGAAGGGGTGCCGCTCCGGAGAGTAGCACCCCTTCTGACCTGCAAGCTTCTGGCCTGCTGCGGTGGGTGTGGGATTTGAACCCACGGTGACATCGCTGCCACGACGGTTTTCAAGACCTTTCGGCGATCACGACCGTTGACCGCTGAGCCGCAGGTCAGACGCGTGCAGGGACCCCCGCGGAGCCATCACCGTCGTCATCGTGCCCCCTACGTGCCCCATGGTCGTCATCGTGCCCCCTGAGCCAGGCATCCGAGGCTTGGGCCACCTGGTCATCGCGACCGGCGACCGGCCGAGCGTAGTGCCGGGTCGTCACGCTCGCGTTCGAATGCCCGAGGCGATGCGCGGCAGTCATGACGCCGTAGCGGTCGGCGACCCACGTTCCGCGGGAGGCCCGAAGATCGTGCGGAGTTACGTCGGTGAGGCCGGCCGCCGAGACAGCAGGGTCGAAGTACGCCTTGCGCCACTGGTTGTAGCGCAGGGGCCTGCCCGCGGGCGTGGTGAACAACAGCGCGCATTCACCGCCGGGCAGCTCTTCGAGGTAGGCCACGAGCCGCTTCGCCAGCGAGGGAGCCAGCCGCAGAAGCCGCTTCTGATGAGACTTCGGGGTGTCGAAGACGAGGACGCCGTTCGCTTCGGCCAAGTTCTCGTCCACCAGGAGGAAGCCGCCAGCGACGTCCACGTCCGAGCGCCGAAGAGCGAACGCTTCACCCACGCGCAGACCGGCGAAGGCGAGCAGCGCGATCAGCAGGTCATATGGTTTCTCTGCATTGCGCACGATGCGTGAGGCTTCCAGCGGCGTGACGATGCGCGGTTCGGTCTGCGGCATGCGCGGAAGCCGAACGCCACGGCACGGAGTCTGCGAGATCAGGTCGTTGTCCATGGCCGACGCCATCATCTGTGACAGCACCCGGTACGCCTGTCGGATACGTGAAGCGCTCAGCCCCTCAGTGCGCATCGCGGCCACCCACTCAGTCCCGCGGACTCCCGCATCAGCTTCGCTCAGGGGCGGCACGGACGCGCCGGCATGGCCCGCACGATGGCGCTCGCCCGGGCCCGCGGCGACCTGGTCAAGGTGCTGGACGCCGACGACATGCTCACCCCTGGGGCGCTACTCAGGGACATCACCGTCCTGACCGAGCAGAGCCGGGTGGCCTGGACGACCTCACGCGTCCTCGACCTACTGCCGGACGGCTCGACCGTCGGCTGCGAGGGCGACCCCCCGGCCGGACCGATCGCCCAAGGCGCAGTCCTGGAACGGTGGCGAACGCACGACTACCGGGCGCAGGTGCATCCGGCGACGCTGTGCGCCCGACGCGACCTTGTGACCGCGTTGGGCGGATGGATGGCGCTCCCGGCCTCCGAGGACACCGGCCTCTTGATGGCCCTGAACGCCGTGAGCACCGGGTGGTTCATCGAGGAGTGCGGCTTGCTCTACCGCAAGTGGCCCGGGCAGAGCACTGCTCAGGACGCCCACCACCATGAAGCCGAGCGGCGTGCCCGAATGAAGATCATTGAGGAACGCGCCGAAGCGTTGAGCAAGCTCAGCACATGGCAACTCTGAGCCCGACCTAGTAGTGCTGTGACCGGGAAGGTTCACCGTGATCGGAAGGCGGCTCGTGGGACGAGCGCACGCGAAACGGCTGGTATTACTGGGGCATGCAGGAAGAGACCGCACGCTCCGCGATCGACACGTTCATCTCCGCGTTCAACGCCTCGGACGACAGCTATGTGACTGCCCTGCTCTCCCAGGCCCTGACCTCAGACGTGGTCTTCTGGGGGCCGTTGGGTCGCAGCGAAGGAATCGGGGCGGTCGAGCGGTTCGTGCTGGACGTCCGACGCCACCCGGCGGGGACCGGCACGATGGTGCGCTGCTCAGCGGTGGACATGCCTGACGAATGGGCCCGGTACCAGTGGGTCTTCACCACGCCTGATGGAGGCCCCCGCCTGGCGGGAACGGATGTCGTCCATCTGCGACGGAGCCTCATCGACCAGGTCATCGTCTTCGCGGGGGAGATCGAGCCGTTCGCCTCCTGAGTCATCCCTCTGTCGCTGTCCTTCTCCTGAACTTGCCCCGTCGGCGTTCGGGGGCTGCTGTTCGCGGTTGGTCAGGCCGCGGTGTTGAGGGGGCGTCCGCCCCAGCGAATGCCCTTTTCGCTGCGGGTGCGGGCGCGTTCCTTGCGTTGGGCGGCGAGTACGTCGGGGTGGCGGGCGTTGGTGTTGCTCCAGCCCAGGTAGCGGTGCAGTGCCTGGGTTTGCGCAGGCTAGGTGCCCTGACCAGAAAGGATTGCCGGAAACTCGCAGCGTCCAGCATGGACGGACCTCGCCAACCCTCTCTAGGCTGGCGTCCGCCTACGAAAGGGGGGTGTGGGGTGAACGGCAATCCGCTGTACCACTGGATTGGGCTGGCCGTGTCGACGGCGGTCATGCTGCCGGTCCCGGTGGCGATGCTGGCAGGGTGGACACCGCCGTGGATGCGGAAGCGGCAAGCAGGGATGCGGCTTCGCGCCTACGGCTTCCTATGCTTCTACGCCCTTGTGCTCCTCAACAGCATCCCCCGGATCGCCGACGCCTCCTTCGAGACGGTCATGGCCTGCATGAACGTCGGCTTCGGCTTCATCGCCGCCTCTGCCGTCCTGTTCCTGCTCGCGGAGCGTAAGGATTCACGTGCCCAGGCAGCTGGCCCCGTCGAACCTACGCGGTCACAGCACTAGATAGGCCCCGGGCGGTGCGCGGTAAGAGTTTCCCTACTTCATCAAGCACCCGTCGTCGCTTCGCTCCTCCGGGCGGGCACACAGTGCATGAGGTCAGAACACGTCGTGGCTGGGGCGGTCGGCTCCGCGACTTTAGCCAGCCACTTTGGCGCGAGCCTCGCAGATCATGGCCCCAACGTCGTGCTTTAGCGGGCAGGTCCACAAGCCTGCCCGATCCGCGGGCCAGCGTAAGGGGCCATGATCACTCGCGCCAAAGCAGCTCCGTAAGTTGGAGGTGGCCCGGGAGGGCCGGATGTGGCTTCAAAGCAGCTTGCCGACCGTGGCTTGCCTGGAGTGGCCGTCCGGCTCTCCAGGGCGCCCTGGTCGCTGATTGAAATGCGCG
>NZ_JBEYTS010000078.1:0-30970 GCF_040643155.1 Streptomyces sp. NPDC047453 | reverse complement strand
CGCCAACTTCGCCCGAGCACGGTTCACTTCATGTAAGTCCACAACGTCCAACATGCCCCAAACAGGGCCGAGAAGACCTAACGGAGCCCTACTAGGCGGCACCTGACGGCGGCCGCCCGACGCAGGGCTCCCGATAACCCTCCCTGCCGGTCCCGTGTGCCGGTCAGACGCCGTGCGGACTCGCCGCGGTGGCCGAGGGGGTGGGGGAGGGGGGCTGGGGGTGCTTGTTGGCGTACTGGTCCGCGGTGACGCTCAGGGACTGCGCGATCTGCCGCAGGTACGCGATGAGCCGCTCGGTCTCCTCCTGGTCGCCGCCGGCCGCCTGCGTCTCCTGCTCCCACATCTTCTGGAGGATCGCCTCGGCCTGCGCCCTGGCGGCCCGGACCATGTTGCGCGCCTGTTCGCGGGCCGCGAAGACGGTCTGCTCGGCCGCCTGCTGGGCGCGGGCCTGCTGAAGTACGGCGTCCACGGTCGGCACCCCGGTGGGTGCGTTGCCGTCGCCGATGTTGTTCGCGCGGATCCAGTCCCGGTGGCGCTGCATGTCCGTCCGCAGCCGGTCGTTCTCCTCCGTCAGCGCTATCAGAGTCGACGCGCAGCGGCGCAGGGCGTCGTGCACCGACTCCTCGTTGTAGCCGCGACGGGTCAGGGGAGCTCGGGGGAAGGTCATCGACCGCAGTGTCGCGGGCGTCACCAGGTGCTCCTCCGGATGCGGTGCTCCTGTCTCGTTCACGTTTCTCCGATCAACGAGCTTCTTCGAAGTGCAGCAGGTCGTGCGGAATGCCCGCGTCCGCCAGATCGCGCACTGTCGCCGAGACCATGGCCGGCGAGCCGCAGACGTAGAAGGAGCATCCGCTCCACGCGGCGGCGCGCAGCACCGGGCCGGCGAGGCTGCGGTTGTCGACGGTGCCGGCGTCCGCGCCGACCAGGGGCGTGACGCGAAGCCATGGGTGTGCCTGCGCCAGATGCCTCAACGCGGGCAGGTCGTACAGTCCGTGGTTGTCGCGCGCCCCGACGAACAGGTCCACCCGGCGCGGGGGACCGTGCTGGGCTATCTCCTCGACCAGGGCGCGCAGCGGGGCCAGGCCGGTGCCTCCGCCGATCAGCACCAGATCCCGGCCGCCGGACGGCTGGAGCGTGAGCCTGTTGCCGACCGGGGCGCCGAGGCGCAGCACGTCGCCCTGCCGCAGCCCGTACACCAGGGCCGGGCTGACCAGACCGCCGTCGATGGCTCGAACGTGCAGCTCGACGGTTCCGTCGGCACGCGGCGAGTTGGCCGGGGTGAACGACCGCCAGGTGCTCGGCAGCGACGGGGTTTCCACCATCACGGACTGCCCGGCCAGGTACGCCATCGGCTGTTCCAGGCGCAGGGTGAGGACCGCGATGTCGAAGCCGCGCTGCTCGTGCCGTACCACCTCGGCGTTCCACCATGGCGGATTCACCGCGCCGTCGGCCTCGGCGGCCTGCACCATGGTGCGGGCCACCAGGGCGTAGGCCTCGGTCCAGCCGTGTTGCAGCTGCGGGGTCCACGCCTCGCCCAGGAAGTACGCCAGCGTGGCCAGCAGCGCCTGCCCCACTGCCTCGTAGTGCTGCGCCACCACCTGGAACTTGCGGTGGTCCCGGCCCAGCTGCCGCAAGTACGGAACCAGCCGGTCCGGATCGTCGGCCTCCGCGACGATCCGGCCCAGGGCGGCGACGAGCCGATCGCGCTGTGCCCCCATGGACACCGGGAACATCGGCCGGACCTCCGGCGCGATGATGAACAGGTAGGAGTAGAAGTACCGGGGCACTTCGTCCCCCGACTTGCCGACCAGGGCGAAGGAATCTCTCAGCGCCTGTGCATCGCTCACGTCCGCCCTCCGGTGGCTGACATCAGGGTTGACTTCCGGACAATGGGGCCGGCCGGCGGCTCGTTGCGACGAGCCTCCGGCGGCGGCTCACTTCGAGGCGGCCGCGCCGGCGTCGAGCATGGTGTTGCTGATCAACCCGTAGACGGCCGCCCAGGACTCCTCGACGGCCGGTGTCCACGCATCGCCCGCGTAGTGGCGCAGGGTGGCGATCAGGCTGGCCCCCACGGCCGGGTAGTGCTCGGGCAGCACGCCGTATCCCGCGTGGCGGCGTCCCAGGTTCTCCAGCATGCCTATGAGGGTGTCGGTGTTCTCCAGGTTGGCGACCAGGGCACCCAGCGCGGCCCACAGGCGGTCGCGCTGCTCGTCGAGGTGAGCCGCGAACAGGGGGCGCACATCGGGATGGTGGGCGAACAGGTGGTCGTAGAAGTACGCGGTCACCTGCGTGCCGTGGGGCTGAACAGCCGCGAAACTGCTCCGGATCAGTGAAAAGTCTGCAGTCATGGCGGCCGACTGTAGCCAGAGGCGAGTGGACCGAACAAGTGGAGGGCTTTCTGTAATGAGTTCGTCAAGTAGTTGTCCACAGGGGTACACAAGCGCGGCCCCCGGCGGGCGTCCCGGCTCGGGGGAGTACCCGGCCGGCCCCTGGCCAGTGGCGTCACGTATACTCTGCCCGCGACCCGGAAGCTGAAGTTCCCGTCTTCATAAGTTCGTTTCTGACGTGTATTCACCTGGCCGATCCACCGTGTCCGTCGCCCTGCAGGCACGATGGAAGGAACTGCGTCAGATGCAGCCAGCAAGACGTCGCGGACGGCTCATGGCCGTCGGCGCGACTGCCATGCTTCTCGTCACCAGTCTTGTGACATCCGCTCATGCGAACCCCGACTCGGGCAAGGGCCAGAACCCCAAGCCCTCCACCCCCGTCTCCCAGGTCGCGCCCGCCCTCACCCCGGCCGACGGGGAATACCTCGAAGGCAGGAGGAAGGTCCGCTGGTCGTCCACGGAGCTTCGGTGACGCTGTCACCGGCCGCGACGGGTTCCGCGGCGACGAGCACGCCGTCTCCAGCGCGCTCTTCCCCGACCAGGAGACCTTCGTCCACAGCACGGAGACCCTGGTCACCTATGACCTCGACGGCACAGAGGGCTCGGCGGTCCTCTCCGCCGGCGACCCGACGCTGCGCACCGCCCAGCGGCAGGCAGCCCACCAGGTGGGGGAGTTCTTCCTGCTCGGCACCGAGCATCTGCTGCTCGGCCTCGACCACGTCCTCTTCCTCATTGCTCTGCTCATGGGCGCACGCCGGCTGCGCGACGTCGTCGTCACCGCCACCGCCTTCACCGCAGCCCACAGCGTCACGTTCCTGCTGGCGGCGCTCGGAGTGGTGGACGTGCCCGGCGCCCTCGTCGAGCCGGTCATCGCGGCGACGATCATCGTCGTGGCGGCCGCCAACCTCCTCGGGAAGGGCGAGGACAGGTTCGGCAAGTGGCGGCTTCCGGTGGTCTTCGCCTTCGGTCTGATCCACGGGCTGGGCTTCGCCGGCGCGCTCGACATCCGCGAACCGGGATCATGGGGGCTGCTGCTGTCACTGCTGACCTTCAACGTCGGCATCGAGGCCGCACAGCTTGTCCTCATCGCCGTCTTCTTCCCCTTGCTGACCCTCGCCCGCCGGACACCCGCGGCCCGCTGGATAGCGGTCACGCTGACGACAGCCATCGTGACGATCAGCCTCTACTGGTTCCTGGACCGCATCTGGGGCACCGCCGGTCCGATGGGCTCCGCCTGAAGTCTTGGAGAACCCTTCGAGTCGGCCCGGTGAGCATCGTGGCAACTTCGGCTTACCTACCTGCACTTTTGCGGCAGGGGGCGGTCGCGAGGGCCGTAACGTGAGGCGTCCGTGATCGTTCAGCAGTGCTTCTTCGTAAGGAGGGTCGGGTGCCGATGCGTGACGCGCAGGGCACGTTGTCCATACCTGTACCGGAGGTTGCGGCCGGGACCGGCCGACCGCCACGGCCCACCCGGCCGCGCGGGCCCGCCACCTCGGTACGGACCGGCCCCCGCTTGTACGCCATCGACGCCATTCGCCTGCTCGCCGCCCTGATGGTCGCCGTGCACCACTACGCGGGCACGCGCCGGGTCAACCAGCCGGACAACGCGATATGGGACCGCCCGGTCTCCGAGATCATGCCGACGGTGTTCCACTTCGCGACGTACGGCTGGATCGGCGTCGAGATCTTCTTCGTGATCAGCGGCTTCGTGATCTGCATGTCGTGCTGGGGCCGCACCCCTCGCCAGTTCTTCGTCTCGCGCGTGATCCGGCTCTACCCGGCGTACTGGTTCGCGATCGTGTTCACGACGGCCGTGCTGGCGGCCCTGCCGGGCGTCTGGGAACGATTGCGGCCGCGTGACGTCCTGCTCAACCTCACGATGCTCCAGTCCGGTTCGGGCGTGCAGAACGTCGACGGCGTGTACTGGACCCTGTGGGCGGAACTCCGCTTCTACCTGCTCTTCCTGCTGGTGGTGGTCACCGGCCTGACCTATCGCAAGGTCGTCGTCTTCTGCTGTGTGTGGGGTGCCGCCGCGATGCTGGCGTCGGTGGCTTCGTTCCCGCTCCTCGATCTGCTCGCCGGTCCCGACGCCGCCTGGTACTTCATCGCCGGCCTCGCGCTCTACCTCATGCACCGCTTCGGTCAGGACCTGCTCCTGTGGGGCATCCTCGCCATGTCGTGGCTCATGGGCCAGCGGGAGCTGGGGCAGCGTATCGACGAGGTCGAGCATGTCTCCAACTGGCGGGGGGCGGTGCTCCTCTACACCGTGTTCCTGCTCGTCATGATCGCCATCGCCCTCGGTCTGACCGACCGCATCCGCTGGAAGTGGCTGGTCACGGCCGGGAGCCTGACCTACCCGCTCTACCTGATGCACTACGCGGCCGGTACGACGCTGATCAACCGCCTGCGGGACACGATGGACGCCCGGCTGCTGGTGTTCTCGCTGCTCGCCTGCTTCCTGGTGCTGAGCTATCTGGTCCACTGCTGCGTGGAACGGCCCCTGGCAGGAGCGCTGAAGCGGGGCCTGGACACCTCGTTCGCCCGGATGCGGAATGCGGGACGCGCCGACCGGGAGTGACACAGCGGACGCCGGACACGCTCGAAAGTCGGCGGAGGCTGGTACGGGGGACCGTGAGTGTCAGGTTCCAGACATGCCGGTTTCTGACAGTAAACAACCGTTCAAAAATTGGTAGTTGGCCTTACAGACTGGGCGGCGTCCGCGGATGCCCCATCGGGCACCCTCGAAAGGAGCCCCCGTGAAAAAGGCCCTCTCCGTGGCGGCGAGCATGGCAATCGCCGCGACCTGTGCTTTTGGCATGGCACTTCCCGCGCACGCCGCCGATACGACAGGGACCACGACCGTCGCGAGCCGGTCGCTGCAGTCGGCCGTCGACACCTCGGCAATGGCCCCGCAGACCAAGGCCCTTGTTGACCGGATTCTGGCCAAGCTGCCCGCCGACTGGGAGTCCCGCGTCAATGCGGCCCGTGCCAAGTACGGCCTGAACGAGTCGCAGTGGAGCGAGATCCGCGACAGTGCGATCAACCCCGGCGACTACCAGTGCCAGCGCACCGAACTGACGACGTACGCCAACACCCTCCTCAACGGCGTCAAGGACCCGTTCACCCTCCTGATTCTCCAGCTCTTCGGCGGCTTCGACTTCCCGACCTACGACGCGCTGGTCTTCGGCTCCGAGTCGAAGGCGAACACCTTCGGCGTCAACGGCGAGTACACCCAGAAGCTCACCGCCGAGATGAAGAACCTCAAGCGCTTCTGGGACATCGACTCGGCGGGCATCGAGCTGATTCCCATGCACGGGGCCGACGTCTACTCCAGCCCCGAGCGGCTCGCGCGCACGCTCTCCGTGCTGTACGGCGGGACGGCCGAGGACAACCTCGACCTGGCCGAGCTGTTCATCGAGCTGGTCGACTCGGAACCCGTACTCCAGGGCGGCGCGAACCCGATCTTCACGTTCAACGCCTTCGCCTACAGCGAGGTGGACGATCCGGATCCCCTCGGCGTCTCCGACCGGATCATCATGGGTGACGGCATCATCCAGGGCATGACCGAGGTGGGCCTGGGCGACGTCGCGCCCCGGGCCATCGTGGGCCACGAGTTCGGCCACCACGTACAGTACCAGAACAACCTCTTCGAGAGCGACCTGACAGGCCCGGAGGCCACCCGCCGTACCGAGCTCATGGCCGACGCGTTCGGGACGTACTACCTGACCCACGCCCGCGGCGAGGCGCTGAACGCCGCCCGGCTCCTCAAGTCCGAGAAGTCGTTCTACCAGGTCGGCGACTGCAGCTTCACCAGCTCGGGCCACCACGGCACGCCGAACCAGCGCCTTGCCTCGTCCAGTTGGGCGGCGGGCGTAGCCAACGACGCGGTGAACCAGGGGCACGTCCTGCCCTCGCTCAAGCTGGACGAGCTGTTCGAGGCCAAGCTCCCCGACCTGGTCAAGCCGGACGCCCGCTGACGACCGCGGTCCCATGGAGGGGCGTTGACCGCCTGAGCGGCTGAAGACCCGCGCGGGGCGGGCCGGATCAGACACCGGCCCGCCCCGCGCGCCCATCGCACGGGTCCGACCGGGGCCGTGGTTCAGAGCCAGCCGCGGCGGCCGGCCTGGACACCGAGCTGGAACCGGGTCTTGGCGCCGAGCATCTCCTGGAGGCGGGCGATGCGCCGGGCGACGGTCCGCTCACTCACCCCCAGCTCACGGGCGATCGACTCGTCGGTCAGCCCGGTACTGAGGTAACTCAGGAGCTGGCGGCTCTCGTTCATCGGACTGGCCTCGCTCCCGACGACCTCACCGGCCGGCGGGAGCGGAACGGCCACCCGCCAGTACGACTCGAAGACGCCGATCAACCCGTCCAGCAGCCCCGAGGGCTGGACGACGACGCTGTGGTGTCCGGTGCGGTCCGGCGCGGTCACGGACACCACGGCGAAGCGGTCGTCGCAGACCAGGAGGTTCAGCGCGACGTCGGGGAAGACCCGTGCCTGCTCCCCGTGGTCGACACACGTGTGCGCCACCTCCAGCGCCTTGGGGTCCTGGAGGATGTTGGCGCTGTACACCACCCGGTAGGCGATCCCGCGGCCCAGCGCGTTCAACGTTCCGGGCCCGACCTCCGGCACCCGATCGCCCCCGCCCACCGGCCCTATCGACAGTGCGCGCACCTCCGCCAACGCCTCGCTGTGGACCCGCTGTTGAACCGCCTCGGGTCTGCCGGAGGTGTCGACGACCTCGACATAGCTCGAACCCGCGGTGTGGTCGAGCCAGAACCGCGACAGCACCGTCGCGCTCTCGTAGGCGATCCGGGCCTCGCGCGCGCGTCGCTCGGCGACAGCCTCCAGCATCGCGCGAGGCGGCTGGGCGATCAGCCTGCCGTTCGTGCGTGACACCAGGCCGATCTCGCCGAGTTCGGTCACCGAGTACTGGAGACTTTCGAGAGGCGACCCGACCAACGTCGGCCGCTCGGTGAGCTCGAGCAAGGTCTGCGGACCCTGTTCCACGAGCGCGAGATAGACGGCCTCCGACGTCGCGGAGAGCCCGAGATCCTGCAATGGGCGCAGTTCGCGCATGTGTCCCCCCAACCCCGGCGGCGCTGAACGCACCACCACCACTGACTCCATTCGTACGGTGACTGTTCGATTACAGAAGAGCGCCAGACTAGCAGCACGTGATCATGCGGATGCCGGTGTCCTGTCCGTCATTCCGGCCCCGTACCGCCGCCGGTCGCACCGGCCGAACGCGTTGATCCCGGCCTGGGGGCGGTACGCACGGAGATGCCGTCTGTATGGTCGGGGGTCATGGCCACCGATGACGATGCTCTTCTCGCGGAACAGATGGCCTATTACAGGGCCGGTGCGACCCAGTACGACAGACCGTATGCGGAACGCGAGGAACTGCGGGAGTTGCTGTCCGGCGCCGATGGGCTCCCGATTGCCGGAGACGTGCTGGAACTGGCTTGCGGAACGGGCCAGTGGACCTCCGTGCTCGCAGCGCGGGCGCGGTCGGTGACGGCTGTCGACGCGGCAGCCGAGGTGTTGGACATCGCACGGACGCGAGCCGCGTCCGACAACGTCCGGTTCGTTCAGGCCGATCTGTTCGAATGGCAGCCACCGCGACGCTACGACACGGTGTTCTTCGCCTTCTGGTTGTCGCATATCCCGCCGACGCGATTGCCCGACTTCTGGAACCTCGTCGCGGCAGCGCTCGCGCCGGGCGGCAGAGCGATCTTCATCGACGACGGCCCGGCCGGGGCTGCGGAGGAGGAGGTCCTCGCGGATGACCCGGTCCCCGCGGCGATGCGCCGGCTCGACGACGGCAGCCGGTACCGCATCGTGAAGGTGTTCCACGACGCCCGAACCCTCACGGACGACCTCACCGCGCTGGGATGGTCGGTTCGCATCCGGACCGTCGCCGCGAATTTCATCGGGATCGCGGAACCGCCGGCCGCCACGTCGTGAGGCGACTGGGCTGATGGCCTTGCGGTGACGTGGGACTCGTGAACCAAGTCGCGTCCACCCACGCTGCGTTGGACTCGCCCGTGCGGCAGGGGTCTCGGTGTCGTCCGCCGGCCGGTACGCCACATCCGTGCTGCGCCCCCCTCACCCCGCTCGGAAGCGCACTCCATTTCAGGGCGTCGGCCGTGTCCGGACGCTCAGGGCCTCGATGGACCAGTCGAACAGCGGCGCCAGGCTCTCCGGGGGCGGCCAGCCGTTGACCACCGCGAGCAACTGGAGGTAGCGATCTCTGCGGGGGTCGTTCATGTTCGCCAGCCGTGTCGCCAGTCGGCGGCGCAGCCCGATGTCGTCGGGGTGGCCGAGTATGCGTGCGTAGTGGGCCGTGAGTGCCGCGACGAACGGATCGGCCTGGGGCGAGGCCGGATCGATAGGGGTGGCCAGGGCCGGGCCGACCAGGTCACGGACGGCTGCGGCAATGTCGCGGCGTGGGCCCGTCGTGTCGCCTCGGGCCTGCTCGTTCGCGTGGTCCTCGGCCATCCGCCGCACTCCGGTGCGGAAATCCGGGTCCCGGGACAGCTCGGCCAGCTCCATCCACGCCTGGACCTGCTCGGCGTCGGGGTCGGCGGGCAACTCGGGGGTCATCGAGCGCATGGCGCCCGCGAATGCGGGGGTGGCATCGAGACCGCCGAAGACGGCCTCGAGGAAGTCATCGATCAGACGCCGGCGCTCGTCCTCTGAATGCTGGGCCAGCTGGTGCATGAGTTCCGTCTCCTCGAGGGTGGACCCGCGCTCGGCCACCGCTGTCAGCACCGCGCGCCGCAGGCTCAGTACGCGGATCTGCACCGCCAGCGCTTCCGCGTGCGCGGCGGCGACCTCGCGAAGTGAGCGCTCCCGGTCCACGACCTTGCGGATCGTGGGAAGATCCAGTCCCAGCTCGCGCAGGGTCCGTACGAGGTCCAGGCGTGCGATGGCATCGGCGTTGTAGCGGCGGTAGCCGGCCGGGCTGCGGTCCGTCGGCGCCACGATTCCGCGATCGGAGTAGAACCGAATGGTTTTGACCGTGAGACCGGTCCGCCGAGCGAGCTCGCCGATCGTGTAGAGCGTGTCGCCGTTCATGCCCCCACCTTTGACTCTCCCCCTACGGGAGACTCAAGCCCTGTGACGGCACCACACGCAAGCAACCGTCCAAGGCCCGCACCGTGACCAAGAGGGTCCCACGCGGGCCTTTCCTGGCGCGCTCGCCCAACTGGCCCCGCAGGGAAGGGACCTTCAGCCCAACGGTCGTAGCCTTTCGGCATCCGGCGGTGCGCGGCGTCCGCGACGAGAGTGAGGAGCGTAAGGACAAGGACCGGACACTCGCGAAGGGATCACTGCCATGGCCGTGGACGAGCACCCGCACCGGAGCGCGGGCATCCATCTGCCGGTCTTCCGCCGCAACCGGACCGCCTCCGCGTCCGCCGCGTCGGCACAGCTCGACACGCACACCGCCGCTCAGGCGTACGCCCTCGCATCCCTGCGCATCCTGACCGGTTTCGTCTTCCTGTGGGCGTTCCTGGACAAGGTCTTCGGCCTCGGTTACGCGACCGCGCCCGGCAAGGGCTGGATCGACGGCGGATCGCCGACGAAGGGCTTCCTCAGCTCCGTCGCCGTCGGGCCGATGGAGTCGACGTTCCACTCGTGGGCCGGTCAGACGTGGGCGGACTGGCTGTTCATGCTGGGCCTGCTCGCCATCGGCGTGGCCGTCATGACCGGTGTGGCGCTGCGGCCGGCCGCCGTGGCGGGCACGGTGATGATGGCGCTGATGTGGATGGCCGAGTGGCCACCGGCCAAGCATCTGTCGAACGGAGCCCCAAGCATGTCGACAAATCCGTTCGCCGACTACCACCTGATCTACGCCGTCGCCCTGGTCGCCCTGGCGGCAGCGGGCGCGGGCGCCACCTGGGGCCTGGGCTGTCCGTGGGCGCGGCTGCCGATCGTCCGCGACCACACCTGGCTGCGCTGAAGCACCCACAGCACGACGGCCCGGCAACACGCGGGCCGTCGTGCCAACCTCCGCCGCGGATCTTCGGCTCTGCTGAAGGACTACGGCCCCTGCCTGGCAGAACTCCCTGAACACGACAATGGAAGGTGGAGATCATGTCCCGCACCATCACCGTGGGTCTCGACGGCTCGCCCGAGAGCCGCGCCGCCGCCGAGTGGGCGGCCCGCGAGGCGCAACTGCGCGGACTGCCGGTGAAGCTCCTCCAGGTGTGGGAGCCGGTACCGGAACCCATGGCCCTGGCGCAGCTGCTGGGCGCCGACACCCACCAGCACTGGACCGAGAGGGTGCCGCGCGAGGCCGCCGGAGAACTCCGGTCGCGCCATCCCGGCGTCGAGGTGACCACCGAACACGTCACAGGAAAGCCCGCCGAGGCCCTCGCCCGCGCTGCGGGGGACGCCGAACTGCTCGTCCTCGGCTCGCGCGGCCTGGGCGGGATCCGCGGCTTCCTGGTCGGCTCGGTCGGGCTCGCGGCGGTGGCGTCCACCGAGCGGCCCGTCGTCCTGGTCCGCGCCGACGAGCAGACCACCGGGGAGCAGACCACCCGCGAGCAGGCCACCGGGGAGCAGGCCACCGACGAGCCCGAGACGGACGTGGCCGGCACGCCGTCCACCGCGGCCGCCGTCCGCCCCGTCGTTCTCGGGCTCGACGTCGCCGGCCCCGACGAGGCGCTGCTCGCGTTCGCCTTCGACGCCGCCGCGCGCCGGAACGTGCCGCTGCGCGTCGTGCACGGCTGGAACCCGCCGCCCTACTACGCCTACGGCATGGGCCTGGAACCCGCGGTCGAGCGGGAGATGGCGAAGGCTGACGCCGCCGCCGTGACCGAGGTGCTGCGACCCTGGCGGCAGAAGTTCCCCGGTGTGGAGGTCGTCGAGCAGCTCCACTTCGGCAGCCCCTCGCTCCTCCTGATCGAGGCCTCCCGCGAGGCCTCCCTGGTCGTCGTCGGCCGGCGTATCCGCCGGGCCGCCTTCGGCGCCCGCCTCGGCCCCGTGATCCACGCGGTCCTGCACCATGCCGCCGCCCCCGTCGCCGTGGTGGCCCACGACTGACGCTCACCTCGACCAGCGTGGTCACACGCTTCCGGGTGCCTCCGGCATGCGAAGCACGCCCCGGGCGGCAATGGCCGCCCGGAGGCGCGCGGCCGTTTCGGCCGCCTCCCGCGGGGACACGGACAGGACCCCGTTCTCGGTCATCAGGGCGTGGAACTGCTGCTGCTTCGCGGTGCATCGCGGTCATGGCTAGCGTCTCGCGCTCGTTGACCTCTGCCGACGGGTGCCGGCGGGTGGGGGACACACGTTGTTCTGGGCATACCGCCCCGGCAGTCCAAGGTGACCGCTTCCGGTTCGGTGAGTGGGTCCGCGGGTGCTCGTGCGGTGCGAGGAGCGTTTCGGTGCATCGGTAGCCTGTGTCATCGTGACGCGCGCGTGGATTCTGCCGATGTTGTTCGTGCTCTGCGGCTCGGTCATTGCGACTGAGATGATCTTCCAGGGGCGTTTTGGCGCAGCCGCAGCACTCCTGGTGGTGTTCGTGCTGCTCGCAGGCGTGAACTCGCCTCTGGTCTTCCCACGGTCGATCGGTGCTCTGGAGGCAGAGCACCGCAGCGCGGTCGACGGTCGGCCGATCGTCTTCTGGCGGTCGGGCTGTCAGTACTGTCTGCGACTGCGCATCCGGTTGGGCCGTAGTGCCCACCAGATGCATTGGGTCGACATCTGGCGTGACCCGGCTGGAGCGGCAGCGGTGAGAGCGGCCAACGACGGCAATGAGACCGTGCCGACTGTCGTCGTGGCGGGCCGGCCGTACACCAACCCCGATCCTGCATGGGTGCGCGAACAGCTCTCTGCTTCCGCGTGATCAGGCGCGCCAATCTCACGGCACGATGGCGACCGGGCACCCGGCCTCGCGCAGCAGGGCCTGTAGGGCGTCCGGGCCCATACCGGCGCCGCGTCCCACGACCATCAGTGCGGCGCCCTCAGCATGGTGGGCCAAGGCCTCGGTGGGGCTGAGGAGCAGGATGTCCTCGAGTACCGGTACCCCCGGGTACTTCACCCGCCACGGCCGCAGCGTGTCGGCCAGGAGTTGCACCTCATGGTCCTCCCAGGTGGCGCGGTCCTCCTCGGGAACGGCGAAGGGCAACTCGGCGGTGCAGGAGGGAAGTTCCCAGGCGTGCACGGCGTGCAGCCGTACATCCCTCACCCGGGCGGCGTCGAAGGCGAAGTCGACGGCCTGCTCCAGCGGGTGACGCGCGTTCACCCCAAGGGTGACGTGCGAGGGGCGGCGCACCGGAACCGTGAGGGCGGTGAGATCGTCCGGCACCAGCACCACCGGGCAGGCGGGGGGAGCCACAAGGGCGAGCTGTGCTGGGCCGGCGGTGTCGTCCTCCGCAGCGGACAGGCCCAGCACGAGCATCGCCGCGGCGCTCAGGTCGCCGGGCGGTGAGCCGGACACCACCTCGAGCGGCAGACCGCGCAGCGACGCCTCGCGCGTCGCCCAGTCGACGGCCGCACGACCGCGGCCCGTCCCGTTGGCGCAGGTGATGATGACACGGTTCACGACGCTCCGCCTCTCGGGCACAGGGGCAACCCGGCCTCACGCTTCCTATCGTGCCGCCCCCTTCAGGACCGGCTTAGGGGCCGAATGGGCCTGGGGGAGTCCTTGCGGCCCATATCCACCGAGTGATCGTGGGAAGACACTGACAGTAACGAGCAGATCGAGCGCCGGAGGTGCGCACCATGCTGTCGCCTGTCATCGTCGGAGTGGACGGATCTGCCGAGAGTCTCGCCGCCGTCGAGTGGGCCGCCCGTGAGGCGGTGCGCCGCGACCGACCGCTGCGACTGGTGCATGCCAGGAACTGGACCCGCAGTCACACGGAGAGCGAATCCGCGAACGCCGCGCAGCGGCATGTGGCGCGTCGCACCTTGCGGCAGGCCGAGGAGCACATCCGTGGCTCGGTACCCGACGTGCGCCTCTCCGACGAGCAGGTCGAGGGCCCGGCGACCGCGGCCTTGCTGAAGGCCACCGAGCAGGCCGAACTGCTGGTGCTGGGCTCACGGGGCCTCAGCGGCTTCACGGGAGTCCTCGTCGGCTCGGTCGCCCAAGGGGTGGTCGCCGCGGCCACGCGTCCCGTGGTGCTCGTGCGGGCGGGGGAGGAGGCCGAGGACGAGCACTTCCCGGCCGACGACGGCAGCCCGTCCACCCGCACCGGTTTCCGCGACGTGGTGCTCGGCATCGACCTCGCCGATGCCTGCGACGAGGTGATCGAGTTCGCGTTCGAGGCGGCCCGCCTCCGGCACGCCCGGCTGCGTGTCGTGTATGCCTGGCAGTCGCCTTCCGCGATCAGCCTCGGCCCCGGGGACATCGGTCTGATCAACGATCCCGCGCAGGCCGAGGAGTGGCGGAACTTCCTGTCCACCCTGCTGAGGGTGTGGCGCGACAAGTACCCCGGCACCGAGGTCCTGGAGACCGTTGTGGAGGGCAAGGCCTCCACCGTGCTGGTGCGGGCCGCTTCCGCGGCGAGCCTCCTCGTCGTCGGCCGCCGCCTGTCCGAACGGCCGACGGTTCCGCGCATCGGCCCCGTCACCCATGCCGCCGTCCATCACGTCCGTTGCCCGCTGGCCGTCGTACCCCACGAGTGAGAACAGGCAGTAGCCGATCACGATCGGCGTCCCACTGTCACGCTGTTACTGTGCGTGCCCGTGATAGGAGCCAACAGCGCAGACGCCGCTGAGGAGTTGTGCGACCGCATCGAATCCGCCGCAGCGGGGACGCCGTACCGGATGTGCCGGACGGAGGGGGGATTCGATCTGACTGTGGACGTCGACGTCCCGCAGTGGCAGGCGCTGCTGACCCGTCGCCGGATGAGCCAGGTGCACACCTACCGCGTCGCCCTGCGGCCGGAGAAGAAGGTCTTCACGCTGACGGATGTCGTCCGCACCGTCGAGTACGAGGCGGGCCTGGGTGGAGTGCGGCTGGGAAAGACGGTGTCCGTCGGTCGGAGCGTGTACGTCGCCTCGCACCGGACCTTGGACGGCTCCGGCCCCGACTCCGAGCAGTACACCTTCTCGTCCGCCGAGGGGCACCGGCTGATCCGGGGCGCGGCCGGGAAGCTGGGCTGGCGGGAGGCGCAGCCCCCCAGCGTGAAGATCGCCGCAGGTGCCGCAATCCTCGGCGGACTCGGCGCCATCGCCGCGTTGATCGCCGTCGCCGTCGTCAAGTGGCTCTGACCGGCCGGCGGGCCGCCAGATCCCGCGGGCGACGCCGCCGACCAGCCGGACAGCAAGACGCTTTCGACCAGCCGGGTAGCAAACGGCGGCCGCACACCTGCCGCCCCGGGAATCCCGGCTTTCCTCTGCGACCCGGTCGTCGCTCCTCCGGCACTCAGCCCTCGGGGCCCTGCCCTGCACCCTCGACACCAGCGACCGGCGCCGTCACGACGTCGACGCGCTCCGTGACCACGGGTGGCCTCCAGAGGCCTTGCCGCCCCCTCGTCGTCTACAGTGCGGTAGACCGTCTACGAGGAAGGGCACCGGAGAACGGAGGAGCATGCGCCGCAAGATCCTGATCGTCGAAGACGACCACGCCCTGCGTGACGTCCTGCGCCGCAGCCTGTCCGACGAGGACTTCGACCCCGTCTGCGCCGCCGACGGCGCCATGGCCCTGCGTCTGGTCTCGGAGGACGTCTCCGCCGCCGTCCTCGACATCGGGCTGCCCGACGCGGACGGCCGGGACGTGTGCCAGGCGATGCGCGCCAACGGGTTCCGCGCCCCGATCGTCTTCCTCACCGCCCGGCACCAGCTCACCGACCGGCTGGCCGGGTTCTCCGCCGGAGGCGACGACTACCTGCCCAAACCGTTCCACCTCGCCGAGCTCGTCGCCCGGCTGCGAGCGGCACTCAAGCGTGCCGGGCCGCCGCCCGCCGCCACGGCCGGAGAGCTGGTCCTGGACGCGGTCGAGCACAGCGTGACCGTGCGCGGCGCCGACGTCGCCATGTCCCCGACCGAGTTCCGCCTGCTGGCCGCCCTGGCCGCCGCGGGCGGAAGCATCGTCCGCCGTCGTGAACTGGTCCGGGCGGCCTGGCCGGCGGGCGCACAGGTCAGCGACAACACCCTGGACCAGTACCTGACCCGGTTGCGGCGCAAGCTGCGGACGGCCGGCAGCGGCCTGACCATCGGTACGGCCCGCGGGATCGGACACCGGCTGTCATGACACGGCTGCTGCGCCGTCTGGCTCCGCGCACGCTGCGCGGCCGGCTCTCGCTCGTGGCCCTGACCACTGCCGCGCTCCTGATGACCGTCCTGACCGTGGCCTTCAACGCGGCGACGAGCCGGCACCTGCAGCACCAGGCGGACGACGAGCTGCGGACTCGGGCCGCCGCCGTCGCCACGACCGTCGACACCAGCGGCCCCCGGGTACGCGTCGTGGAAACCGCCAACGACCAACTGCTCGACACGAACGTCTGGATCTACGCCGGGACACGGCTGCTCGAACAGCCGCCCGCGACCACGGCCCACAGCACCCTGAGCAGAGCCGCCGTACACCTCGCCGCCGTGGGAAGGCGCGCCTGCGAGACCGTCCCCGCCGAGAACGTCCGGCTGTGCTCCCAGCCCGTACCCGGCCGCCACGCCGCCGCCATGGTGGTCACCGCGCTGAACCTCGCCCCCTACCGGAGTTCGGCCGACACCCTGCTGCTGGCGTCACTGACCCTGGACGCCCTCATGCTCGCGTGCACCTACGCGCTGACGCGCCTGGCCGTCGGCAGAGCGCTGCGTCCGGTGGGCACGATGACCGACCAGGCCACTCAGTGGAGCGCCGTCGCCTCCGACGACCGCTTCGGCGTCACGGAACGGCCCGCCGAGCTCGCCCGGCTCGGTGCCTCGCTGGACGCACTGCTGGACCGCATACGCGCGGTGCTGCGCCACGAGCGACAGCTCACCGCGGAGCTGTCCCACGAACTGCGCACCCCGCTGAGCCGCATCATCATCGAGCTCGACTGGTGGCGGTCCCGGCCGCGCTCGGCCGCCGAGACCCGAGCCACCCATGAGGTGATAGACGAGGCTGCGCAGTCGATGCGCACCATCTGCGACACCCTGCTGAACGAGGCCCGCGAAAACGCCGTGAATCCCTCGGAGGTCCCCGGCACCGTGGAGGTCGTCCCCGTTCTGCGGGGCCTGATCCAGCAGCTCCGAACGCCGCCGGGCGTGAGGGCCACCGTCGAGGCGGCTGATCCGGACCTCAAGGCGGGGATCGCCCCCGCCCTGCTGGAGCGGATCGTCAGTCCGCTGCTGGCCAATGCCGCTCGGTACGCGCACGCCGGCGTGACCGTCGTCGTGCGTCGCGGACCCGCGGCCGTGCGCATCGACGTCGTCGACGACGGCCCCGGCGTGCCCGCGGCCTTCGCGGCCGAGCTCTTCCAGCCCGGACGGCGCGCCGACCGGGCCGACGGACACGACGGCGCGGGACTGGGACTGCCGCTGGCCCGGCGCCTTGCCCGTGCCGTCGGCGGCGAGGTGTCCCACGACCCCGGACACGCGCCCGGGGCGCGGTTCACCGTCAGCGTGCCGGTCGGCTGACCGCTTCCGCCTCGGTCACCGAGGCGGTGGTCCTGCGCTCGCGCACCTGGGCGTAGGCCATCAGGCCGAACAGGATCGCCAGCAGCACCGCCGACGAACCCGCCGTGCCCAGGTCCAGGCCGCCCTTGGCGACCGGCTTGGTGAGGAAGTCCCCCGCGGTGGCGCCCAGCGGGCGGGTGAGGACGAACGCGATCCAGAACAGAAGCACGTTCGGCACCACAGGCACCTTCATCAGCGCCACCAGGACGGCCAGGGCGCCGGTGACGAGCAGCGCGCCACCGGCGTAGCCGAGTCCCGAGCTGTCCGAGAGGAAGTCGCCCATCGAGGTGCCGAGCGTGTTGGAGACGAGGATCGCCGACCAGAACAACGCCTCACCGCGAAAGGTGACGATGTCGCGGATCTGGAACGTCATCCGGGACAGCTTCCAGACGGCGAAGATGACCAGCAGGACCGAGATGAGGATCGCGGCGCCCGCCGGGTATCCGAGCCCGAGGCCCTGCGGGCCCCAGCCGAGCGACGTGGCACCGTCCGACAGGTACTTCGCGCTGGCGTCGCGGTTCATGAAGTCGGACATCGTGGTGCCGGCCATGCTGGTCGACAGGATCACGGTCCAGTAGAAGAACGGGTTGTAGCGGCGTGATCCCAGCTGGACGACCAGGGTCACCACGAAGACCAGGAACAGCGCGATCGTGGTGAGGAAGTAGCCCAGCTTCAGGGTCTGCGCGAAGAGGTCCCCGGCCGTCTCCCCCAGGGTGGTCGCCGCGATCTTCATGATCCAGAACGCGAGGGTGACCTCGGGCAGTTTCTTCATCACCGACTTCGCCGTACCGGCCGCCGGGCGGTGCGTGCCCGCGACGTCGAGGTCGGTGAGGACTTCGGGTCGCTCCATGGTCCCATGCTCCTGTCGGTCGAACAGCGGGGCGCCCGTGCCGCGGGGACGGGCGCCTTGTCAGGGTGAGCCGACCGCGAGGAAACGGCCGGCGCCCCACGATGACAGGAGCATCCTGAAAGCAACCTGAACGCCCCACTATGTCGCTTTCAGCTGGTCATCTGTCGCGCATTCCGCTCCGGCTCGATCACGTCCCTGCGCGTCGCCGACAGGTGGACCACCAGACCGAGGATGACCAGCAGGAAGAGCGCACTGGTCACGACGGTGCCGAGTCCGAGACCGCCGTCCGCGCTCGGCTGGGAGAGGTAGTCGCCGATCGAGGCACCCAGCGGACGGGTCAGGATGTAAGCGATCCAGAAACTCCACACGGCGTTCAGGCCGAGCGCGAAGTGAGCCACGGCGACCGCGGCGATCGCGAGGGCGAACAGCACGGCGGAGAGCCAGTAGTCGAGATCCATCCGCTCCGAGGCGAGGTCGCCGGCGGAGGTGCCGAGGGCGAAGGTGAAGAGCACGGCCAGCCAGTAGAAGGACTCACGGCTCAAGGTGTCGACGTGATGGATGGACAGGGTCCGCTCACGTCGGTACCAGACGGCGAACACGACCGCGAGCGCGACGGCGAACACCGCGGTGCTCGTCTCCGGCGGCACTCCCATGTTGTCGGTGAGGTTGTCGCTGATCAGCGTGCCGACGACGCTGATCAGGGCCACGGCGAGCCAGTACACGCCCGCGCGGTAGGCGAGGGTGCGGAACTGCACCACCAGCACCACGGCCAGCAGGGCGCTCATCAGAAGCGACACACCGGTCAGACCGAGGCCGGCCTTCTCGTTCAGCAGGTCCGCCGCGGTCTCACCGACCGTCGTGCACAGCACCTTGATGATCCAGAAGTAGACGGTGACTTCGGGCACCTTGTTCCAGCGCATCCGGTGGCCGAGGCCGACCGCCGGTGCCGCAGTGGTTTCGGCGACTTCGTAGGGCATGAGGCCAGACCGTGCCACCGAGTCCCTGAACGCTTCCTTTACGCGCCGCGCCGGGGCTTTCGGCCGTGGCCTTGTGCACGGCCGGGGTGCGAGTGCCGCGGCGGTCGCGGTTGCCGAGGCCTCACCGCCGGCCAGGCACGGACTCGCTACTGAGCGTCCTCGTCACCGGACCCCAACGATCCTGCCGTGTGGCCGAATCGGCGCAGGCATCGGACCGCGAGGTCGGCGGGGGAGCCGGGTCCCTCGACTCCGGCCTCCGTGCCCGCCCATGTCTCCAGGGCGATCCGGATCGCGTCGGTGGCGGCGGCCGCGGTGAGCCGTACCTCCAGGTCCTCGACGTGCCCGCCCGAGAGCCGGGCGATCACCGGGACGAGCCGCTCCTCGGATTCCTGGTTGACCCGGTACCAGACCGCCCGCAGCGCGGGGTCCTCGGCCGCGGCCCGCAGGAGCCCACGCGTGCGCAGCATCGCCTGGGCGGCCTCCTCGTCCGGCGGGAGCAGCACCTGCTCGACGGCGGACTTCAGCGCCCGGGGGAGTGGCGTCCCCGGCTCCGTGGCCTCCAGGAGCGCCCGCCAGCGGTCGCCGCCGACCGCGAGCAGCGGGGTCACGGCGTCCTCCTTGGAGCGGAAATACCGGTAGAAGGTCCGCAGCGCGATCCCCGCGCGCCGAGCGATCTCCTCGGCCGTCGTGCCCTGCGGGCCTCGCGTGGCGAACAGCTCCATCGCCGCGTGCGCGATCTCGAGCTGCGTGGCGGCCTTGCGGCGCTCGGTCAGGGAGGGGGAGGCATGAGTGCTCACCGCACAAGGATACGGCCCGTGGCATGTTTTTGGCACGCATTGACGTGGTGGCAAAACGTGCCACCCAGGCGTAACGTGTAGGTCGATCGAGGACGCCGAAGGCGAGAGAGAGCCGGCGTCACAGGGCCCTGGCCGGACACCCGCGGGGCCGGTTTGGAGAACAGATGAACCGCTACGAAGGCCGTCGAGTCCTGATCACCGGTGGTGGCTCGGGCATCGGCCAGGCCACGGTGCTGCGCATCCTCGCGGAGGGTGGCTCCGTCGTGGCCGCGGACGTCAGCGAGCGGGGTCTGAACGACACCGCCGAGAAGGCCGGTACCCACGCGGACCGCCTCACGACGCTCGTCATCGACATATCCGACGAGGCCTCGGTACGCGCCGGGGTCGCCGCCGCCGTCACCGCGCTCGGCGGTCTGGACCTGCTGGTCAACGCGGCCGGGATCCTGCGCTCCTCGCACACCCACGAGACGAGCCTCGACGACTTCACCCGCATCCTCCAGGTCAACCTCGTCGGCACCTTCCTCATGATCCGCGAGTCCATCCCGGCGCTGCTGGAGGGCCGGGGTGCGGCGGTCGTCAACTTCAGTTCGACCTCCGCGATGTTCGCGCACCCCTACATGGCCGCGTATGCGGCGAGCAAGGGCGGCATCCAGTCCATGACGCACGCGCTGGCCAGCGAGTACGCGAAGCAGGGCATCCGCTTCACCGCCGTCCAGCCCGGTTCCATCTCCTCCGGCATGACCGACGGCAGCGGCGCCAGCAAGCAGAGCGCGGGACCGGGGCTGCCCGAGGATGCCGACATGAGCCTGTTCATGAAGCTTTCCCCTGCGCTCGGTCAAGGTTTCGCCGGCCCGGAGACGGTGGCGTCCGTGGTCGCGATGCTCGGCTCCGACGACGGCAGCTTCATCACCGGCACCGAGGTCCGCATCGACGGCGGCACCCACTTCTGAGACAGGCCCGGCGGCGGCTCGGGCCGCGATTGAGGACGCACGGTTGCGCCACCCGAGGACGGCGCCGTCCGCCGCCGATCTCACGGGGGCCGCGGCGCCTTCCGCCGCGGCCCTTTCACCGACGCCCACACCGCATGGATGACAACAACGAAGGAGCGCACCATGAACGACCTGACCGGCAAGAGCGTGATCATCACCGGCGGAGCCCGCGGCCTCGGGGCCGAAGCGGCCCGTCAGGCGATCGCGGCCGGAGCCAATGTGGTGATCACCGATGTGCTGGACGACGAGGGCAAGGCCACCGCCGCGGAACTCGGTGCCAACGCCCGCTTCCTGCACCACGACGTCACCTCTGAGGAGGACTGGCAGCGGGTTGCCGACTTCACGGTCGCCGAGTTCGGCGGGATACACGGCCTCGTCAACAACGCCGGAATCTCGACCGGCCAGCTTCTCGAGGCCGAGTCCGTGGAGCACTTCCGCAAGGTGCTCGACATCAACCTCACCGGTGTCTTCATCGGCATGAAGTCCGTGATCCCCGCGATGAAGGAGAGCGGTAGCGGTTCGATCGTCAACATCTCCTCCGCCGCGGGCCTGATGGGCCTCGCGCTGACGGCCGGTTACGGCGCCTCCAAGTGGGGCGTGCGGGGACTGACGAAGATCGGCGCGGTGGAACTCGGCACGGCCCGAATCCGGGTGAACTCGGTGCACCCCGGCATGACCTACACCCCGATGACCGCATCCGTCGGCATCGAGCTGGGTGAGGGCAAGTACCCGAACACGCCCATGGGCCGGGTCGGCGAGCCGTCCGAGATCGCGGGCGCCGTGGTGTTCCTCCTCTCGGACGCCGCGTCCTACGTCACGGGCGCGGAGCTGGCGGTGGACGGCGGCTGGACCACCGGACCCACCGTCAAGTACGTCATGGGGCAGTGAGGACCACTGTCGGCTGGACGTACCACTCCATGGTCCGGCCGCCGCCCGTAGCACGGGAGATCCGTCACGCCGGTTCGACGGGCAGCCACAGCTCGCAGGTCGCCGTGCTGAAGTCGTCCGCGCGCTCCAGGACCGTGACGATCGAGGGACCTGGCCGCAGACGCCACGGGTTGGACGGAAACCAGTCCGTCGCGGTCGCGGCCCAGGTCGTCTGGAGCGTCTGCGGATACGGTCCGGAGCTGCGGAAGATCGCCCACATGCCGGCCGGTACCTCGATGGCGTCGAGATCGTCGGGGGCCGGCGTGTCCCGGGAGACGGCGACCCCGTGCAGGTAGGTCAGTTCGCTGCCCTCCGCGCTGTCGGGGGCGAGGTCGTCGCAGACTTGGAGCAGGCCCCCCGGTTCGGTCTCGCTGAGGGCCTTCAGCCGGAGATGCTCCTGCGGCGGCAGTGCGGTGATGTGCTGCTGGATGTGCGGGTTGACGCCCTGGTGGATGAGCGGAACGCGTGCCGCGTGTCCGACCAGCCGGAACGCGGGGTGGTCGACGAGGCGGGTGTCCATGGGGATGGTCCCTTCGACGGTCAGGCGGAACCTGAGTTGCGGTTGAGTGCGCAGGGGGCCTCCTTCGCGGCGCACGTCACGGGGGGCGGCGCCGTGGACCGCCCGGAACGCGCGTCCGAACGCCTCGGTCGAGCCGTATCCGTGCCGGACGGCGATGCTCAGCAGATCGTCCTCGCCCCGGACGACGTCGGCGGCGGCGACGGTCATACGGCGCCGGCGCACGTACTCCGACAGCGGCATGCCGGCCAATGACGAGAACATCCGGCGCAGGTGGTACTCGGTCGTGCCGAGTGTCCTGGCCAGCCCGTCCACGTCGAGTTCCTCGGCGAGGTGCTCCTCCACGAGATCGACAAGCTGGTTCAGTGCCGAGATCACGAGGCCTCCTTTCGACGTCAACCCTGGCAGAAGCACTCCGGCCGCACCCGACCGCTGCGATCCGATCCGATCAGGCGCCCGGACGGGAGCGGAGCTGACGCACGCTCATGCCGCCGGGCGAGCGCGGCCGTCCCGGGCACGTCACAGTTTCCGGTCCTCGGGCGTCACATGGGTGGGCTCCGGCCCGCCGGACAACCGAGGCACCCGTGGGGAGAGTGTGACCCGATGCACGAACACGATTGGCTGGCCGCGCGATTCGAGACGGACCGCCCCCGCCTGCGCGCGGTGGCGTACCGGATGCTCGGCTCGTCGGCCGAGGCGGACGACGCCGTCCAGGAGACCTGGCTCCGGGCCAGCCGCTCGGACGCCGCCGCGGTGGAGAACATGAGCGGCTGGCTGACCACCATCGTGGCCCGCGTGTCGCTGAACATGCTCCAGTCCCGCAAGTCACGCCGCGAGGAACTGGTGGACGCCCCCGAGACCGGCGGCTCGCCCCGCCTGGACACACCGGTCGACCCGGAACGGGAGGCGCTGCTCGCCGAGTCGGTCGGCACCGCCATGCTCCTCATCCTCGACACGCTCACGCCCGCCGAGCGGCTGGCGTTCGTGCTGCACGACATGTTCGCGGTGCCCTTCGAGGAGATCGCGCCGATCGTGGACCGTACTCCGGCCGCTGCCCGCCAACTGGCCAGCCGGGCCCGCCGCCGCTTCCAGCGGCAGGGCGTCGACCCGGGCGCAACGGGTGCAGGCCCGCAGGCCGGGCCGGCACAGGACGGGAGCGCCGACACCCACCAGGCCGGCAAGGCCGATCTCATCCACGCTTTCCTCACCGCTTCCCACGAGGGCGACTTCGAGGCGCTGCTGGCCATGCTCGCCCCGGACATCGCGCTCCGCTCCGACCGGACGGTCGTGCGGATGGGCGCGGTCACGGGGAGGCACACGACAGCGGAGATCCGCGGCTCCGACGCCGTCGCCCGCGCCTTCGCCAAGCTCTCCTGGGACCCGGTGCCCGCCCTCGTCGACGGCTCCGCCGCACTGGCCTACGCCCCGGACGGCGTGCCGCGGGCCGTGTACTGCTTCGGCGTCGCCGACAACCTGATCACCGGCATCGACGTGCGGGCCGACCTCACCGGCCTCGACATCGTCTTGTGCTGAACCGCCGCGGCACGTCTCCCCGCCGCGGGAAGGGGGCGGTCCACAGCGGCCCGCCCCCGCGGCGGGTCAGCCGATCGTGTGCCGCCGCGGACAGTTGCCGGGCGGCCGTGCGGGAGTTCGCCGCCGACGGCGTTGTCCGGGCCATGGCGGACGGCCCGTCACATCCGGCAGCCGCGGCCTGTCATACGGACTGAGCCCGAATTCCTCCCCATGCGAGTAGGAGACACCTCATGTCCACACCCAGCGCCGTGCCGGCGGCCGGGGACTCACGGCGTTGGATGGTCCTCGCCGTCATCTGCACCGCCTACCTCATGCTGACCCTCGACGCCACGGTGACGAACCTGGCGCTGCCGTCGGCGCAGACCTCGCTTCACTTCTCGGACGCGGACAAGCAGTGGGTCGTGACGGCGTACGCGGCGGGTGGTGCTCGACCGCAACCTACCTTGCCGCACTGGTCATCGGCGCCGGCATGTTCGGAGTGCTGCTCTTCCTCATCTACTACATGCAGACCGACCTGGGGTACTCGGCGATCAAGTCGGGTCTCGCCCTGCTGCCGATGGTGGCCGTCACGGCCGTGGCGAGCACCGTGGGAAACATCCGGCTGATGCCGCTCTTCGGCCCGCGGCCGCTGGTCTCCGCGGGCATGCTGATCAACGCGGGCGGTATGGCCTGGCTGACCCGGATCGGGCCGGACTCCCACTACGCCTCGACGCTCCTCGGGCCGATCATGGTGATCGGGCTCGGCATGGGCATGATCTTCGCCGCCGTGCTGCGCACCGGCACCTCCGGGGTACTGCCGCAGGACGCGGGCATCGCCTCGGCCGCCATCAACACCGGCCAGCAACTCGGCGGCGCCATCGGCACCGCGCTGCTCAACACGATCGCGGCCGGCGCCACCACCGACTACCTGACCGGCCACTCCCAGGGGAGGCCGGGGCCGGCGCTGCTCCACCTGGCGACGATCCACGGCTACACCCGGGTGTTCTGGTGGTGCGCCGGCATCTTCGCCTTGGGCGCCGTCATCAGCGGCGCGTTGCTGCGCAGCGGTCCGCTGCCGGTCCCCGGAGTGCCCAGCCCCAAGCCGACCACCGAGCCGGAGAAGGTGCGCTCCTGACGTTCCCGGCGGGCTCCCCTGACGTAGGCCCCGACGCGCCTTCCGGGCACGGCGCCGGCGGAACAACCGATGGGGAGGGCCGGGCCGCCCGGCCCTCCCCATCGGTGCCGATCTCTGAAGCCGGATTACGTCTCTCAGGAGACTTCACACTCCTGGTGCCGGTCGCACGGCGATCCCGTTCCGCTCGAGCAGCGCCGCCGTGACCCCGTCGCCCGGCACCAACTCCCCGGCGAACGACCCGTCGTAGACCACACCGCGTCCGCACGAGGGACTGCGCGGCATCAACAGCGCCTCGGTGCAGCCTGCGCTCCGCGCCGCCGCGAGGGCGCGTCGTGCTCCGTCCACGAATTCTGCCGTCACGTCGCGTCCGGTGTCGTCGACGACCCGAGCCGTCCCGTCGAGCACGTCGTACCCGTCGCCACCCACCAGCTCCGCAGGCCGCCGCGGGGTCACGAGCCCGCCCGCGACCTCCGGACAGAAGGAGACGACTTCGCGGCCGGCCACTGCCTCCTCGACCTCCGAGGACACCTTGTGACGCCCGTCGAACCGGCACGGCACCCCGCGCAGACACGAGCTGACCAGGATTGCTTCCACGCCCCAGGTGGTCCGAGACCGCCTCCCGCCGCGGAGGCCGCGTGAGGGCCATCGGCCTGCTGGCTCCGGGTACGGTCGGTTGTGGCTGGTCAGTTACTGACCGAAACCTCCGGTGTGTCCCTCGGACAGCGCCGCGTTGCGCAGGTGTTCGGCGAGCGCCGCGGTGGCCGTCGACGAGGCGCGGTTCTTGACGCCCCAGGCCAGCAGATGGTGGCGGCGGGCCCAGGAATCCTGCAGTTCGCACACGGTGAGTGGCTGGTCGGGGTCGATGGCGCGGCGCGGTACGACGGCGAGCCCGACGCCTGCGGCAGCGAGGGCGACGAGGACGCCGAGGTCGGCGACGGTGGTGCGGTAGCGCGCCACCGGAGCGTGCGGCCCGAGGTGCTTCTCGATCCAGCGGCGCAGCGAGGAGCCGGCGTCGAGCCCGACGAGCGGGTGCTCGGCGACCTCGCTGTAGGTCAGCGAGGCCCGGCCGGCGATGATTCCTCCGGCCTGGCCGATCACCACGAGGGAGTCGTCGCCGAGCGGCTCCATGCGCAGGCCGCAGTCGCGTGCCTCGTCGTCGACGACGACCCCCAGGTCCGCCTCGCCGTCGGCGAGCATGCGCACGGTTTGCGGAGTGCGGCTCTCGCACACCGTGACGTCGACGTCCGGGTGCGCGCGGAGGAACGAGACCAGGGCCTGGGGAACGAGCCGATGCATCGCGGATCCGCCCGCCAACAGGGTCAGCGGAGCGGTCGGCGACCGGGTGTAGCTGGCGACGGCGCTTTCGAGCCGCGCGGTCTGGTCCAGGACGTCGCGTGCGTGGCGTGCCAGCGTCGTCCCCGCCGGCGTGGGCCGTACGCCCCGTCGCCCGCGGATCAGCAGGGCCACGCCGGCGTGGTGCTCCAGCGAGCGCACCCTGGCGCTGGCCGAAGGGAGGCTCAGGTGCATCCGTTGGGCGCCCGCCGTGATCGACCCCTCCGTCACGATGTGAAGAAAGAGCCGCAGGTCGTCCAGGTCATAGCGCACTGTCCCACCTTAAGGCTCAGCCTTAGGGTCAGCCTAAGGCCCAGGCTTAGGCCGGCTGCGCCGATTACGCATTGTGGACGCACCGGTCACGCGGCGATGCTCGGCGGGTGTTGGAGTTGATTCCCGTCCTGCTCGCCGGTGCTGCCGCGGGAGTGCTGAACGCCATGGGTGGTGGGGGCACGTTCGTGGCGCTGCCCGCTCTGGTGGCGCTCGGCCTGCCGCCCGTGACGGCGAACGCGTTGTCGCGGGTCGCCCTCGTACCGGGTGCCGTGGCCAGTGCATGGGTCTACCAGGGCGAACTCACCCCGGTCGGGACGACGTCGACCAAGGCGCTGACGGCGATCAGCGTGGCCGGTGGCGCGGTCGGTGCCGGTCTGCTGCTGGCGCTGCCGGCCTCGTCGTTCGACGCCGCGGTCCCATGGCTGCTCGCCCTGGCCACGGTCGTCCTCGCCTTTGGACGACGCATCTCCCGGGTGGTGAGCACGGTGCGGGGAAGCTCGGCCGGCATGAGTTCCCGAGCCGTCCTGATCGGACAGTTCCTCCTCGCCGTGTACGGCGGTTACTTCGGCGGTGCCGTAGGCATCATGATGCTGGCCCTGTGGAGCATCGGCCTCGGTCTCGACGCCGCGGACAGCAACCCGATGAGGATCGTGCAGCTCGCGGCCGTCTATCTCGGCGCGACGGTGCTGTTCCTCGTGGCTTCGGACGCACTGAGTGCTCCGCTTGTCCTCACCGTCACCGTGGCCGGGACGGTGGTCGGCGGCTTCGCCGGCGCCCACTTGGCCCGCCGTCTGCCCGCCCGGCTGCTGCGCGGCGTCATCCTCACCACCGCCGCCATCATGACCGTCCTGTATTTCCTGCGCGATTTCCTGCGTGGCTGACCACATGGAGGTGGCTGCGATGACCATCCCCGATCCTGGGGAGCCGAGGCTGACCGACATGAGCGAAGGCGACACGGGAGCCGCCGTGCCGTACACGGATGCGACGCGAGCGAGGCTGCTGATGGCCTACGACGCCTGCGCACTGGCCGACCTCGCGCGGGCCGCGGTTCCCATCGGCGCGCACGAGCTGAACACCGACGGGACCACCCGTTCGCCGGGTGCCGTACTGGCCGACGCCGCCCGGGTGCTCGCTGCCGCGCGGCGGTTCTTCGAGACCGCCGCTGTGTTCGAGCGAATGGGTGGCGCCGACTGGCAGCTCATCGGCGACACCCTGGGTGTGTCTCCGCAAGCCGCCCGGGCCCGCTTCGCCATGGCCGAGACCGGCTTCCGGGAGGAACTGCTCCTGTCCGAGGGAACCGGTCCCGCCGAGACCGGCGAGACGAGTTGCCTGCGCGCCTATATGGCCGGGGAACCGCTGGAAACGGCCCTCGACCTCGACGACTGGGTCCTGCGCCATCAGGACGGCGACGACGATCTCGGTCCCGTACCGGTCTCCGGCGGCTTGACCCGGATCGGTCCTCTACGCCACGCCGAGAACCACTCCTGACCAGACGCTCCGCGGGGCCGTCGGCGAGAACGGCCCCGCGGAGTGTCGTCGGGCCTCAGGCGCCGATGTCGCGGCCGTCGGTGCGCCACACCGAGACCACGGCCGGGCGGACGATCTTGCCGGGGCCGTCGGGCCAGGTGCTGGCCGGCTTCTCCACGGATGCGCCGTCGATCTCGCCCGGGTGCTGCACGGCCACCAGCACGCGCCGGTCCTGGACGATCGGCCCGCAGGTCTCGGCGCCGGCGGGCACCGTCAGGAACTGCTTGAGCTCACCGCGCCGGTCGCCGCGCGTGGCGACGCCGAAGAGACCGTCGTGGGAACCGAGTTGGGCGCCGTCGGTGGCGATCCACAGGTTGCCGTGCGGGTCGAAGGCCACGTTGTCGGGGCAGGAGATGGGGCTGACCTTGTCCTTGGGGAACCCGGCGAAGTAGGTGGCCGGGTCGGCGGGGTCGCCGGCGACGAGGAAGACCGACCAGGCGAACGTGGTGCTCTCGGGCCGGTCGAGGCCCTCGGTGAGCTCCAGGATGTGCCCGTGCTTGTTGGCGTTGCGGGGGTTGGCCTCGTCGGCGGGCGCCTGGCCGCTCTTGCCGCGGTTGGTGTTGTTGGTGAGGACGACGTAGACCTTGCCGGTGTGCGGCGAGGGCTCGATGTCCTCGGGGCGGTCCATCTTGGTGGCGCCGACCTTGTCGCCCGCCAGCCGCGTGAACACGAGTACCTCTTCGGCGGTCATGCCCTCGACGTGGGAGACGGCGCCGTGGGCGGTGGCGGTGGCGAGCGGAATCCACGTGCCGGAGCCGTCGAACTCGCCGTCGCTCGGCAGCTTGCCGCTGCCGTCGATCTCGGAGGCGGGGGAGTCGCCGGTGAGCTTGGCGACGTAGAGGGTGCCCTCGTCGAGCAGCGTCAGGTTGTGCTCACGCGCCCCGCGGCTGTTTCCGTGCCGCATCTGCTTGCTGCCGACGAACTTGTAGAAGTAGTCGAACCGCTCGTCGTCGCCGGAGTAGACGACGGGCCGCCCGTCCGCGGTGAGCCGCACGGTGGCGGCCTCGTGCTTGAAGCGGCCGAGGGCGGTGCGCTTGCGGGGCGTGGAGGTGGGGTCGTACGGGTCGAACTCGACGACGTAGCCGAAGCGGTGGGCCTCGTTGGGCTCCTGCGCGATGTCGAACCGCTTGTCGAACCGTTCCCACTTCCGCTCGGTGGCACCGGTCCCGATGCCGTACCGCTTGTCGGTGGTCCGGCCGCCGTTGGCGAAGTACTGGTTGAAGTTCTCCTCGCCGTGGAGGGTGGTGCCCCACGGGGTGACGCCGCCGGAGCAGTTGTTGAGGGTGCCGAGGACCGTGCGGCCGCTCGGGTCCGCGGAGGTCTTCAGCAGGGCGGACCCGGCGGCCGGCCCGGTGAGGTGGAACTCGCTGGTGGCGGTCACACGGCGGTTGAGGGGGTGGCGGGGGACGGCGGTGAGGCGCCCGGTGCGCTTGTCGTTCTGGACCACGACGGCGGCCAGGCCGTGGGCGGCCCAGGCGACCTCGACCTGCTGCCGGGTGGGGTTCTCGGGGTCGTACCCCCGGAACATGATCACCTCGTCGGTGTACTCGTGGTTGGCGACGAGGAGCTGGAGGTCGTGCTCGCCCTGGATCGGCAGGAGCGCGAGGAAGTCGTTGTTGTACCCGAACTGGCCGGCCTGGGCGGCGGCGGTCTGGTTCTCGGGGTCGAAGGCGGGCGCGCCGCGGAGGATGGGGTCGCCCCAGCGGATGACGACGTTCTGGTCGTAACCGGCCGGGATGGTGACGGCGTCGGCGGTGTTGGGGGCGACAGGAGTGAAGCGGAGGCCGCGGGCGGCGTCACCGCTGCCCCCGGCGGCGCCCTGCCCCTTCGCCGGAGCCGCCTGGGCCTCCGGCGCCGCGGCCGTGAGGGCGGCCGTGCCGGTGGCGGCTGCCACGGTCACGACGGCGGCGGCGCGCAGCGCGGAACGGCGGCTGAGGGCACCGGCGATGACGTCGCCGACGTACTCGCCCGAGCTGGTGTTGGGCACCTCGTGGAAACACGCGTCGCCGCAGCGGTAGCGGCAGGTCAGGGCGGACCGTCCGCCGGGATGCGAACCGGACGGCGTTCCGATCAGCGGCAGCAGGTTGCGCACTTTACTCTCCCTATACGAACTCTTGGTAGAGAGTGACGCTAGGAGTGCCGAGTGTGCGGTAGCCAGGCCGGAGAATGAACGACCGGTGAACGGGATACAGCCGTATGGGGGTTGGGCGCGGTCTGCGGGGGTGCCACGCGGGGCCACCGGCCCTCACTGCTTCCCGGCGCGCGCCGTGAGCAGCGGCTGGAAGAAGCCCGTCTGATGCGGCATCCGCCACACCGGGTCCTCGAATCCCGCGTCGGCCACGAGGGAGGCCAGCCGGTCCTGGCCGAGGGCCCAGTAGACCGCCCGGCGGACCGTGACCCGCCATTGCCCGCCTTCCGGCAGGAGTTGGAAGTGCTCCAGGTCGTAGTGCTCGCCGTCCTCGTGCCAGTGCCAGAGCTGGAAGCTGATGGTCGGTTCCCCGCCGTCCGGGGACCGGTGGACCTGCGGAGGTGTCGAAGCGGGGCGGGTGCGCAGCAGGTCGTCGTAGGGGCGCGTGCTGACCAGCAGCAGGCCGCCGGGACGCAGGACGCGGCGCATCTCCGCCAGGGCGGCGTGGACGTCCTGCTCCGTCAGGAGATGGGGCAGGGAGTTGTCGGCGCAGACGACGGCGTCGAACCGGCCGTCGGCGAACGGCAGATGCCGCATGTCGGCGGCGGCCGTCGGCAGCGTCAGATTCCGGTGGGCGGCCTCGCGCGCGGCGCGGGCGGCGGCGCGGGGGCTGAGGTCCGTCCCGGTGACGCGGTGCCCACGCAGTGCCAGGCCGATGGCCTGGGTGCCGATGCCGCAGGAGCAGTCGAGCACCGCCGCTCGCTCTTCGCCCATGAGGACGTCCAGGGCCTGGCCCTGCCGGCGTATGCCGGCGTCCCAGTCCGCGTAGATCAGGTGGTAGTCGTCGGCCAGTTCGTCGTAGAAGCGCGTCACCGAGGTCTCGGGCATGGCCCGAGGCTAGTGCTGTGGCCGGAAGGGTTTGCCGGGAAGCTCGCGGCGTCCGGTGCTGGGGGTACCTCCCGCGCCGTTCAGGCTGTGGGGGAGCATCGCAAGGCGGAGCGTCGCCCGCGT
>NZ_JBEYTS010000077.1:0-31841 GCF_040643155.1 Streptomyces sp. NPDC047453 | reverse complement strand
GCCTTGCGATGCTCCCCCACAGCCTGAACGGCGTGGGAGGTACCCCCAGCACCGGACGCCGCGAGCTTCCCGGCAAACCTTTCCGGTCACAGCACCAGCAGGCGTGCGGTCACCGTCTTGGGGCGCTGGTACTCGTGCAGGGCCAGGGTGCTCAGGTCCGTGCCGTGGCCCGAGGCGCCCCGGCCGCCGTGCGGGAGTTCCGCGGTCTGCACCAGATGGCAGTTGAGCCAGGCCTCCCCCGCGTTCAGCCGGCCGGCGAGTTCCAGCCCCGTGGTCAGATCACGGGTCCACACGCTCGCCGCCAGCGCCTGCGGGACTCCGTCGGCCAGCGCGACGGCGGCGTCCAGGTCTTCGGCGTGCTGCACGGTGAGCAGCGGGCCGAAGACCTCCTCCACCACCGCAGGATCGTCGTCGGGCAGGTCGGCCAGGATCCGGGTCGGCCGCCAGAAGCCGTTTTCCTCGCCGGGCTGTGGGGCGACGTCGGCAGCGAAGTGCCGCCCGGCGGCGCTGGCCGTGACGATGCCGTCGTAACGGGCCGCCTGATCCGCGTTGTTGAGCGGACCGAAGTCCCGTCCCGCAAGGCACTCGCCTGCCGCGGCGGCCAGTTCCTCCACCACCTGCTCGTAGTTCTCGCGCAGAGTGATGACCCGGGCGGGGGCCGCGCAGCTCTGCCCGGCGTTGTAGACGCAGGCGCGGGCCAGTTGTGCACAGGTGTCGCCGGGCGCGTCGGGCAGGACGAGCGCGGGGGCGTTGCCACCGAGTTCGAGACTGACCCGGCGCCCCGCGGCCCGCGCGGCCACATCGGCCCCGGCTGCCGCACTGCCGGTGAACGCGACCACGTCGACATCGGCCTCGACCAGCAGCCGACCGGTCACCCGGTCGCCCGGGACGGCGGTGAGGACGGCGGGGCCGAGCGCTTCGGCGGCGTGCTCGGCCAGGAGTTTCAGGGTGTCGGGGGTGGTCTCGGCGGGTTTGGCCACCACCGTGTTGCCGGCGGCCAGAGCCGGAGCGCACCGCCAGGCCGCCATCATCAGCGGATAGTTCCAGGGCACGACGCCCACGACCCCGAGGGGTTCCCAGCGCACCCAGCTCTCATGGCCGTCGACGAGGCGTCCGGCGGCCGGTGCCGACTGGGCGCGGACGGCGGAGGCGTAGAACCGGAAGAGGTCCGCGACCTGCTCCACCTCGCCCGCCGTCTCGCTGTCCGGCTTTCCGGTCCCGGCGGCTTCCCTCGCGACGTAGGCGTCGGCGTTCTCCTCGACCAGTGTGGCGAGCCGCTCCATCCGGCGTGCCCGTTCCCTGGGGGTGAGGCCGTGCCAGCCGGGCAGGACCGCACGGGCGGCTTCGACCGCGGACCGCACCTCGCTCTCGCGCGCTACGGGGGTGGTGCCCCGGACACGGCCGGTGCGGGGGTCGATGAGAGTGGTCTTCACAGTGTGGTCGCCTCCATGGTTACCGTGCAAAAGTGAGAGGCGCGCACGACGTGCCCGGGGATCCGGTTCACAGGTCGTACGCCCGCAGCCACAGCTCCAGGGTGAGCACCAGCCACAGCTTGCCGCCCTGACGGGGCAGCAGCGTGCCCTCGCTGCGCAGCCAGGTCCGCACGGTGTCCGGCCGGAACAGCCCTCGTCGTCGGGCGGCCCTGCCCAGCAGCAGATCTCCGCCCAGTTCGCGCAGCGGCCCGCTCAGCCACTGCTGCACCGGGACCCTCATCCCGCTCTTGGGCCGATCCACGACGGTGGCGGGCAGCAGATCGCGTACGGCTTCCTTCAGCACCCATTTCTCGGCCGTACCGCGGAGTTTGAGCCGGGGCGGGGTGGCGAAGGCGTGGTCCACCACCCTTCGGTCGAAGAGCGGGGCGCGTCCCTCAATCCCCTGGGAGGCGGTCAGCCGTTCGACCTTGGTGAGGATGTGATGGGCGCCCTTGGTCCGCAGATTGCAGTGGAGCAGTTGGTTGAGGAGGTGCGTCATGCGATCCGGGCCCGTCAGATAGGGCTCGACGAAGCGTTGCGGGGCGGGCGCGGACTTGAGAGCGGACAGCGCGTCGGCGGTCAGCAGGTCCGGGAGGTCGGTCCAGCATTTGCGGTAGGAACGCAGATAGGCGGTGGCCCGGTCCTCGTACCAGGGCGACTCGGCCGCTCCCGGAGCCCCGGCGTGCATCTCCTGGACCAGCATCGGGAGGTTCTTCGGCCCGCCGAACACCGGGTCTCCACCCTCCCCGTTGAGGACGACGCTCAGCCCGTCCTCCGCCACCGCCTCGGCGAGCATGAGGTTCGGCACCGTCAACGGGTCGCCGACCGGGCTGTCGAGCAGGGCTGCGGTGTCGGCGAGCCGCGCTGCGACCGCCGTGCCGGAGACGGTCAGCACTCGGTGCCGGGTGTGGCAGTGGGTGGCGACGAGGCCCGAGTAGCCGAGTTCGTTGGGGAGTTCGTCGCCGAAGCTGATGGAATAGGTGTGGACGGGGTGGCTGTGCCGCTTCGCGGCGAGCGCCGTGACGAGCGAGCTGTCGATTCCGCCGGACAGCAGTACGCCGACGGCCTCGGCCTCGGGCAGCCGCCGTGCGGTGGCCTCTTCGAGGAGGGCGCGCAGGATGAGGACGTGGTCGCCGGATCCGCCGAACCGTCCATCCCGGCCGATCGGTGCGCCGAGCCGCTCCCGTGGCTCCCAGTGGACCGTCTCGGTCACGGTCCCGTCGGTCGTCAGCCGCAGCACCCGGCCGGGAAGGACTTCACGCACGCCCTCCAGCAGCGTCTCGTCGCCGGGCAGATAGGCGAAGGTGAGGAAGGAGCGTACGGCGGACAGGTTCATCCGCGTGCCCAGGGCGGGCCAGCGGCGCAGGGCGCGCAGGGAGGTGGAGGCCGCCCAGGCGCCGGCGGCACGGGCGTAGAAGAGGGTGCGGGCGCCGACGTGGTCGCGGATCAATACGAGATCGCTGCCGTCCAGGACGGCGAGCGCGAACATGCCCTCGGCGAGCGCGACGCCCCGTTCGCCGAGCCGGGCCCAGCAGCGCAGCAGCAGTTCGCCGTCGCCGGTGCCGGGTGGGGCGGGGGCGCCGTCGGCGGTCAGGGCGGCGAGGAGTTCGGCGCGGTTGTGCAGGGTGACCTCACCGACGGCACGCATCCCGTGCGCGTCGAACGGCCCCTGGGCGTGCCCGGGTTCGTTCCGCACGAGGGCCAGCCCCGGCGCGACCGGCGGGGTGCCCATGGCCGCGAGGTGCAGATCGGCCGCACCGGGCCGGGCGTCGGCGTGCCCGGTTCCCGACGCGAGACAGACGCAGAAGCGCGCCATCGGAGGGTCCTTTCCTGTTGCCGCGTGCCCGGATACCCGCGTACGCGTCCTTCCGCCGGCCGGAGGGGCGGCGCGGTCAGCCGAAGTCGTCGTCGCTCCAGTCGCCGTGGTCGTCCCAGTCGGCGCCGCTCCAGTCGTTCCCGTCGCTGCTGTCGCCCCCGCCGGAGGACGAGCTCTGTGCCTGCCTGCGCAGTTCCTCCTCCTCGTCCGGTGTGAGGCTGAGCGGCGGCAGTTGGGAGGCGGTGACGGCGAGTCCCGCTATGCCGAGGCCGACGAGGATCGCTCCCATCCGGCCGCCGAACGACGTCCGGTTGATCATGAGGGTTTCGCCTCGCCCCCAGAGGGTGCGGCCGTAGCCGATGTCCCGCCCGTAGGTCACCGTGCCGTCGGCCAGAGTGCGCTTGACGATGGCGGTCCCCAGTTGTTCGTCGGTGCCCATGCCCGCCCGGTCGTCGCGCCAGTGGACCTGGCCGGCCGGGCCGCGCCGGCGCCATTCCTGGCGGCCGTCCTCGTAGGTGCGGTGGACGCTGCCGTCGGCGAGCAGCTCGTCCGTGTAGCCGATTTCCCGTGGGCGGATCATGCTCTTCGGTCCTTGGGTCTGCGTGGCTCGGGCATACGGTCCTCGGGGAGGAGGTCGAGGTCGGAGTGGGGTCATGGGTCGGGCCAGGTCATGAACCCGGCGGTGCGCAGATCGCGCAGATCGCTCCAGACCGAGCGGTGGGCCGACCGGGGCCCACGGGTGAGCCGCAGTACGGCCCGCAGAAGCCGGGCGGGCGGTACAGCGGCCACTTCGGCGAACCGGCCCTCGGCGAGCCAGTCGACCTCCGAGCGTCTGAGCCCACTCGGCATCGGTCCGAGCGGTGGTACCGGGCCGGGCCTGCGTCCGGACACCAGGCGCAACGCCTGGGCATGCCGGGGCACCAGCCCCAGCGAGGCGACCCGGACGGGCACCGGTCCCAGCTCTTGGCGTACCCGGGCGGGCAGGGCGATCCCGACGGGGCTCGCGTCGTGCAGGACGTGCACGATGGCGCCCTCGGTCCGCTCCAGGGCTTCCACCAGCCGGGGGTCCAGCGGCAGGTCGTCCTCGGCGCTCAGGACGGGGCAGGCCGCTTCCAGGTGCACATGGTTCGCCAGCAGCATCCGGGCGATGGAACGGTCCTGGCAGATCAGCAGCCGTGGCAGCCCGTACACGTACAGGTCGGGTTCCCGTGACGGTCCGCCGATCGTCGGGGCGGCGGTGGGAGGGGGGAGCAGTCCGGCCGGTTCCCTGCCGCGCAGCACCTCGGTGAATCGCGACAGCCGCAGCGGCGGGGCCGGGCTGTGCGGGATGCGCCGCACCGGCGCGGGCGCCGGGCGCAGGACACGGCAGGTCGCGTAGTACAACTGCCGTTCCGTGAAGCGGATGTTCCCCGGGGAGGCGGCGCGCTGTGCGGCGGTGGTGATCGCCCGCTCCAGCAACAGGCCGACCGGGCTCGGCCGGATCATGCGCTCTCCTCGGGCCAGGTCAGAAACCCGAGGGAGGCTGCCCGCCGCCGCTGCGGATCGGCCGCCGCGGCGGCCTCTTCGACGGCCCGGGAGACCACGGCCAGCAGTTTGGCGGGCGGTACTCCGACAAGCGGGAACCCCCATCCGCTGCTCAGCCACTTCAGTTGCCCGGAGCTGAACTCCCCGCTCTGTGCGAGCAGTTTCCTGACACTCGCCCCGGGCTGTTCGCCCCGCACGGGTACCGCGCGCGCGAGACCCTGCACCGCACCGAGCGGCAGACCGGTGTCGACGACCGGGCGCGCGGGCTGCGCGGCGCGGACGCGGTGGGCGAGCAGCAGGCCGTGGGCGTCGGCGTCGTGGAGCACCAGTACGGGTCCCCGGCCGGGTGTGGCGGTCAGTGCGGCCGGGTCGGCGACCAGGGTGACCCCGTGTCGGGCGGTGAGGCCCGCCGCGTCGAGGAAGACGGCGATGGAGCGGTCGGGGCAGACCAGGGCGATCCCGTCGACCGGTTCCGGGGCCACCCCGCCGTTCTTCGGACGGGGGCCCGGGGCCGGATACCGGCTGTCGTCGATCACCCCGGGTGGCAGGGAGTCGTAGACGCTCTTCCACGCCTCCAGTGGGCCGGTGCGGAAGGCCTCCCGGGTGACTCTGGGGCGGCCCCGGCCCACGCCCATCACCTCCGCGACCACGAAACCGAGCGCCACGAGCAGCAACAGACCGCCGAGGGTGGCGACGACCGCGGCTTTCGAGCCCAGCCCGACGAGCAGCACAACGACACCGGCGATCATCAGGGTGACGCCGCATCCCATCTCGACCTGGGTCTCCCGCAGCGACTTGCGGGACAGGGCATACCACAATTGTCCCGGCGTGCAGGGAACTTGGCCGTCCTGGCCGAGAGCGAGGGCGATCCTGCGGACCCGGAGGTCGTTCAGTTGGAGCGGGTTGGTCTTGGGGTCCAGGGCGTACCTGCGCCCGCACTTGCCGCAGACGTTGCCGGGTCGCTCCTTGCGCAGCAGGGACTTCTCGCAGTGCGGACAGATCACCGACGGCCCTCCAGTCCCTGTGCGAGCCGACGCAGCCGGGCGGCCAGTCGCTCCCTGCCGGTGGTGGCACCCGGCCCCCGTACCCGCTGTACCCGCTCGATGTCGCGCAGCGCGGCGGCGAGTTCGAGGTAGTCGACGGGGGCGAGGGTGCCCGTGTGCGTTCCGGTGGACGTAGCGGCGATGGGGCCGCTGTGCGACGGGTCGGCCGCCCTGCGCTCCGCCTCGGGGGCGGTGATCGCGTAGTCCTCGTGGTCGATGCCGTAGCCGGTGTTGGCGGCCAGGATGGTCAGCGGGTCGGTGTCGCGGTTGGCGAAGGAGTGCGGCAGCATCTCCGGGATGCGGATCAACTCGCCTGGGGTGAGTGGGACTTCGGCGACCCGGCCGCGCTCGCTGTCGTACAGGCCGCAGGCCGCGTATCCGAGGCTGAGGACGAAGTGCTCCCCGCCGTGCGCATGCGGGGTGAAGGCACTGCGCGGGCCGACGATGCCGATCTTGACGGTGGCGTTGGAGGGGCGTTCGGGGGACGTGGCGGCGTCCCCGACGAGGTAGTGGGCGAACTGCCCGTCGTCGATGAACCGAAGCAGGTCCCGCTCGGGCCCCAGCGCCCGGACGCCGTCACGATCGGCGAGGACGACGGAACCCTCGGACCGCAGCCGGTACAGCCGCACACCGCGCGGCAGTTTCCCCAACCCGCTCAAGTCCCTTGTGCCTGACACCCCTTCACGCGAGTTGCCGAACAAGCGCGCCTCCCCCATTGCCGCTCACGTCCGCACTCGGATGGTAAATCGTTGATCCGGAACGCGACGAGGGTGCGGACGCAACCAACAGCCAACGCCGGACTGAACGACAACTGAACTCAGTTGTCTGTGGCCGCCGCACCCGCCCGACGCGCCGTCAACTGCCGAAGAATCACCCAGCGCGTCATGGCGTACCCGAGCAGGCCGGTGCACACGGCCATGAACGCCACGAATCCCCCATCGGAGGACCCCGCCCAGGCCCGGGTCCCAGTTCTGCCCCATCGTCCGGGGCCAGGCACTCCTGGGCGTCCCCGCAGTACGGGCAGGCGTCGCAGGCCCTCCCCGGTGCGATGACCACCCGCCGGCCCGGCTGCCAGTACGGAACACGGGCGCCCACCTCGGCGATGGTGCCCGCCGGCTCATGGCCCGGGGTGACCTCCTCCAGGGGGCAGTCGATGCTGCCGTCGATCACGTGCACGTTCGACAGGCAGATCCCGCCGGCCGGCACCTCGCCACCGGCTGACCGGATCGCCGCCGCGCGAAACGGGTCCCCCGATGGGAGGCGCCCCCCTGTTACGAAAGCCGTTCGGCCATTCGTGGGAGTCGAGGCGGCGAGACCGCCGGGCGCGCCACGAATCGTCAGCCGTTTTCCTCCTGATCGCGGGGTGGTTCGGGGCAGGGACCGGGTCGCCGACCCGCGCTCTCCCCGGATCGATGGTCCGTACAAGGGAGAGTTACGGATATATCCGCGTTTCGTAACACGAATCCTTTTGGTCATCTGCTGTCGTCGTGGAGGGCCACAGTGTGGCGCCTCGGCACAGAGCCGGGAATCGGATTGCACGCCCCGCCCGACCAGGGCGGACGTGCACGACCGTGAGGGGATTCATGTCTGTTTCTCGTACGGCGCTCCGCCTGCTCGCCACCTGTGTGGCTTCGGGCGCCCTCGTCGGCGCGGCCGCTCTGCCGGCCCTGGCCGACGGAGACCACGACCGCGACAACGGAAGGAGCTTCTCGCACAGCCGCCCCGTGGAGGGCGTCGGGTTCGGCCGCGACTACGACGGGCGCCGCGGTCACTTCGGCGACCGTTACCGCTACCGGGGCTGGCACCACGGCTGGTACAACAACCGCCGGCACTGGGACCGGCACCACGGCTGGTACAACGACCGTCACCACGGCTGGTACAACGACCGTCACCACGGCTGGTACGGCGACCGTAACCACTTCCCCGGCCGCCGCTAGCCCGCCTCGGAAGTCGTGCTGTGACGCGGAGGCCGACTGCCCCCCTCTGCCACCGCCGTCGCAGCCGGTATGACCGCTGCGCCGAAGGGCTGAAGACCGCACGTGCGGTCTTCGGCCCTTCGGCCGTCAACCGCCGGCGCACGACCTGCCGAGCGGCCGTGATCGCCGCTCCTCTGTGATCGCGCGGTCAGCGCCTGCCGGCTCGAGCCAGCGCTTCCTCCGCCTGGGCGGCCAGGGTGCCGACCAGAGCGGCCGCGGACGGCAGGTCGTCGGTGAGGTCGATGCCCTCGCCGGCCCACTGCGGCAGTGGGGGGATCTCGCCTCGTGTCACGGCGTCCTGGTAGGCCTGCCGGGCATACGGGTCAGCCGCGAGTTCGTCCTCCCGGCCCGCCATACGTCGAGGAAAGGGTGGCTCAGGGTGCGCGCGGTGTACCTCGCCGGCCACCGCGAACCACGGGCGAGGTCCAGCACCCTGTTGCGCTCGGTGTCCTCCCCGCGACCCTCGACGATCGCCCGGCCTGTCTCGGGGGCGACCAGAGCCTCGGCGGTGGTCATGTTCTCGACAAGCGACACTCATTGGCGGATGTGCGACATGACATGATCCCGCCAATTTGATGTCTCGCCGAAATCGTCCGGTCGCCGCTCGTGATGCGCGTGTGAGGTGGGCCACCTAACCATTGCCGACAGCGGAAACTTCGGCTTAACGTCCCCGCAATCCGTTGGAGCGGACGGGCGTCACCAGCCGGTTTCCGTTCGGCGGCAGCCCTCGGGCGCGGGCTCGGACCGGAGCCTTCTCCGTGCGGCGGGGTGTGCTCCGCCGCGTGGTTCCCGGCAGCGCGCACCCCTGGCGGCGTGAGGAGTCGAGCCATGATTCTTTCCGGACGGGATCTTTCCGGATGTCGCAGCACGGGGGTGACACCTCCTGGCCCGGCCGAGCCGCCGGGTTACCGAGGGAGTCTGCTCCCGGTCCGTTCGCTGCCCGGAGCCGTGTTCGGCGCCGCCGTGGAGGTGGCCGCGATCGTCGCGGCTTTGGCCCTGTACCCGTCCGGTCTTGGCGAGGGCGGGGAGCGCCGCGGGCCCGGATCCCTGCGGGCGGCGCCGTCGGACGGCGCTGTGGCCCTTCCGGCCGTCTCCGCCGACAGCCCGGTCCTGCTGGTCCACGGCCTGTTCAGCAACCGGGCGATCTTCCACGTGATGAGACGCGGCCTGCGGCAGGCGGGTTTTCGCCGGGTCGCCGTGCTGAACTACAACTGGCTGAGCAACGACGTCCGCAGCGCCGCGCGGTTGCTGGCGGAGCAGGTGGAGCGGATCTGCGAGGGCAGCGGGCACGAGCGTGTCCACGTGATCGGCCACAGTCTCGGCGGCATGGTCGCCCGCTACTACGCGCAGCGCCTGGGCGGCGACGCCCGCGTGCACACCCTGGTCACCCTGGGCGCCCCGCACCACGGCACGCTGGCCGCGGCCGTGCCTCTGCCGCTTCGGGCGATCCGGCAGCTCCGGCCGGGCAGCGACGTACTCACGGAGCTCGCGGGGCCCGCTCCCGGCTGCGAGACCCGTTTCGTGGCGTTCCACAGTGACCTCGACGAGCTGATCGTCCCCACCGCCAGTGCCCGGCTGGTCCACCCCGACCTGCGGATACGCAACGTCCCCGTGCGGGCCGTCGGCCACGTCTCGCTGCCGCTGCACGGCAGGGTCGTCGGCGAGGTCTGCCGCGTGCTCCGCGATGCGCGTGCCGCCGAGCCCCTGGCCGCGGCTTGAGCCGCGGCAGCCCTGCGAACGACCGCCGCATGCCACTCTGGTGAAGCGCGGGGGTGCCCCGCGGCCAACCGCCAGGAGGGGTACGCCGGATGACGACTGGCCGCAGTGGTGAGGTCGACCTGCTGATGGAGGCGGTCGATCATCCGCAGAGGGAAGCGGTCGAGTACCTGCGCGCCGCGATCCTGCGGGCCGATCCGCTGATCACCGAGCAGGTGAAGTGGAAGGCCCCGAGCTTCTGCTACGGCGGAGTCGACCGCGTGACTTTCCAGTTGAGGTCCAGGGACGTCCAACTCGTCTTCCACCGGGGCGCGAAGGTGAAGGACGACGCCGCCTCGTTCACGTTCGACGACGACAGCGGGCTGATGCGGTGGCGTTCCGGCGACCGGGCCCTGGTGACCTTCGAGGATCTCTACGAGGTCAAGGCGCACGAGGCGGCGTTCATTTCCCTGGTCAGGCGGTGGGTCAGGGCGTGATGCAGGGCCTGATGCGGGCGTCCGCCGGGCCTGATGCGGGCGGCCGCCAGGCCGGGTCCATCGGGTCCGGCACCCATGCGGTGCCGTCTCTGGGGGTCCGAGCCGCCCGTAAATGGGTGTTGGACCCGATGGCGGCAGCCCTCGGCGCCGGGCGAGGGTGGAGCCAAACCCCCTTTCGACGGTCGTACCGGCGTGTGGCCTGACGTGGCCGCCTGCCCGGGCACGGGTGCGGGCCGCGGCGCCCCGACTGGGGGAGAGAAGCCGCGAGTCCGTCGAGTCACGAGAGGAGCCCGGCACCGATGGCGGCAGTGCCACGGCGGCCTGGTCCCGCGCGGGTTTCCGCCCGCACGGCCCGACCGCCGGCTGTGGCACCTGCGCGCCGCCACGTGCCGAGAGGAGCGCGTCATGCCCGGAACCGATGACAAGCTGCTCAGCGAGATCGCGGCTCGCGTGTACCGGGACGATCCCCGGTTCGCCCGCGCCCTCCGGGCCGGACGCCCCTGCCCGCCACGCGAATACCGGCGCACTCGGGCCTGGCCGCTGTTCGCCCTCGCCCTGGTGGCGCTGGGCACCGGCATCACGCTGGCCCACGGACTGCTGATCGTCACCGGCATGGTCCTGGCCGGAATGGCCGCGGAACTGTGCGACCCCCAGCGCACCACGCGCAGGCAGCGGGTCCCCCCGCCCCGGTCCTGACTGCGACGGCCCGCCGGACGGCCGCACCCCGGTGGACGGCGGGACGGCGAGGAGCGGGACCGTGCGGCGCTCCGTCAGTGCCACCCGGCCGTCCTCACTCATGATCCGCCGACTGTGTCACTCAGGGCCGGCCGACCGTCTCGCTCATGACCGGCCGACCCTGCCCTGATCGGCAGACCGCCCCGCTCACGACCGGCCGACCGTGTCCTGGTCGGTCGCCGCCTCCTGACGTGCCGCCGTCTCCCGCGTCCCGGATTCGGGTGCCCAGCCCTCGGCCGGTGAGCCGCCGGCCGGCGCGGTCTTGCCGAACAGGACGGTCAGGCGCCGGGCCACCGGTTCGGTGTAGCGGGCGGTGAGCGGGCCGAGGATGACGAGGATCAGCACGTACGCCGTGGCCAGCGGGCCCAGGTCGGGTTCGATCCCGGCGGTGACGGCGAGCCCGGCGATGACGATGGAGAACTCGCCCCGGGCGACCAGCGTGCCGCCCGCGCGCCAGCGTCCCTTGACGGAGACACCGGCCCGCTTGGCGGCCCAGTACCCGGTGGCGATCTTGGTCATCGCGGTGACGACGGCAAGGGCCAGCGCCGGGACCAGCACCGGCGGAATGCTCTGCGGGTCGGTGTGCAGTCCGAAGAACACGAAGAACACCGCGGCGAACAGGTCACGCAGCGGAGCCAGGAGATTGTGCGCGCCCTCCGCCACCTCGCCGGACAGGGCGATACCGACCAGGAACGCGCCCACGGCCGCCGAGACCTGCAGCTGCTGTGCGAGCCCCGCGACCAGCAGGGTCAGGCCCAGCACGACCAGCAGCAGCTTCTCGGGGTCGTCGTTGGAGACGAAACGCGATATGTGCCGGCCGTACCGCACCGCCACCAGCAGCACCAGAGCGGCCACCCCGAGGGCGATGGCCAGCGTGACGCTGCCCGCCGCCAGGCCCGCGCCGGCCAGCAGGGCGGTGATGATCGGCAGATACACAGCCATGGACAGGTCCTCGAGGACCAGGATGCTGAGGATCACCGGGGTCTCCCGGTTGCCGAGCCGTCCCAGATCGCCCAGGACCTTGGCGATCACACCGGACGAGGAGATCCAGGTCACCCCCGCCAGGACGACCGCCGCCACCGGCCCCCAGCCCAGCAGCAGCGCCATGGCGGCGCCGGGCAGAGCGTTGAGCGTGGCGTCGACGAGCCCGGCCGGGTACTGGGTCTTGAGGTTGGAGACCAGGTCACTGGCGGTGTACTCCAGCCCCAGCATGAGCAGCAGAAGAATGACGCCGATCTCGGCGCCGATGGCGACGAACTCCTCACTGGTGTCCAGCGGGAGCAGTCCGCCCTGGCCGAAGGCGAGCCCGGCCAGCAGATACAGGGGGATGGGTGAGAACTGAAAGCGCCCGGCGAACCGGCCCAGCAACCCCAGACCGAGGATGATCGCGCCGAACTCGATCAGGAAGACCGCAGACGAATGCATGCGTATCACTCCCGCCCGAGAATCGCCGCGGCGCCGTCGACGCCCTCGCGCGTGCCGATCACGATCAGCGTGTCCCCGCCCGCGAGCCGGAGGTCCGGCCCGGGGGACGGAATCGCCTCGGCCCGCCGCAGCACCGCCACGATCGACACACCGGTCTCGGTACGCATCCGGGTCTCACCCAGCAGCCGCCCGTTCCAGTACGAGGTCGCCGACAGTTCGACGCGCTCCGCCACCAGCCCCAACTCGGTCGTCGACAGCAGGTTGGGGCTGTGATGCGCCGGCATGAGCGCGTCGATGACGGCCGCCGCCTCCCCGGCGGTCAGACGCACGGACAGAGCGCAGGCGTCGGGATCGTCCTCGCGGTACGCGCTCAGGGTCCGCGTTCCGTCCCGGTGTGCGACCACGGACAGACGGCGCTGTTCTCGTGTGCTGAGGTCGTAGCGGACCCCGATTCCCGGCAACGGCGTACCACTCATGCGCGCAGCGCCCACGGTTGTTCTCCCTGTCCGACTTGGTGGTTTCTTTAGGCAACCTTTAACGCCACCCTATCGAGTCGTGTCGCACGCATGGAATTGCGGACGGTGTCAGCTCCATCTCAATCCGGAGCGCCGAAGAGGGAATCCGGCGGGGGTGAAGCCGGTCATTCGGGCCAGTCGGAGTTCTTGATGGCCTCGACGAAGTCGGTGCGCCGGAAGCCGGGGACGTAGTGGGCCAGGACGTCGGCCTTGACGTTCCCGAAGGTCGTATCGGGGCGTTCCTCGATGCCTTCGGTGAACGCGGCGAGGATCCGGTTCTTGAAATCCGGGCGCGGGTGCGCGGCGACGACCGCTGCGCGCTCCTCGTCGGAGACCGCGTGATAGCCGATCCCCAGCACGTCCAGTTCGACGCCGCGGGTCACCAGGGCGATCTCGGGTGCCATGTGCAGCGGGATCTCCGGGGTGGTGTGCAGGGCGATGCTCGTCCAGACACGGTCGGCCGGCTCGCCGGTGATGCCGTGGGCGTGCAGAAAGCGGCGCGCCTCGTCGGCACCGTCGATCTCGAAGCGCTGGTCGGTGCGGCGCATACGCTTCGTGAGCCCGAGGTCGTGGAACATCGCACCCACGTACAGCAGTTCGGGGTCGAAGTCGAGCCGCTGCTCCCGGCCGCGCAGCGATCCCCACAGGAAGACCCGCCGGGAGTGGTGGAAGAGCAGCGGCGGGGCGACGTCGCGGACCAGTTCGGTCGCCTCCCGTACCAGGGTGGTGTCAGGGATCCGCACTCCTGCGATCGCTTCGTTCATCGTTCGTCCGCCTTTCTCGTCCGGCCTTGTCCGGATCGGTGATCCGCCTCCAGGGTTCACCGGACGACGTACGCTGGGCCATGTCTTTGCTGCCAGGAGAACCACGGATTCGGACATGACGCATCGGGTTGGCTTCGTCGTCTTCGAGGGGGTGACCATGCTCGATGTCAGCGGTCCGTCGGAGGTTCTGCATCAGGCGGGTCGGCTCGCTCCCGGCTATGAGCTGGTGCTGGTCTCCCCGCGGGGCGGGACGGTCACCACCTCCGCCGGACTGGCACTGACCGGTACGGTCCGGGCGGCCGACGCGGGCCCGGTCGACACGGTCGTGGTCGCCGGAGGCGACCGGCTGGCCCAGCAGCCGATCGAGGACGAGCTGCTGGCCGCGACCCGCGCCGTCACCGCGCGGGCGCCACGGGTCGCCTCGGTGTGCACCGGCGCCTTCGTCCTGGCCGAACTGGGCCTGCTCGACGGCCGCGGTGCGACGACGCACTGGCGGCACGCGGCCGTGTTCGCCCGCCGCTACCCCCGTGTGCGCGTCGAGCCGGACGCCATGCACATCCGTGACGGGCGGTACGTCACCTCCGCGGGCATCAGCGCGGGCATCGACCTGACGCTCGCCCTGGTGGAGGACGACCACGGCGCCGACGTGGCGAGGAACGTCGCGCGTGAACTGGTCGTCTTCATGCAGCGTCCGGGCGGGCAGTCGCAGTTCTCCACGGCCATCACGACCCCGCCTCCCCGCGGTGACCTGCTCCGCCCGCTGATCGCGTCCGTGCTCGCCGATCCGGCCGCCGACCACAGCCTGCCCGCCATGGCCGCATCCGTCGCCGTCAGCCCTCGGCATCTGGCCCGGCTGTTCCGCGCCGAACTGGGCACCACGCCCGCACGCTGGGTGGAGCGGGTCCGCCTCGACCGCGCCCAGCAGTTGCTGCTCGAAGGCCACAGCGTGACCTCGGCCGCGCAGCACAGCGGGCTCGGCACGGACGAGACCCTCCGCCGCGCCTTCGCCCGCCATCTGGGCACCACGCCCACCCACTACCGCAGACGCTTCGCCACCACCCGCGAACAGCGGTAGTCCGCGTCAGGCGAGGACGCGGGCGAGGAAGTCGCGGATGTGCTCGGTGATGGTGCCGAGGTGGCTTTCCAGGGCGAAGTGCCCGGACTCGATCAGGTGGATCTCGGCATCGGGCAGGTCCTGGCCGAACGCCGTGGCGCCGTCGGGGCCGAAGATCTCGTCGTTGGCTCCCCAGACCGCCAGCAGCGGGACCCGGGAGTCGCGGAAGTACCGGTGGACCTCCGGATAAAGGTCCACGTTGGAGGGGTAGTCGCGGAAGAGCCGGAGCTGGATCTCGTCATTGCCCGGCCGGTCCAGCAGGGCCTGGTCGTGGACCCAGTTGTCGGGGCTGACCAGGCTGGGGTCGGCGACCCCGTTGACGAGCAGCGCCACGGCGCCTGCGACGGCGAGGAGTTCGAGCAGCGTCGGCGCCGCGGTCACCCCCGTGCGGGTACGCCAACCAGAGCGTGCACGAGCACCGCGAGCGCGATCGCGAGCAGGCCCGCACCGAGGAGGTTGAGCCGCGCGGAGTCGACACGTCCGGATGCCGGCGTCCGCACCGCGAGGACGAGGGCGACGAGGACGCACGCGACGGGCACGTTGACCCAGAACACGGCACGCCAGCCCCAGTGCGCCACGAGAACACCGCCGAGGATCGGACCGGCGCGGCGCCCTCATAGACACTGTCTACCAATGGGCGTAGACAGTGTCTACCGCGCGGCTGGCCGTCGTGGCGCCGGCGTGTAACCTGTCAAGCGAGCCAATTCGGTTAGGGGGTGCCATGGCGACCGAGCGGGAGCGGCAGGACGCGCTGCTGGAACTCCTCAACAGCACGCCGGTGGTCAACGGTGTCGTCCAGGACCAGCTGGCGGATCCGGAAGCGGCCGGGTCCTGGCAGCAGGCCCACGGCGGCAGCGGAACCGAGGACGAGTTGCGCAACCTCGTAGAGGCGCGGGATGCCCTACAGGAAGTGGTGCGCGGTACCCGGCCCGCCACGTCGCTGGCCCCGCTCCTGAAGGACGTCACCTCCCGCCCGCACATGTCGCCCGCGGGGGTGTCGTGGGAGCTGGACACCCCTCCGGAACGCCGCATGGCGGTGGAAGCGGTACTGGCGTGGAGCGCGGTTCAGCGGACGATCCCCGGCCGGCTGCGGCCGTGCGCCAACCCCGAGTGCCGGCGCTTCCTCATCGACCGCAGCAAGACCGACAAGGCCCGCTGGTGCTCGATGGCCGTCTGCGGCAACCGGATGAAGGCGCGCCGCCACTACCAGCGCACACGCGACGCCTCAGCCGAGTAACACCTGCTCGCCGTCGTACCGAGCGGCTCGGTTCCCGACGCCTGCCCCTTGCCGCCCGTCCGCGCCTTCCCTCGCGTGTCTCGGAGCGGACCCACGTCCGCGATAGTGATCCGCCTCACACGTTGTCACAGCGGCCGACCACGCGGTGTCTTGAGGCCGAACCCCTGAAAACGGAGGAGACACCATGGTGGAGAACACGGACGTCGTCGTGATCGGTGGCGGATACGCCGGCGTCATGGCCGCCAACCGCCTGACGCGGCGCGACGACGTGACGGTGACGCTGATCAACCCGCGCCCGGCTTTCGTCCACCGGATCCGCCTGCACCAGTTGGTGGGCGGGACCGACGACGCCGTCGTCGACTACCGGGACGTCCTGGCCGACGGCGTCCGGCTGGTGGTCGACTCCGCGACACGGATCGACGCGGCCGCGCGCCGCGTGACGCTGGCCACTGGCGGCACGGTCGGCTACGACTACCTGGTCTACGCGGTGGGCAGCGGCAGCGCCGACCCGCGCGTGCCGGGAGCGGCCGAGTTCGCCCACCCGATCGCCACCCTGGAGGAGGCGCAGCGCCTGCGGCCGATCGTCGACGCCGCTCCCGCGACGGCCGCCGTGACGGTCGTCGGAGCGGGTCCCACCGGCATCGAGACCGCCGCCGAGCTGGCGGAGGCCGGACGCACCGTGACCCTGGTCTGCGGTGGGGCGCTCGGCCCGTACCTGCATCCTCGGGGCCGACGCTCGGTGGCCGGGCGGCTGGCGGCGCTGGGGGTGACCGTGCTCGACGGCCCCGGCACGGAGGTGACGGCGGTGACCCGCGATGCCGTACGGCTCGGTGACGGCCGCGAGCTGCCGAGCCGGGTGACCGTCTGGACCGCCGGCTTCGGCGTGCCGGACCTGGCCGCGCGCAGCGGGCTGAGCACCGACGCCCTGGGCCGCCTGCTCACGGACGAGACGCTGACGAGCGTGGACGACGAACGCGTCGTCGCGGCCGGGGACTCGGCCGCACCGTCGGACCTGCCGTTGCGGATGAGCTGCCAGGCAGCGATACCTCTGGGCGCGCGGGCCGCCGACACGGTGCTCAGCCGGATCACGGGCGAGCGGCCCTCGGCCCTCAACCAGGTGTTCGCCGGCCAGTGCATCAGCCTGGGCCGACGCGCCGGCATCTTCCAGTTCGCCCACAGGTACGACGTCGCGCTGTGGTTCCACATCGGCGGTCGCGCCGGCGCGAAGGTCAAGGAGTTCGTGTGCAGGGGCATCGTCAAGCACCTGGCCGGCGAGGCACGCAAGCCCGGTTCGTACGGCCTGCACCGCGTCTCGGGAGGTGCCAAGCGCCAGGAGCTGCTGGAGGTCCGGCGCGACGAGGCACCGGCCACCGGCGCACGGGCAGCCTAGTCAGGCACGCTGGGCACCGGACAAGACCGTGCTGTGCATGCACGCTTGAATGCCCTCGGAGACAGGGCCGTCCGCGAAGGAGAGGGGTCGAGACATGAACGACCACACCACTGATCCGGCGACCGAGGCGTTCATCGCCCACCGCAACCTGCTCTTCACCGTCGCCTACGAGATGCTCGGATCGGCCGCCGACGCCGAGGACGTCCTCCAGGAGACCTGGTTGCGGTGGGTCGAGGTCGACTTGGCGCAGGTGCGCGACCAACGTGCCTACCTGGTACGGATCACCACCCGGCAGTCACTCAACCGGCTGCGCGCGATGAAGCGCCGCAAGGAGGCGTACGTCGGTCCCTGGCTGCCCGAGCCGCTGCTCACCGCGCCGGACGTGGCCCAGGACGTCGAGCTGGCCGAGAGCGTGTCGATGGCGCTGATGCTCGTCCTCGAGACGCTGTCGCCGACGGAGCGCGCCGTCTTCGTACTGCGCGAGGTCTTCGAGGTCGGCTACGACGAGATCGCGGCGGCCGTCGACAAGAGCCCCGCGGCCGTCCGCCAGATCGCGCACCGCGCGCGCCGGCACGTCGACGCCCGCCGCCCGCGCAAGGTGGTCTCCCCCAGCGAGACCCGGGCGGCCCTGGAGTCGTTCCAGCGCGCGTTCGAGACCGGGGACCTTCAGGGCCTCCTCGACGTGCTCGCGCCCGAGGTCGTCCTGATGAGTGACGGCGGTGGCGTCAAGCAGGCCGCGCTGCGGCCGATCGTCGGCGCCGAGAAGGTGGTCCGCATGTTCGTCGGCAGCGCCGGCAAGGTCCGGGGCAAGCTCACCATCGACCCCACGCTGGTCAACGGCGGCCCGGCGCTCTTCGTGCGCCTGGACGGCGAGATCGACGGCATCATGGCGGCCCGTGTCGAGGACGCCCGCATCACCGGCCTCTACTACGTCCGCAACCCGGAGAAGCTGTCCCGCGTCGAGTCCGAGACCCCGCTCACCCTGCGCTGAAGACCGGTGGCGCGACAGCCACGCCCGGCCAGGTGGCATCGGGCGGGGGGACAACCACTCGGGCGTCGTCCCCCCGCCTCCAGGATCAGTGCGATCGGGTCGGCGCGCGCCGCTCAACTGGCGGCCGCCCCGAACCACTTGGGCAGCCGGCTGAGCAGATCCTGCTGATCCTCACCGACCCACGCCACATGGCCGTCCGGCCGCACCAGTACCGCGGGCGCGTCCAACTCCTCGCTGACGTCCACGACGTGATCGACCCGGTCCGCCCAACCGGCCACCGAAAGGCGGCCGGTTGGGTCGAGCAGCAGCCCGCGTCCACCGTGCATCAACTCGTAGAGGCGCCCCCGCTTCAGCCGCACGTCCCGCAGCCGCCGGCCGAGCAGCTCGTGACCCTCGCCGAAGTCGTAGCGGACCTCGACCGCGGTGATGATCCCGGTCACGTACCGGTTCACCTCCTCGAAGTCCATCAGCTTCGAGAACAGCTCCCGCAGCGCGGTCGCACCCGGATCGGTCCCCAGCAGCGTGATCTGCGCGCGGGTGTTGTCCAGCACCCGGGCGCCCACCGGGTGCCGTTCGGCGTGGTAGCTGTCCAACAACCCTTCCGGTGCCCAGCCGTTGACCTCGGCGGCCAGCTTCCAGCCCAGGTTGAACGCGTCCTGCACGCCGAGGTTGAGCCCCTGCCCGCCGGTCGGCGGATGGATGTGCGCCGCGTCGCCGGCCAGCAGGACCCGGCCCACCCGGTAGCGCTCGGCCTGCCGGGTGGCGTCGCCGAACCGCGACAGCCAGCGCGGCGAGTGCGCCCCGAAGTCGGTGCCCGCGACAGCCCGTAGCTGCTTCCTGAACTCCTCGAGGGTCGGCGCGGTCGCACGGTCCTCAGCCACGCCGTCGGCGGGCACGACGATGCGGTACACCCCCTTGTTCCCGTCCACGTCGGGGATGGCACCGAACCGCAGCTGGGTCTTGCGGACCTCCGCGACGACGGCGGCGACCGTCGCCGGATCCTCGGTCACCTCCATGTCGCCCAGCAGGGTCTCGACCTTGGCGGGTTCACCCGGGAAGCCGACGCCGAGGAGCTTGCGCACGGTGCTGCGGCCGCCGTCGCAGCCGACGAGGTAGCGCGAGCGCAGGTGAGTGCCGTCGGCCAGTTCGACGGTCACCCCGTCCTCGTCCTGGCTCAGTCCGGCCACTTCGCGTCCGCGCCGGATCTCGGCACCGAGTTCGAGGGCGCGCTCGTCGAGCAGCCGCTCGGTGACCGGCTGCGGGGTGGCGAGGCCGTACGGGTGTGCCGTGTCCAGCCGGTCCGGCCACGGCTTGTGGATGCCGCCGAAGAAACCGCCGGCCTGGAACTTCTCACTGACCGCGAGGAACCGGTCCAGCAGACCACGCTGGTCCATCATCTCGACACTGCGCGTGTGCAGGCCACGCCCGCGGGACTGCCCGGTCGGCTCGGTCAACTTCTCCAGCACGACCACGTGCACGCCGTGCAGCCGCAACTCGCCGGCCAGCATCAAGCCGGTGGGTCCGCCGCCGGCCACGATCACGTCAATCATCAATACGCCCGTTCAAGGAGATGGGATTCCACCAGTCGGCCGCCCCGCGCGGTCCGGCGGCACGCACACCCGCATATCGGCAAAGCGCCCGCACTTCGCGAATTACCCGTTTCCGCAGGTTCCGGCTTCGGGTGGAGATTCTGCGGCACGACCCGGGTCTTGCCGCAAGGCCCCTGGTGCGCTATAGGTTGAGAGTGGCAAGGAGCGGGTGCTCCTTGCCTTTGTCTTTGGCTGTGTCCTTTGGCCGTCCACCGCGGACGAACGCGCCTCCTGCCGGCCCAAGAACTAGGATCGATCCCAGCGCACAGATCACAGCGCCATGAGGGGCCGCTCCGGCTGCCCCGGCCGACCACCCCGCAGGAGGTCCGCGATGGCGACGCTGCTGTCAGTCAACGTGGGGATGCCCACCGACGTCTCATGGCAGGGAAGGACCGTCCACACCGGAGCCTGGAAGACCCCCGTCCAGGGTCCCCGCATGGTCCGGCGGCTCAACGTCGACGGAGACGGCCAAGGAGATCTGGCCGGGCACGGCGGCGAGATTCGCGCCGTCCTCGTCTACCAGTCGGAGTCCTACCGTTACTGGCGAAAGCAGCTCGGGCGCGACGACCTGGACTTCGGGATGTTCGGGGAGAACTTCACCGTCGACGGACTGCCCGACGACGAAGTGCGCATCGGCGACCGGTACCGTATCGGCGAGGCCGAATTCGAGGTCACCCAGCCCCGCGTCACCTGCTACCGCGTCGGCATGCGCCTCGGCGAACCCACCATGGCGTCCCTGCTGGTCGCCCACCACCGCCCCGGCTTCTACCTGCGCGTGCTCGCCGAGGGGCACGTCCAGGCCGGCGACGAGATCACCCTCACCCGCAAGGGGCCCGAGGAACTCAGCGTCGCCGACACCGACGCGCTGCTCTACCTCCCCGACCGCGACCCCGCGAAGCTGCGCAAAGCGCTGAACATCCCCGCCCTCAGCCCCGGATGGCAGCAGTCCTTCCGCGAACTCGCCGCCGCCCAGCAGCCCACACAGGAACCCGGATGGCCGGGCGAACGCGCGAGCACCCGGCAGTCCAGGGAAGAGCCGGGGTGGCCGGGCTTCAGGGCCATGCGCGTCGCCCGCATCGTCCCCGAGACCCCCGACGTCTCGTCGGTCTACCTCGACAGCGCCGACGGCACGCCCCTGCCCGAGGCCCGCCCCGGCCAGTACCTCTCCATCCGGCTCGCCGTCGGCGACACCGTCCCCACGGTGCGCAGCTACTCCCTGTCCTCCGCGCCCACCGCCCACACCTACCGCATCAGCGTCAAGCACGAATCGTGCGGGAAGGTCAGCGGCTACATCCATGCCACGCTGCGCCCCGGGGACCTCGTGGACATCGCAAGCCCCCGAGGAACGTTCGTACTCGAAGCAGGCACCCGCCCGATCGCCCTCATCTCCGCGGGGATCGGCGCCACTCCCGTGCTCGCCATGCTTCACCGGCTGGCCGACGCACGAGACCCGCGCCCCGTCTGGTGGATCCACACCGCGCACGACCGCGCCCACCATGCGTTCGCGGACGAGGCCCACGCCCTCCTGACACAACTCCCCGACGCCCACGAGCACATCTACTACACCTCCGAAGCCCCGCCCCCGGGCGAGCACCACATCACCCGGGGCCGCCCGACCGCCCCGGCGCTCACGGCCCTGGGCATCCCCGCCGACGCGGACGCCTACCTCTGCGGGCCTACCGCCTTCATGGAGGACCTCGGCGGTTACCTGCGCGATCACGGTCTGCGCGCCGAGCGGATCCACACGGAACAGTTCAGTGCCCTTCCCGCCATCAACCCCGGCGTCACGCCCACCGCCGCCGTCCGGCCGCACCAGCCGCCGGGCCCCAGGGGCACCGGACCCCTCATCACCTTCGCCCGCAGCGGCATCAGCACCCCGTGGTCACCGGCCCACGCCTCACTGCTCGACCTCGCCGAAGCCTGCGACATCCCCACCCGCTGGTCCTGTCGCACCGGCGTCTGCCACACCTGCGTCACCCACCTCATGGCGGGCGACGTCACCTACACCACCCCGCCCCTCGAACTCCCCGAAGCCGGCACCGTCCTCGTCTGTTGCAGCCGACCGGCCGACGAAGTCGTCCTCGACCTCTAGTCGCATCTGGCGTCGTGTCTCTCCACGGCGCAGCCCGCCTCAGTCGCCCTGGCGTCGTCCCGGCGACTGATCGTCGTGCTGGGCTTCGGCCTGCAGGTCGGCCACGCGTTGGAGAGCCGCTTTGAAAGCGGCGTACTCCCGTCCGCCCAGAGCCTTCGCGTGGCGTTCCTCGATCGTGCGCATGATGGAGGCGGCTGCCTCCATCTGGAGCAGGCCGCGTTCGGTGGGGCAGATCAGCTTGGCCCGGCGGTCCGCGGGGTCGGGTCTGCGTTCGCCGTCGGGCGTCCGGGACATCCCCGTCGGAGAACTGAAGCACAACGTGGTGGCGCTGGCACGGGCGGCGACCGTGCTGGGCATGCCGCTGGTCGTCACCACCACCGCGGCCGACAGCATGTGGGGGCCGACCACCCCCGAGCTGGTCCAGGCACTGCCGGCCGGACAGAAGATCATCGACCGCAGCACGGTCAACGTCTGGCACGACGACCGCGTGCGCGGCGCCATCGAGGCCACCGGGCGGCAGAAGCTGATCTTCGCCGGGGTGTCGCTCGAGGTGTGCGCGGCGCTGCCCGCGCTCTCCGCGACAGCGGCCGGGCACGACGCGTACGTCGCCGTGGACGCCTCCGGCACCTTCAGCCAGGCCCAGAGGGAGACCGGTCTGCTGCGTATGCACCAGGCCTGCGTCGTCGTCAGCGACTACGCCACCCTCATGGTCGAGGCCCTGGCCGACAACGCCTCCCCCGAGGCAGGCGCCCTCTACGCCGCCCTCGACATGCCCTTCGCCGTCCTGGTCGGCCAGATCTCCACGGCCTGTCGAGCCTAGAGCTCCACGTCGCCACCACCGAGAGAAGCAGTGTCCTATGATGCTCGGGTGATGAACCTCTCCTCGTACGGAATGGGGGAATCGTTCGCGCAAGGTGAGTGCTGATGGCACATCACCTCGCGAACGAGATTCCGACCCGCCTGTTGATGTGGCAGCGCGTGCGTGAGTACGCCGTGCCACCGTCCATGATCGAGACCGCGACCGCACGGCGTGCGGTCGGTGACTGGGCGGGGGCCTGCGCCACCGCCCGAGTCGACGTCGATTTCGATCTGCGCGCCGTGCGCGACCGCCACGGCACCGATCTCGTCACCCGTCTCCGCGCGGATCTGCGTCGGCTGGCGCCTGATCTGCTCCGCTGGCACATGCCCCGGATCGCCCCCGACGGGCGGCTGCGGCCCGGCCTCACCATCTCCCTCGCGCATTACCGGAGTTCCGGCCCCACGCCACTGCAACTGGTGGTGCGGACACCGCCGGCCTGGGCGGACGCCGGACAGTGGATGTCCCTGGCCCTGTGGGAGGGGTCCGGGAACGAAACCCCCGGGCAGCACCTTCCGCACCCGCACCCGCACCCCGACCGGCGTTTCCGGCTCGACCTGCACCGGCATCTCTGGGACTCCGGGCGGAGTGGGGAACTGGCACGGCGGTGCGGCGCATCCTCCATGGCGCCGCCCGACCTGCCCACCGTCCACGATTCCCCGTGGGCGGAGGCGAGTTGGGCTGCCGACGCGGAGTTGCTGTTGCGGGCCGAAGGGCGCCGTCGCGGGACCTTCACCGTGCGGCTCGGTGCGCGGAGCCGCACCGTGCTCGAACTCGCCGCCCCCGACGACAGCCACGCCCCGACGTTCCGGCCACTGCGGGAGGCGCTGCCGCCGCAGGAGGTCGCGGCGCTTCCGGTGCTGCCGGAGGCGGCGGCCCGGGTCCTTCCAGATCTGGAGCTGCTGCGCGCCGGGCTGGTCGCGCCCGAGCGACTGCATCCGCTCGTCGCCGCGGCACTGGCGGCGTGCGGCTCGGCTCCGGTGGCCGGTCCAGGCCCCGAGCCCGCCGATCCGCACCGGGTGGAATGCCGCGGTGAGGTCCACCGGATCGCACTGCGGGACGGGGTGCTGACGGCGATCGACCACGAACCGGACCAACTGCGCCGGGAGGAGCTGCTGGTGGCGCTCGGCGGGCCTGCGCTGCCGTGCCTGCGGGCGATCGACGCGGTGCACCGCAGTCCGGAGGCACTGCCGGCGGTCCGGGAACGGCTCGGCCACGGTGACGTCGCCGGGGCGCTGGCCGTGGTCGAGGGGCTGCTCGGTCCCGCCGCGGTCCTGCGCGACGGGCCGCTCCGGGAGGAACTGGAGTCGGCCGCGGCCCGCCGCATCGACCACGGGCTCTTCCGCTCGGGGCTCTTCACCGGGTACCCCGGTGCCGGTGCGGTGGGGGACGAGAACGCCTCGGGCGCGGGTCGCGCGGAGGCAGGCCACCGCCCCCGGCTCGACCGTCGTACGCCTCCCGCCGTGCGCCACAAGCGGACCAGCCGGGCCCGGCCCCGCACAGGCCTGGCCCGCTGACCCACCGCACCAGCGCAACCGCCTGCACCGGCGAAGTCCCTTTCCTCAACCGTGCGTTGCTCGCGCACGCGCCAAGACACCACGACATCTCCGGGGACGGGCCGTCCCGTTCCCCTATCCCACCCCAGGTGATGCCCATGACGTCCAGCACTCTTCTGCCCACATCCGCACCCGCCGCCAACGCCGGCGATTCCGGAACCTTCACCCAACTCACCCTTGCCAACGACCTCTTGACCCTCCTGCGATCGACCACCACCGAACCGCGCCCCGACGAGCAGCTCGAAGCGCTCACCCTGGCCGTCTCGGCCGACCTGCCCGTGCTGCTCTGGGGCGAGCCGGGCATCGGCAAGACCGCGGCCCTGACCCAACTCGCCACCTCCCTCGACCTGCCGCTGACCACCGTGATCGCGAGCGTCCACGAGCCGTCCGACTTCTCCGGGCTGCCCATCGTGGGCGACGATCCGGCGGTGCAGGGGGTGCCCATGGCACCGCCGCAGTGGGCCGTCGAACTCGTGCGGGCCGGGCGGGGGTTGCTCTTCCTGGACGAACTCTCCACCGCCACCCCGGCGGTCCAGGCCGCACTGCTGCGGGTCGTCCTGGAGCGGAGGGTCGGTGCGCTGCAACTGCCGCCGGGCGTACGGATCGTGGCCGCCGCCAATCCGCGCGCGTCGGCGGCGGACGGGTGGGAGCTGAGCCCGCCGCTGGCCAACCGGTTCGTGCATCTGCACTGGGTGCACGACCGGGACGTGGTGGTGCGCGGGCTGGGCGGGGTCTGGCCCCGGGCGGAGCTGCCCCGGCTGGTGCCGGAGCGGCTGCCGGAGGCGGTGGCCTTCGCCCGGCATGCGGTCTGCGGCTTCCTGGAAGCCCGGCCGACGCTGATCCACCGGCCGCCGAGCACCGAGACGGGGCGCGGCGGTGCCTGGCCCTCGCCCCGGAGCTGGGAGGCCGCGTTGACCCTGCTGGCCTTCGGTACAGCGGCCTCCGTCTCCCGGGAGGTGCTGGCGCTGCTGGTGCGGGGCGCGGTGGGCGACGGACCCGGGCTCGAACTTCTCGCCCATCTGGACCGGATGGACCTGCCGGACCCGGAGTCGCTCCTGGCCGATCCGCCCTCCGCCGAGCTGCCGGTGCGGGGCGATCTGCGTCAGGCGGCGCTGGAGGCGGTGGTGGCCGCCGTCGGGGCGCGGCCGGAGCGGGAGCGGTGGGAGGCGGGCTGGGCGGTGCTGGTACGGGCGCTGGAGACCGGCGCCCCGGACCTGCTGGTCGCCCCGGCGACGACACTGGCCGCGCTGCGGCGCGACGACTGGGAGGTACCGGAGGCCGTGGAGCGGCTGGCCGGGGTGGTCGGTCTCGCCCGGCGGGCGGACCGGTCGGTGGGACGGACCGCGGCGTCGGCCGACGCCGGGCGTGCGGCGGGGGCGAGCCGATGACGGGGGCCGTGAAGCGCCCGGCACCGCGCCCACTGCCGCGCCCGGTGACCCGGCCCGCGCCGCCGCGCCCCGTACAAGCCACCGTGCCGGAGCCGCCGGCCGGCATCGGCGGTCGGGCCGGCCGGCCCGGACTCCCGCTGGACATGGAGAAGTTGCTGGCCGCCCGGCTGCACGCGGTGACGGTCCGCCCCTACCTGGCCGCCGCGCTCTTCGCGCTGCACGTGGTGGAGGACCGGTCGGTGCCGACGATGGCGGTGGACGCGCACTGGCGCTGCTACGTCTCCCCCGGCTTCGTGGCGCGCACCCCGGTGGAGGAGCTGGCGGGCGTCTGGGTGCACGAGGTCTCCCATCTGCTGCGGGACCACCACGGGCGGGGCGAGCGGTTTGCGCGGGAGCACGAGGAGCACGGGCCGGGCGAGCGAAGCGGGATGGGGGTCCCCGCGGCCGAAGGCTGGGGGAGGCTGCGGCGGAACATCGCCGCCGACTTCGAGATCAACGACGACATCTACGGTGACGGTCTGCCCCTGCCCACCGGTGCGGTGCTGCCGTCGCTGCTGCGGCTGCCCGACGGGCTGCTGATGGAGGAATACCTGCGGACGGCGTCGATGTCCGGGCTCACCGCGGACCTCGCCTGGCTGGACTGCGGCGGTGGCGCCGACGGGCAGGACCGGCCATGGGAGCTGGGACCCGACGGGGCGCACGGACTGAGCAGGCAGCAGCGGGACGCGGTCCGCTTCCGGGTCGCGGAGGGGATCAAGGGCCGGCCCGGCAACGCGCCGGACGGGTGGCGCCGGTGGGCGGACGAGGCGTTCCATCCGCCGCAGCCGTGGCGGCAGTTGCTGGGGGCGGCGGTCCGCTCGGCGGCGGGTGCGCCGGGGGTGGGCGAGAACCACAGCTACCGGCGTCCGTCCCGGCGCTCGGCCACTGTCCCCGGGGTGCTGCTGCCGAGCCTGCGCCGTACGCCGCCCCGGGTCTGCGTCGTGATCGACACCTCCGGGTCGGTGAGCGACGCCGAGTTGGGCAGTGCGCTGCTGGAGGTGGCGGCGATCTCACGGGCGGTGGGCGGACGGCGCGATCTGGTCTCGGTGATCTCCTGCGACGCGGCGGCGGGGATCGCCGTCCCGCTCTGCCGTGCCGAGAACATGGAACTGATCGGTGGCGGGGGAACGGATCTGCGCTCCGGTTTCGCCCGGGCGCTGCGCTCCCGGCCCCGCCCGGACGTGATCGTCGCCCTGACGGACGGCCAGACGCCGTGGCCCTCCGCGCAGCCGCCATGCCGCACCGTCGTAGGTCTCTTCCTCCGCCCCGCCCGCGCCGTGGACGAGGAGAGTCCCGCCTACGTCCCGGACTCCCCGCCGCGTTGGGCGCATGTCGTCACCATCGGCCGAGCGAGCGGGACGAGTCGGGCGGGGGCACCCTCGTAGGTGCCCCCGCCTCGGTCAGCTCCAGGTCATGTTGATCTCGCGTTCGAAATTGACGTAGCCGCCGCGGTGGAAGGCGTGCGCCATGGGGGTGTTGCCGAGGTCCGTGGACGCTCGGATGCGGGGGACGTCCTGCTCGGCGAGCACACGGGTGCCCTCGGCGAGGATGTCGTCGATGTACCCCTTGCCACGATGGGCGGGCAGGACCGCGATGTAGGCGATGATGGGGTTGTAGCCGTTGTGGGCCGGGATGACGAATCCCACCGGCTCTCCGTGGGGCAGGGTCGCGACGCGCCACCAGTCCCGCGGGCTGGTGTAGCGGGCGAGTTCGCCCTCGTAGTGCTTGACGGCCGCTTCGTGGGTGGACATCCGGGTCAGGTCGTCCCGGCCGTGTGCGTCCAGCGTCCCGTCCAGGACCGAGGTCATCAGGGCAACGAGTTCCCCGGCGTCGTGGACGGGTCGGAACTCGAGGCGCCCGCCGGGCTCGGGAACGGGCGATTCGGGACGCCATTCCAGACGCAGTCGTTCGACGAAGAGCCGCGCGCCGGTGCGTTCCAGCACCGTCATGCGCTCCTCGACGACTTGCCTGGTCACCGTGTTCTCACGCCAGTCCGGCGGGATGAAGCGGCTGTACTCGGGGGGACGCGCCCCGTTCGGGAGGATGGCCGCCATGGCGGTGCGCAGCAGTCGCACCCCGGTGTCCACACGATCGGGGCCCGGGATGCCGTCGTCGAGGTCGAGGACGTCCAGGATGAGTGGTGCGTCGCCGCCTGGCCGGCTCCACCAGGCCGCCCTGGCCAGCAGGCGGTCGCCGTGCATGGCGACCCACATCCATTCCGGACGTCGGCGGCCGGCGGCGAGGTCCTCCGCCAGTTCCTCGTTGAGGCTGTAGGGCAGTCGGCGGAAGAGGTCGAGTTCTTCGCGTCCGGTGATCGGACGCATGGTCAGGTCGTTCTGAATCACGGTCAAGGCACGCTCCGGTGAAAGCGCCCGTCCGCTCCGGGGTCAGAGATGGCCGGCACCCCGGGAGGACTCGAGCGCGGTGATCATGGCGATCATGGACTTGTCCCTCCTTTCGCTGTCGCGGTCCCCCACCCTCGTGGTGGGGGGTCGACTGTAGCGTGCAACCGCGCCTCGACTCACCTCACTTGTTTCGCCCGCAGCACCCGCCACAGCACCCGGGCCTGGACGAGTCCCCCTGCCGTCAGGAGCAGCAGGTAGGCCCTCAGGTCGCCCGGCCCCGGACGTCACTCCGGGGCGTCGGTGTAGCCGCGGGCCCGGACGAAGTCCCGGGTGAGGCGGATGAAGGCGCGGGCAGCGGCACTCTGGTAGCTGCTGCCGCGCCGCAGCAGCGTGACGGTGCGTGCGGGCAGGGCCGGTTCGAGGGGGACGGGGCGCAGGTGCGGGTGATCGTGGGTGATGGCGTCGGGAAGCACGGTGGCGATCGGGGTGCGCCGCACGATCTCGACGAGGGCTTGGACGGAGTTGGCCTCCACCGCGATGCGGGGCTGCACCTTGTGGGTCGCGAAGTGGGCGTCGATATGGCTCCGGGTGGCGAAGTCGCCATTCAGCAGCGCGAGTTGCCGATTGCTCAGTTCGTCCACCGGTAGCGGCCGGGACGGGCCCGCCTCGGGGTCGACGGCGCCGGTGACGAGGCTCAGGGTCTCGGTGAACAGGGTCTGCGCCACGACGCCGGGAAGGTGGGAGCCGGAGAAGGCGATGCCGAGGTCGAGGTCGTCGGCGAGCAGGGCCGACTCGATGCGGTCCTGGGTCATCTCCTTGACGTCCAGGGTGATGCCGGGATGGCGGGCGTGCATGTCGGCGACCAGGGGGCCCACCAGATAGGAGGTGAACGTCGGCGTCGCGGCCAGGCGCAGGTGGCCGCGGGTCAGGTCCTGGACGTCCTGGACGGCGCGCTGGGCGGCCTCCAGGTCCCGCAGGGCGCGGCGGGCGTGGCGCGCGTACGTCTCGCCCGCGTCGGTGAGTCGCACGCTGCGGCCGGTGCGGTCGAGGAGCGGCACCCCCACGGTCCGCTCCAGTTGCCGGACCTGCTGGGACAGCGTGGGCTGGGAGATGCGCAGGTCTTCGGCAGCACGGGTGAAGCTGCCGTGCTCGGCCACGGCGAGCAGGTAGCGCAGATGACGCAGTTCCAGTGCCATGGGAACGATTATAGATGCGACCAATGGGAGACATGGGTACTGCGTCTTGGACTCTATAGGCCCAGGTCATGCATGGTGGATTCATCGAGTCCGGCAGGCCGGAACCCATCGAAGGGAGTGACTCATGCGCGACCTCGCCCAGGGCGTCACGCGTTTCCAGCGGGACGTCCACCCCACCAAGGCGGACCTGTTCGCCCACCTCGCCGAGAACCACACGCCGCACACGCTGTTCATCGGCTGCTCCGACGCCCGCGTCGTCCCGGAGCTGATCACGGCCAGCGAACCGGGCGAGCTGTTCGTCGTCCGCACCGCGGGCAACCTCGTCCCGTCCCACGCGCCCGGCCCCGACGCCGTGGCGGCGACCATCGAGTACGCCGTGGCGGTCCTCGGCGTGTCCGACATCGTGGTGTGCGGGCACTCCGGCTGCGGCGCCATGACGGCCCTGGCCGAGGCCCACGACCTGCGAGGGGTGCCGGCGGTCGCCCAGTGGCTGCGGCACGCGGACGCCTCCCGCGCCCGTACCGCCCCCTGCGGGGACGTCGCCGCTCTGGTGCGCCAGAACGTGCTCGCCCAGTTGGCGAACCTGGTCACCCACCCCTCGGTCGCCCGCGGTCTGGCCGAAGGCGCCCTCACCCTGCACGGCTGGGTCTACGACATCGCCACCGGAGGCGTCGAGAACGTCGGCGCCGAAGCGCGGGCGACCGCGTCCGCGGCCTGACCACGGTCCGGCCCCACGGCCCACGGCCCCCCATCGTCCCGGCCCTGCCACCTCGCAGGGGACCGGGTGTCCCCCCCATGAACCCCGATCCTGAACCCTGAAAGGAACCCCCCATGCCGCACGCCCAGTTCGACCCCACCGCCCGGCAGGCCCTCGCCATCACCGCCGTCGAGGCCAAGATCCGCAAGGACCTCACCTGGCAGCAGATCGCGGACGCGGCCGGCCTGTCGGTGGCCTTCACCACCGCCGCCGTGCTCGGCCAGCACGCCCTGCCCGAGGAGGCCGCCCAGGCCGTCGGCGAGCTGCTCGGCCTGGACGCCGACGCGGTCGCGCTGCTCCAGACGATCCCGACCCGGGGGTCGATCCCCGGTGGCATCCCGACCGACCCGACCATCTACCGCTTCTACGAGATGCTCCAGGTGTACGGCACCACGCTCAAGGCCCTGGTGCACGAGCAGTTCGGTGACGGCATCATCTCCGCGATCAACTTCAAGCTGGACGTGAAGAAGGTCGCCGACCCCGAGGGCGGCGAGCGCGCGGTGATCACCCTGGACGGCAAGTACCTGCCCACCAAGCCCTTCTGATCCGCCCCGATCGGACCGGCTCCGGGGCGGTGCGGGCTCGCCCGGCCGCCCCGGCTTCCTCCTCATGTCCTTCAAGCCATCCAGCGGCTCACCCATGACAGCCATACCCCGGGCCCCTGGGCCTCACCGATCTTACGAATGACCAGTTCAGACCCACATCAATAGATAGGACACCCTTGATGGACTTCGCGCAGCGCACCATCGACATCGCCCGCCGCAACGTCGCCGAGGGCGGCCGCCCGTTCGCGACCGTCATCGTCAAGGACGGCGAGATCCTGGCCGAGAGCCCGAACCGGGTCGCCCAGACCAACGACCCCACGGCGCACGCCGAGATCCTCGCCATCCGCGAGGCGTGCACCAAGCTGGGCACCGAGCACCTCGTCGGCGCCACGATCTACGTGCTCGCCCAGCCGTGCCCGATGTGCCTGGGGTCCCTGTACTACTGCTCACCGGACGAAGTGGTCTTCCTCACCACCCGGGACGCCTACGAGCCGCACTACGTGGACGACCGCAAGTACTTCGAACTGGACAACTTCTACGAGGAGTTCGCCAAGAACTGGGACGAGCGCCGGCTGCCGATGCGCTACGAGCCGCGCGACGCCGCGGTCGAGGTCTACCAGCTCTGGCAGGAGCACAACGGCGGCGAGCGCCGTGTCCCCGGCGCTCCCACCGCCGCCTGAGGGAGCAGCCATGACCCTCATCGAACCGAACGCCGCCGAGCTGCGGCATCTGGAGCGCGCGGTCGAGCTGGCCGCCGAGGCGGTGCGGGCCGGGGACGAGCCGTTCGGCTCGGTCCTGGTCGGTGCCGACGGGCAGGTCCTGGCGGAGGACCGCAACCGGGTGCACAGTCTGGACGACAACACCCGGCACCCGGAGTTCGAGCTGGTCCGCTGGGCCACCGCCCATCTCACCGAGCGGCAGCGGGCAGAGGCCACCGTCTTCACCTCCGGGGAGCACTGCCCCATGTGCGCGGCCGCCCACGGCTGGGCCGGCCTCGGCCGGATCGTCTACGCCCACTCCGCCGCCCAGTTGACCGACTGGCTGGCCGAACTGGGCGTGCCGCCCTCCCCGGTGCGCTGCCTGCCGATCCAGGACGTGGTACCCGGCCTGACGGTGCAGGGCCCGGTTCCGGCCCTGACCGACCGCCTGCGCGCACTGCACCGCGACTTCCGCGTCGGCCGGCCGGGCACGGCCGCCTCCTGACAGCGGGGCGGGAGGGCGCGGCCGGGGTGTCGACGCCTGGCGCGCGTCCGGTCACCGCGCCCGCACCGCGACGACCGCGGT
>NZ_JBEYTS010000076.1:0-31888 GCF_040643155.1 Streptomyces sp. NPDC047453 | reverse complement strand
GGCTTCGGCGAGCGCGGCGGCGGTGGCCACCGCGGCGGCCACCGCGAGGTGGGCAGGATCTTCATCAACGAGCGGTCGTACTCCGCCCGCCCGGACGGCTGCATCACCGTGGTGAGCGGCCTGGGCTCCAAGAGCCTCAACATCCGCAACGACAGCCGCAGGGGCGTCGAGGTCTTCCGCGGGGCGACCTGCGACAACGGCGCTCCCATCGCCACGGTCGGCCCGCGCAGCGAAGCCAACGGCGTGAAGCCCGGGAGGGTCCACGGCGGCGTGTGCGTCGAGGACGGAGTGGTCGCCAGCTTCCGGGTGATCGGTCACCACAAGGGCGGCTTCGACGACTTCGGCGGCTTCGGCGACTTCGACGACTTCGGCGGCTTCGACTTCTAGAGCCAGCCCGTGATGCGCATGGCATAGAACCCCGGCCCGCCGTAATCGGGCCGGGGTTCTGGTCTCAGAGCATCTGGCGCGACTCCCCGCCCAAGACACCACGGGATGAGTGACATGAACAACCGCCTGGTGGAGGACGCGAGCGACGACAACTACGTCATGGACATCCTTGACATCACGTGCACACCCGCATTGCCGCGCCTTGGACAACAAGTCCGCTGGGAAATGCACAGCCACCTCAAAGAGACGGTCGACCTGACCCGGGTCACCTGCAGGGTGATCATAAAGATCGGCCCCACGAAAATACTGGACAAAAGCTACACATTGCCCGATCTGCTGGCAAGCATGGGCACGAGCCTGTCGGGTGACGCCCAACCGCCCGCCGGGCCGTGGAGACAGACCTGGAATCTCCAGATCCCCCAGACGGTGCCGGTGGCCCAGGCACCATCTCCACCTGCGCGCCCACACAGGAGACGGGAAGAACTTCCTCGCCCTGGACATTCCCATCGCCTTCAGCCACAGATGGACCACGGCCGGCGACAGCATCGGCTCACCGAGCCGTCCCGGATTCGACGGAGATCTCAGCTGGTCACTGTGACCCGGGGCGTCAGGATGCCCCGGGCCAGGTCGCTCAGTCACAAGTTCTCCGGCAGCGTCGGCTGCTCAGTCGTGCTCGCGGTCGTCGTCCGCGCCGTTGCCGCGCGAGTGGGCCGGGCCGGTGTGCATGGCGGTGACCTTGCCGGTCCGTGCGTCGACGACGACCTCGTGCGCGGCGCCCTGGTCGTCGGTGACATCGACGCGCCAGGCCGCCGTCCCGTCGCGGTGGCCGTCGAGCTCGGCCGACGTCGCAGTGCCCGGGACCTTGCCGAGCGCCGTGTCCACCGCCCGGCCCAGGCCCGTCCTGGCGGACTCGGCGAGCACGGCGTCGCCGCGGCCGGCCGTGAGCGCGTCTTCGAACGCTTCGTCCTCCTCGACGAGGCAGGCGGCCGCGACGACGGCGGCGCGGGCCTGGGCCTGGCCATCGCACGCGATGTCGTCCAGCGCCACGGCGGCACACCCACCCTCACCGACGCACCCGACGACGGCGCGCTCTTCCAGGTCGGACTCCCGCGCGCCGGCTGACAGCGGGGCAGGACCCAGCGACCTTGCGCGGCGGTGAGGTGGTCGGCGACGTCCGCCGGCCTGCCCGTGCCGGGACACGCTCGGCGTGCTGCTCCGCCTCCGCAGGCGTCAACTACCGCGCTCCCACCCGATCGGGCGACAGCCCGCTCAACTCGCTGTGGCGGAGATGACGGGTCCGCCGGCCCAAGGGCGCGTCAGACGAAGGGGCGCGCCATCCGGTTCATCGTGTCGACGACAAGCTCACGCGGGTCGTCGGTGAGATCGCTGTCGATCCAGCGGCGCATCGAGATGCGCAGCGCGACGAGGAAGGCCGACGCCATGACCCGGGCGTCGAGGGCGGTGTCCGCGTCCCGGGCGGGACAGCGCTCGACGATCGCCTCGGTGAGGCTTGCCTCCAGCCCTGCGTGATTGGCGAGTTGACGGGCCAGGAGCGCGGGGTGGCGCAGCGCAAGTCGGGTGCGTACGAGCGTCTCCCACTCCTGGGCGCCGCTCTCCGGCAGGCAGTCCAGGACGGTGGTGCACAGGGCGGCCCAGGCGCTCTCCTCGGGTGGGCGGGCACGGAAGGCGGCTACCAGTTCTTCGAGGTAGCGCTCGTCACCCCACAGGACGGCGTCCTCCTTGGTGGCGAAGTAGTTGGAGAACGTCCGGCGTGAGATGCCTACCGCGTCGGCCACCTCTTCCACGGTGACCGCGTCGAATCCGCGCTCCACGGCCAGGCGCAGGGCGGCCTCGTGGACCGCCTGCCGGGTGGCGGCCTTCTTGCGTTCGCGTAGTCCCGCTGAGTGCTCCATGGTGCAGCCATCCTATGAGAGCGCCAACAACATTGCGCAGTGCGCAAAATTGCGCACTGCGCATGTATTCTGGGCCAGTCGGCGTCCCGGTCGTGTCCAGACCGCGTTGACGGCCGGCCCTCGTGCCGTCCTCCCGCCGGCCCTGACCTTTTCCTCGTCGACCTCGTTCTCTCTTCATCCGGAGGTTTGCGCGTGAGTGCGCACACAGCGGTATCCGGGGGCCCGGACGGCTCCGCGACCATGGACCACAAGCACGTGCTGCGGGCACTGAGCGGGCTGCTCACGGTGCTGTTCGCCGCGATGCTCAGTTCGACCGTGGTCTCGGTCGCGCTGCCGCAGATCATCGGCTCGTTGAACGGGACGCAGTCGCAGTTCACCTGGGTGGTCACCGCGACCCTGCTGGCCTCCACCGCCTCAACGCCGATCTGGGGCAAGCTGGCCGACCTCTTCAGCAAGAAGCTCCTGCTCCAGATGTCGATCGCGATCTTCGTGGTGGGCTCGTTGGGCGCCGGCTTCTCGCAGAACACCGCTCAGCTCATCGGCTTCCGCGCGGTGCAGGGCCTGGGTATGGGCGCACTGCAGGTCCTGGTGCAGGTCGTCATCGCCGCGATGGTCAGCCCCAGGGAGCGGGGCCGCTACAACGGCTATCTCGGCGCGGTCATGGCGGTGTCCACCGTCGGCGGCCCGCTGCTCGGCGGGGCGATCACCGATGTCTCCTGGCTGGGCTGGCGCTGGTGCTTCTTCATCGCGCTGCCCTTCACCGTCGTCGCCTCCGTCATCCTCAACCGCACCCTGCACCTTCAGGACGTCCGGCGTCCGGACACCAAGGTCGACTACTGGGGAGCCTCGCTCATCGCGGCCGGCGTCAGCCTCCTGCTGCTGTGGGTGACGTTCGTCGACAACTCGTTCGCCTGGCTGTCCTGGCAGACCGCCGCCATGGTGGCCGGCGCCGTCGCGCTGCTGGGTGCGGCCCTGTGGGTCGAGTCCCGGGTCGCCGAGCCGGTCATACCGCTGCACATCATCAAGCGGCGTGACCCCGCCCTGGCCATCGTCGCGAGCCTCGCGGTCGGCATGGCGATGTTCGGCGGAGCGGTCTTCCTCGGCCAGTACTTCCAGATCGGACGCGGCTACTCGCCCACCGAAGCCGGCCTGCTCACCATGCCGTTGATGGCCGGGGTACTGATCTCCTCCACGGTGGCCGGCCGGATGGTCTCCACGACTGGCAAGCCCAAGCCCGTCGTCGTGGTCGGTGTCGTCGTCCTGACGCTCGGCTTCCTGGGCCTGTCCATGATCGACCATGAGACGTCCCTCGTCGCGGTGTCGGCAGGCATGGCGGCGGTCGGTGTCGGCGTCGGTATGTCCATGCAGAACCTGGTCCTCGTCCTGCAGAACAGCGTCCCGCTCAAGGAACTCGGCGCGGCCAGCGGAGCCATCACCTTCTTCCGCTCCCTCGGCGGCACGATCGGCGTCTCGGTGCTCGGGGCGGTACTGGCCGGCACTGTGAGCACGAAGATCACCGAAGGTCTGGCCAAGCTCGGCATCGACGCCGGCACGGGCGGCGGCGGAGGATCCACCTTGAACATCAAGGCGATGCCGGCCCCGGTCCAGGACGTCGTACGCGCCGCCTACGGAGACGCCACCGGCCACATCTTCCTGATCTCCGCGATCATCGCCATGGTCGGGGTGGTCGCCACGCTCTTCCTCACTCCCGTCACCCTCCGCGACAGCGTCGACCTGCCGGGCCAGGCCACCGACGACTGAGACTGGATGAGGCGAACACCGCCCACCCGCCGACCGCCGACACTCAGAGGCTTCCCGCAGGTCAGCGCGCCCTTCCCCCATGCTTTCAGCGTGACCGGCGGGAGCTCCGGAGCGGGTGGCGGAGCTCCGCCACCGTCGGCGACGACAGCTTCCCGTCACCTCGATCACTGGGCCCCACCTGCCGATTTGGGTCCTGGTACAGGCCTCTGAGCCCTGTCCATGGGCCCAGGTGTCGTCGTTAGGGTTCGACCCCCGGCGGGTGTACGGCCGGCCCCCGGTGCCCGGATCGAGCAAGCCACGACGAGGTGACGCGTGAACCGCAACGACCGCATACGCCGAGGAGTACGCACGAGCACGGGGCAGACAGCAGTCGAGTACCTGGGAATGCTGGGGCTCGTCACCCTCGTGGTCGGCGCGATCGTCGGCACCGTCATCGGGGGCGACATCTCCCACTCCGCACACCGGCAGATCTGCCGGATCGTGGAGATGACAGGCGGCGGCGACTGTGCCGACTACAACGATGGCAACGACCGCGACGGGCAGTCCGATCCCGGCGAACCCGTCAAGCCCGCCACCGCCCCCGGTGAACAGACCGGCGAGCCGGATGGCGAATCCGGCGACAAGCCCGACGGCAGCAAGGGGAACGCACTTCCCGACCTGTGCTTCGAGCCGCGGGAACGGTCATCGAAGTCGTCGGTCTCCGTTCCGGGTAACGGCCCCGTCAGCACGGCGGCCGCCTGGGGCTACTCCTGGCTGGTCAACTTCGTCATCGACAAGGTCAACAACGAGAAGAACAAGGAGAAGCGGGTCCAGGAGGCGCTTGCGGACCTCGCCTACTGCCTCCCCGACTACAACATCGTCATCGCGCAGCCGCATGAGGGCAATCTGCAGCAGATGGACGGTGCGGCACTGATCGAGACCGTCAGCATCAGCGGTACGACGTACCGCGTCTACGCGTTCAAGACCGGCGAGTTCACCTGGGCGGACGACGCCGACCTCGGATGGAAGAACCGCGGGTTCTACGGCGTGTTCGACGTCAGCGAGGACCGCCGCACGGTCACGTTCCAAGAGCCGCCCCGCCCCCAGCGGAAAGAGGGCTGGAAGTCCGGTGACGAGGGTTGCGAGATCGAGGGGGAAGAACTGCCCGACCGGAGCCGGTACTACAACACATACTCCCCGCTGGACAACGAGGCGTCGGCTCAGGCTGTCCGGATGCTCGTGAACGACATGCGCCGCTGCTTCCCCGACTACAACGTGGTCGCGATGCACTCGGAGCAGTCCTCGCACTGGGTCGAGCAGCCGGATTCGTTCGTCCATCACGGCAGATACCGGCTGAACTCCAACGAGTACCACGCTGGCGAGGAGGGGGATGACATCGCCTCGGGCCGGGCCGTGTTCGACATCTACGTCTTCGACAAGGGCACGTTCAGTAATGACGGCGACGGCGGCTACACCAACTGGGCCTTCTACGGCGACTTCACCCGCGACGGCGCGGAGGTGGCCTTCGAGCAGCCGGAACCCGCCGACCTGGACGCCGATTCCCTCCCCACCGGAACGGGCACGGTCAACTTCGACGACGGGACGCCGAAGTACACGGACGGCGGGCCGTACCCCGGTACCGACTACTCCGGCGATGTGCCGGGCGACAGCGCCGAGTTGATCCATTCGCTGATCGACGAGTACAACCGCAGCTTTCCCGACACGAACATCATCGCGGTGAAGTCGTTCAACGACCTTTCCTTCTCAAGGGTGTCCGGCCTCGAGCACCTTGCGGTGGTGCACGGTGTCGATGTGTTCTCCATCGACGAGGGAACCCTGTCCAACAACGGTGACGGCGGCTGGCAGAACTGGGGGTTCGCGGGCACCTTCGCGCGCGCCGAGGGCTCGAAGGAGGTGACCTTCAGCAGCCGCTGAAGGTCGAACGAACGCTGCAACGGGGGTGCTGGGAGCGGGCAGTGGAGCGCCGTCGCGGCCCTTCACCTCCCGAACCCTGCCGGCCATCCGCCTGCTGCCGCTGCTGGGCAGCCGGCGGATGAACAGGTTCGACCACGGGGTCGTCGAGGACTTCATCCAGACCATGGAACGCGAAGGTGTCGGCCTGGCCACCCCCCACCAACTTCTCGCGCGAGAACGACAGCGGCCCCTCCCCCGGCTTCAGTGGCCGGTGGACGACGACGGGGCCGCGGCGGTGGCACCCAGCGGGGTCGCAGGCGTCACGACGTCACAGATCCTTCAGGTTGTCACGGCTGGTCATGAAGTGCTTACGGCCGCCCGCATACCACGACACCAGCGCGAACAGAGCGACCACGGCCACCGCGATCGGCGCATAGTTGAAGCTGTCGACGTTGACCGGCCGGGTCGGCGGCAGCACGAACAGCACGCAGATGACCACCACCCACACGATCGCGACCCAGCCGACCAGGCTGCTCCACTTGCCCAGGTGCCACGGTCCCGGAACGAACTCGTTGCCGCGCAGACGACGCAGCAGCACCGGCGTGACATAGGCGATGTAAAGGCCGATCACCGCGATCGAGGTCACCGCCAGGTATGCCGTGGTGTTGAACAGCGCCGGCAGCGTCAGGATCGCCGAGAGCGTCACGCAGAACCAGATCGAGTTCGTGGGCGTCCCGGTGCGCGGGTTGACCTTCGCCCAGATTCTCGACCCGGGAAGGGCGTTGTCGCGCGAGAACGCGTAGCTCATCCGGGAGTTGGCGGTCACCGAGGCCATTCCGCAGAAGAACTGGGCGGCACACACGATGAACAGCAGGAACTTCGCCGTGCCCGGACTGTTCAGCGAGTCCAGGAAGACCTGCGCCGGCGGCAGCCCGGTACTCGACGCGGCCAGCTTGTCCAGCCCCGCGGAACTCTTGTCCTGGATCGACGCGGTGATGGAGTAGAGCAGGATGAAACCGCCGATGACCGAGATCACCACGCTCATCACAATCCCGCGCGGCGCGCTGCGGGCCGCTCCCCTGGTCTCCTCCGCCACATGGGCCGACGCGTCGTACCCGGTGTAGGTGTACTGCGCCATCAGCAGGCCCATGAGGAAGACGTAGATGCCGGAGGTCCAGCCGGTGGCGTTGTGCCAGCCCGTCAGCGTCCACCCGGCGGACTGGTGGTGCTCGGGCAGCGCCCACAGCACGGCAACGATGACCAGGACGCCCACCACGTGCCACCAGGCGGAGACGTTCGACAGGAACGCGACGAGCTTCACGCCGAACGTGTTGAGAAGCGCGTGCACAAGAATGATCGCGAGGAACAGCAGGAAAGTACCGCCGGCAGTGACCTCGATGCCCCAGACGAGGTTCATGAACGCCATCCAGGTCGTGGCGCACCCGAAGTCGATCGCGGCGGTCACGGCGACCTCGCCCATGAAGTTGAACCAGCCCACGAACCAGGCCCAGGCACGCTTGTTGTTCCTGGCAAGCTCACCGGCCCAGAAGTAGAGACCACCCGCAGTGGGGTAGCGCGAACACACCTCGGCCATGGCCAGCGCCACACACGTCACGAAGACACCGACCACCGCCCAGCCGAGCACGATGGTCGACGGACCACCCGACTTCAGCGCGATCCCGTACGACGTGATGCAGCCCGCCAGGATCGAAATGATCGAGAACGACACCGCGAAGTTCGAGAACGCGGACATACCGCGATGAAGTTCCTGCTTGTAGCCCATCTCTGCGAGACGGGCAGCATCCTCGTCCAGCTCTATCTCTGGCTGGACTTCCTCTTGCGCAGCCATCCACGACTCCTCATCGACGAGGGACGACGGCGAACAAAGTGGCGTACGACACACCCGTTGTCAATGGCTTGTTCTCAAACCTTTTCCGGCCGCGACACACCGGCTCGACCGGGCCACCAGGAAGATGCCCATGCCCGCAGGCCCTACCTGTTTGCCGGCTACGGCAACCGGGAAGACCATCACCCCGTCACACGCCCACCGAATGCCGTGACTGCAGCCGCCGTGCGCATGATCAGGGGCCCCGCGCCGCCCCCACATGGGCCCGACGAGTTCGTCCTCGCGCTCCCCCGGGTAATGGACTGCCCCCAGTGCCGGCAGGTCAGTGGGTACGGCATGGCTGCTCCAGTCCTCCGGCGTCGGTCAGGAGTCGCGGTGGTGGATCACGGTGAATCCGGCCGCGAGGGCGAGGACGGTGTAAAGGGAGAAGACGCCGAGCCCCGCCGCGGCGCTCAGGCCGTGGGGTTCGGGGTGCAGCAGATAGAGGGCATTTGCGGCGTTCATCGGCAGGTAGGGGCCGAGGGTGGTCTGCCAGGTGTCCGGCAGCATGCCCACCAGGATGACGGGCACGAACAGCAGGCCGAGCAGGGTGGCGATGGCGACGGCGCTGGAGCGCAGGGCCGCGCCCAGGCCCAGACCGAGCAGCCCGAGGAGGGTGAGGTAGACGCCGCCGCCGACGGCAGCGCGCAGAACCCCTGGGCTGGTCAGCGACCGGCTGAGGGCGCTGCTGGTGTCGGCAGGCAGGGCAGCGTGGAAGACCAGGTACGCGGCCACGCAGGACAAGACCCCGACGGCCAGGCCGACGCCCGCGAGGACGACCGCTTTGGCGGCCAGGACCGTGCGGCGCCGGGGCGTGGCGGCGAGGGTGGCGCGGATCAGACCGGTGCCGTACTCGCTGGTGATGGTGAGGACGCCCAGCGCGCCGAGTGCGATCTGCGACAGGTGCAGGCCGATCAGGCTGAGCCGGACCGGGTCTGCACCCTGCTGCTGCGCGACGCTGAGGCGGCTGACGAGGAAGACGCCCACCAGCGCGCCGATTGCGACGTTGGAGGTGACCGCGCCGAGCAAGGTCCACAGCGCGGAGCGGACCGAGCGGAGCTTGCACAGCTCGGAGCGGAGTTGGTCGTTGAAGCCCGACAGCGCGCCCCGGGAGGCGGGGCGGGGCAGGGATGAGATGAAGGCGGGAGTGGTCACGGGGATCGTCCTCAGCTGGCGTTGGGGGCCGCGGTGACGAGCTTCGGGTTCGCGGCGGTGCGGTAGTCGACGGCTTCGCCGGTGAGTTCCATGTAGCGCTCCTCCAAGGAGGCCTGCTGGACGGCGAGTTCCTGCAGGGCGATGCCGACGGCGCGGGCGATCTCACCCACGGTCTCGCTGGTGATCCCGGTGAACCGCAGCGTGTCCGGGCCCGCTTCGTCCACGGTCGCGCCCCGGTCGCGCACCAGCCCGGCCAGTGCGGCGCACTGCGGTGTACGGACCCGGACGAAGCGCCCACCTCGCCGAGCTCGCAGAACTGCGCGACCGCGCCGCGGACCCCGAGCAGGCCCTGCACAGCGTGCTCACCGCCTACGCGTTCATCTGCCACCACCGCGGAAACGACACCAGCGAGATCGCAGCCCTGGTCCACCGCGGCAAGCCCATCGCCCGCGCACAACGACAGCTCACCGAACTCTTCTCGGGCCTACTCTCCCGAGCCGCCGCGGACGGTCGGCTCCACAGCGACGCGCCCTCCGACGAGCTCGCCAATTACTGCCTCCACGCCCTGGCGGCGGCTGCCGCCGCACCCGACCCGGCCGCCGTCCACCGCTTGGTGGACCTGACCCTCATGGGGCTGGGCCTGCGCACCGACCGCCACGGCCACCACACCCGGCCACCGGACGCGCATCGGCCGACCATGCACCACCACTGATCGGCCCGCCCGATCACCTGTCCTCACCGCGTCAGCGCCGGCGCGGCCACACCGTGCCGACCGCGGTGATCCGCGCGGGGGGCACCGACTTCGCCACGACGCTGCCGGGTCGCCCTGGCACCGGACGGGCGGGCGGTGGGCCTGGTACTGAGCGTCCGGAACCTCTCCCAGCAGGGCATGTTCCTGATCGGGTGCTGGGGCCGGGCCACGAGGGCGCGGCCCCGGTACCTCAGCCGACCGCGGTCGCGGGGATGTCGCGCAGCCCCAGCCGTAGATGCTCGACATGGTAGAGGGCCTGCTCCAGGAGTTCGGCGACGTGGTTGTCGTAGAGCGCGTAGATGACCGACCGGCCCTGACGCTCACCGGTGACCAGGCCGAGGTTGCGCAGCAGGCGCAGCTGGTGGGAACAGGCGGACTGCTCCATCCCGACGGCGTCGGCCAGTTCGGTGGCTGCGCACGGGCCCTCCTGCAGCCGGGCCAGGATCCTCAGCCGTGAAGGCGTGGCCAGGGCCTGGAGGGTGGCGGCCACGTCGGCGGCACCAACCGATTCCAGGCGCTCGCGTGCGGTGGCGGTGGTGTTGGCGTCAGATCCATGGCCCATGCCCGTTATCCTACGGACATGAAGACATGAATGCGTCTTCATGTGTTCCTGTACGGTGGAGGCGTGGCACCAGGAGGCGCTCGCCACCGCGCGGACGGCCGACTCCGTGCGAGGACTGCTGGACCTGGCACCCGCCAAGGCCACCCGCCTCGACCCCGACGGACGCGAAGTGATCGTCCCGGTCGAGGAACTCGCGGTTGGGGACACCATCCTCGTAAGGCCCGGTGAGCGAGTCGGCGCCGACGGCCGTGTCCTGGACGGGGCCAGTGGCGTCGACCAGGCAACCATCACCGGCGAGCCGCTGCCCGTCGCCAAGGAGATGGGCGACGAGGTCTTCGCCGGCACCCTCAACGGCACCGGCGCCCTGCGCGTACGAGTCGAGCGGGACGCCTCCGACACCGTGATCGCCCGGATCGTACGGATGGTGGAGGAGGCATCCGAGACCAAGGCGCCCACCCAGCTGTTCATCGAGAAAGTCGAACAGCGCTACTCGCTGGGCATGGTCGCGGCAACCCTCGCCGTCTTCCTCATCCCGCTCGCCGTCGGCACGGGACTCGCCCACTCGCTGCTGCGCGCCATGACCTTCATGATCGTGGCCTCACCGTGCGCGGTGGTACTGGCGACCATGCCGCCGCTGCTGTCCGCGATCGCCAACGCCGGGCGCCACGGCGTGCTCGTGAGGTCCGCAGTGGTCATGGAACGGCTCGGACAGGTCGACGCAGTCGCGCTCGACAAGACCGGCACGCTGACCGAAGGAACGCCGCGCGTCACGGATGCCCGCCCGCTCACCGGATCGGGACTCGACGAGAATGAGGTGCTGACTCTTGCGGCGGCGGCCGAGCACCCCAGCGAGCACCCCCTGGCCCGCGCCGTCGTGGACGCAGCGCGCGAACGAGGGCTCGGCCTCCCTGTGGCGGAGGACTTCGACTCCACGCCCGGGATCGGGGTGACCGCATCCATCGGCGGGCGCGTGGTAGCGGTCGGCTCACCGGCACCTGCACGCATCTTCGGACACATACTCCGCGCGGGCGGCCGTCATCGCGCGCGAACTGGAGGACAGCGGCCGGACCGCTGTTCTTGTCACCGTGGACGGCACCCCCGTCGGACTGCTCGCCATCGCCGACCGGCTGCGCACCGACGCAAACGCGACCGTGGCCTCGCTGACGTCCCTCACCGAAACCGCGCCCATGCTGCTGACCGGCGACAACCCCCGCGCTGCCGCCCGCCTGGCCGCCGAGGTCGGCATCGGCGACGTACGGGCAGGGTTGCTGCCGCAGCACAAGGTCGACGCGGTCAAGGAACTGGAGTATGCGGGCCGCAAGGTGATGGTCGTCGGCGACGGCGTCAACGACGCCCCTGCCCTGGCGGCCGCCCACACCGGCGTCGCCATGGGCCGGGCAGGATCCGACCTCGCGCTGGAGACCGCCGACGCGGTGATCGTCCGCGATGAACTCCGTACGGTCCCCGCCGTGATCGCGCTGTCCCGGCAGCGGCAGGCCCGCAAGCTGTCGTGCAGAACCTGATCATCGCGGGCGTCTTCATCGCCGACCTGGCCGCCTGGGACCTGATCGGCACCCTGCCGCTGCCGCTCGGCGTGGCCGGCCACGAAGGCTCCACCGTCATCGTCGGCCTCAACGGACTGCGGCTGCTGCGCGAGGCGGCGTGGCAACGGGCAGTCCAGTGAGCCGCCGACACAAGGTTTCCGCGCAGGCAGAGCCCCAGTGCACGGTCACCGTGTGCCGGGGCTGCTGCTGCGGCACGGACACGATCCCCGGCGTCGACCACGCCGCCCAACTCGCCGCTCCCAAGACCGAACTGGCATTGGATGCCCGGGTCCGGGCGGTGAACTGCCTCGACGCCTGCGAGCAGGCCAACGTCATCGTCGTACAGCCCTCGACGACCGGACGGGCCGCGGGCGGGCGCCCGGTCTGGCTCGGGCTGGTCAACGATCCCGACGCGACGGCCGACATCGCGGCCTGGGTACGCGCCGGAGGGCCGGGCCTCGCCGAGCCGCCCGAGATCCTCGACCTGTACGCGTTCGGGCCGTCGCGGCGGGTACGGCGGGCCATCGAGGACTGAGCGCGCTCGACCGACCCGCTCCCTCAACGGGCGTGCGGCGCGTCAGCCAGACAGTCGTGACTGTGCCGCCAGCCGTTCGGCCCCCGCACGACACCCACAAGGTGCGGGTGGCCGTCGCGCAGATCGTTGAGCTCGTACTCGACGACCAGCCGCTCCTTCGACGGCCACACTGACCGTCTGCTGGAGCCATACGGTTTGGGCGCCCCTCCTCCTGCCGAGGCCGGACGCCCTGGCCGCAGCCGGGCCGAGGTACTTGTCCAGGGTGTGCATCTCGCAACTCTGGACTCCCTGCAAGGGCTCGCGCTCCGAGGATCGTCGATGCCGGCCCTGCCGCGGCCCGATCACCCGTATGTGGCGCCCGGCCGCAGGTCGAGCTTGCGTAGCAGCTGGGCGTTGAGGGCGACGACGATGGTGGACAGCGACATGAGGATGGCGCCGACCGACATGGGGAGGACAAACCCGATCGGGGCAAGGACGCCGGCGGCGAGTGGCACGGAGATCAGGTTGTAGCCGGTGGCCCACCAGAGGTTCTGTTTCATCTTGCGGTAGCCGGCTTGCGACAGGTCGATCACCGACAGGACGGAGCGGGGGTCGTCGCTGGCCAGAATGACCCCGGCGGAGGCGATGGCCACGTCGGTGCCTGCGCCGATGGCGATGCCGACGTCGGCTTGAGCCAGCGCGGGGGCATCGTTGACACCGTCGCCGACCATGGCCACCGTTTTGCCCTCGACCTGCAGCGCCTTGACGGTGTCTGCCTTGTCCTCGGGCCGGACGCCGGCGAACACCCGGTCGATGCCGAGTCGGTTGCCGACCGATTCCGCGACCGCCTGGGCGTCACCGGTGATCATGACGACCTCGACGCCTCGCCGGTGCAGCGCGTCGACGGCCTGGCGGGATTCCGGCCTGATCTCGTCGGCCAGTTTCAGTGCTCCGATCACCACACCGTCACGCAACACGTGCAGGATGATGGCGCCCTCTTCCCGCCACTGCCCGGCTGCCCCAAGTTCCCGCTGGTGCTCCTCGTCCAGCAGCAGCGGACCGCCGACCCTGACCGTCCGGTCACCGACGGTGGCGGTGACACCGAGAGCCGGTGCCGAGGTGAATCCGTTTGCCTGAGGGATGTCGAGGTCGCGCTCGCGGGCGGCGCGCACGATGGCCTTGGCCAGCGGGTGTTCGCTGTCGGCTTCGGCCGCGGCGGCCAACGCGAGCACCTCGTCGCCGGCGAGACCGTGAGCCGGTTCGACGGCGGCCAGGATCGGCTCGCCCTTGGTGAGGGTGCCGGTCTTGTCGAACAGGACGGCACTGACGGTGCGCATGCTCTCCAACGCGAGCCGATCCTTGACGAGGACTCCGCCGCGGGCGGCACGTTCGGTGGCGATGGACACCACGAGCGGTATCGCAAGTCCGAGCGCGTGCGGGCAAGCGATCACGAGCACCGTGATCGTGCGGGTGACCGCGTCATCGGACCGGTCGAGCAGCAGGGCCCACACCAGGACCGTGATGACCGCCGCCCCAAGGGCAAACCAGAACAGCCAGCCTGCGGCAACGTCGGCCAGCCGTTGCGCGCGTGAAGATGAGTTCTGTGCCTCTGTCACGAGGCGCCTGATGCCGGCGAGCGCGGTGTCCTCTCCGGTGGCGGTGACCTCGACCCGCAGGCCGGAGTCGGCGGCGACAGTGCCGGCCACCACGTGGTCGCCGACGCCGCGGCGTACCGTTCGGGACTCGCCGGTGACCATCGACTCGTCCATCTCGGCCGCCCCGTCGACGATCCGGCCGTCCGCGGGGACGCTGCCACCGGGCCGGATCAGGACCGTGTCCCCCACCCGCAGCTCACCCGGGTGCACGGTGACGACCTGGTCGCCGTCGAGTCGTTCGGCCTCGTCGGGCAGCAGCGCGGCCAGGGAGTCCAGGGCCGAGGTCGTCTGAGCGAGCGAGCGCATCTCGAGCCAGTGCCCGAGCAACATGATGTCGATGAGCAGCGCCAACTCCCACCAGAAGTCCAGGTGATGGTCGAGGATGCTCAGGCTGGCGCCCCAGGAGGCGACGAAAGCCACCGTGATGGCCAGCGTGATCAACAGCATCATTCCCGGCCGGCGAGACCGTACCTCGGACACCCCGCCGTTGAGGAACGGCCGGCCACCCCACAGGTACATCACGGTGCCCAGCAGCGGCGAAACCCAGGTCACCCAGTCGGCCTGCGGCAACCGATAGCCCAGCAGCGAGGCGAACATGCCGGAGAACGCCACGACGGGCACGGCCAGAAACAGCATCGCCCAGAACAGCCGTCGAAACTGCCCGACATGATCACCGTGGGCGCCGTCACCCGAGTGGTGCGCATGACCCACGCTGCCGGCGTGATCGGCCCCATGGTGCCCGTCGTACTCGGTCATGCCATGCTCCGCGTGCCCGGCGTCGGGAGAGGTAACGGCCGACGGCGCGTCATCGAGGAGCGCGCGCTGGTGATCGTGGTGGTGGTGATGCTCGCGACTGGTCATGATCACTTCTCCTCGCCAGTGATGCTCAGTAGCTGCCGGAAACGGAAGTGGTGGTGCTGCTCCGCAGAAGTTCGTGGAGCGGTGCCTCGGGGCTGAGCGCTCCGGCTGACGCGTCAGCGCTTCTGTCGGTGAATGCCGTGCTCAAGGCGTCGGTGGTCGGCTTGGCATGCGGGGGCGTCACGAGCCCGGGCGTGCAGGGAGAAGACCCGGCCTTTCCCGTGCGCTGAAGACCACGGTCCAAGCCCGCTCCCGCCGCCGTCCGAGGCAGCAGGCCCGCCCCAGACGGCGGCACGCGGGAGGGCCGGGCACTTCAGTCAACGGGCTTTCCCTCATGCTTACTTGAACGACCGCAGGCGCAGACTGTCGGTGACGACGAAGACCGACGAGAAGCCCATCCTGTGGCCGGGCGCAGAAGCCCGACGGCGCACTCAGACGCGGCCCACGAACTCGTAGCCCGCCTCGTCGACGGCGGCGCGCACGGTCTCCTCGTCGAGCGTGGCGGCGGAGGTGACGGTCACCTCGCCGGTCTTGGCGTCCGCCGCGACCGCGGTCACGCCCTCCAGGGCCGATATCTCCTGGGAGACCGCACCCTCGCAGTGTCCACAGGTCATGCCGGACACCTGGTAGATGGCGGTGACACCGGCGTCCTGGACATGGATCGTGGCGTTGGAGCTGCGGGAACCGGTACCGCAGCAGGAGCCGGAGTTCGTCTCGGTGGTCAAGGCTTCTCCCTCGGGTGCGTATGCGTGGGGTGCCGACGAGAGGGGCGCGGTGTCCCGGCCCTCACGACTGATGACAACACCATACCCCCTGGGGGTATTCCGAGGTCGTAGCACTACCCACATGGACTGCTTGCTTCCGGCCTCGCGACGTCCGTGCCGTACGCCGGTGAGGCGCCGAACGACCGCCTGCCCACCGAGACCGTGACCCGCATGCGCCGCGCGCGAGGGCGGAGAGGGCCGCGTCCATGCGGCACTCTTGGGCGGCGGTCCAAGCCGCGAGCTGGTCGCGTCCGGCGTTGGTAAGAGTGCCGACGAAGGTTCGGCGGTCGGCGCGCTGCCCACGCTCTTCCAGCTGGCGGAACGCCTGGGTGAACCCGGCGACGACACCACGGCGTGAAGAGCGCACGGGACGTGCTGCTGGAGGGCATGCCCATGCCTCTTGCCTGAGACCGCTGCCGGCCGCCGCGAACAGAGGCCGACCACAAGAGCAGGAGGGTCTGCCTCGGCTTGATTGCGGACGGCGGTTGATCCGAGGGTGCCGGGCCGGGTGCTCCAAGCCGCCGCCTGCCGGGAAGGCCGGGGGAGGCCGGGGAGACGGCTGCGATCTGCACGGCACCCTTTGGAGCAAGGGAGCATCAGCCCACCGAGCCGTCGGTACCCCCGGGGGGTAGTATGCAATTCTGCTGATCGACCAGCACGGCATCGGTGGAGCCTATGACGAGATGGACAGCTCATCGCGGCGGCACAGCCGTCCGCTGGACGTACGGGGTGTTCCTCACCCTGTGCGTCGTACTGGCCGTGCTCGTCCACCACGAGACGATGGCGATGGGCTCCTCGTCCTCCATGCCGGGGGCCGCTCATGCCGTACACGTGATGCCGGACGGCGCCGCACCGTTCATCTCTGACACCTCATCATGCAATGCCGACTACGGCGCCTGTTCCGGGCCCGGCATGCAGCACTGCACGACGGCGAATGTCGACTCCGTGCAGCTCGCCGTCCCCAGCCAGAGCGTGTTCGACTCTCTCGCCTTCTTGCAGCGAGCAGCGGAACGCCGCACGCCTTCCACGGCGGTCGGCCGCGCCCCGCCCGATCTGTCCGTCCTCTGCCAACTGCGCCTGTAGGCCGCGCCGGACGACGCGTGATGTGTCGTCCCTCCGAGGCCACGTCGCAGCTACGACACAGAGGACAACAACACAATGAAGAGCATCAACCGCCGCTCCGTCCTGCTCGCCGGACTGGGAGCGGCCGGCGCTGGCGCGATGGCCGCGTGCAGCAGCGGCTCCACGAGGGGTAACGCGCTGGTCAACCCGTCCGGCTCGACGGTCGCCGCCGCCGAGAGGAAGCGCGAGAGCACAGGGCGGCAGCAGAAGCTCACCCTGACCGCGGCACCCGCCGTGATCGACCTGGGCGGCGGCGTCATGCCCAAGACCTGGGCCTTCGACGGACGCGCCCCGGGCAAGGAGGTCCGGCTCTCCGTCGGCGACACCCTCGTCGCCGAGCTGTCCAACCAGCTCCCGAACAAGACCACCACCTCGATCCACTGGCACGGCCTTGCGCTGCGCAACGACATGGACGGCGTGCCCCCGGCGACCCAGACCGCGGTCCGGTCCGCCTCCACCCTCACCTACAAGTTCATCGCAGGCGCCCCGGGCACCTACTTCTTCCACCCGCACGTCGGTGTCCAGCTCGACCGCGGCCTGTACGCCCCTCTGATCGTCGAGGACCCCAAGGAGCCCCTCGCGTACGACGACGAGTGGGTGATCGTCCTCGACGACTGGGTCGACGGCGTTACTGGCACGCCCGACGAGGTCTTCGCCGAGGTCAAGCAGGGCATGGGCGACATGGGGCACATGGGCGGACACCCAGCCTCCAGTAGCAGCTCGCCGTCCGGCGGTATGGACCACGACGGTATGGACCACGGCGACATGGGACACATGGGCGGTATGGACATGAGTGAGTCCGCCTCGCCCTCGCCCGGCGGCATGTCCATGAAGTTCATGCACATGGGCGCCACCAGCAAGCTGCTCGGCGGCGACGCCGGTGATGTGAAGTACCCACACCACCTGATCAACGGCCGAGTGGCGAACGACCCGGCCGTCTACACCGGCAAGCCGGGCAAGAAGGTACGGCTGCGCATCATCAACGCCGGCTCGGACACCGCTTACCGGGTCGCGCTCGGCGGCCACAAACTGACCATCACCCACACCGACGGCTTCCCGGTCCGGCACCAGGAGGTGGACGCGCTGCTCATCGGCATGGGCGAACGCTACGACGTCCTCGTCACCCTTGGCGACGGTGTCTTCCCGCTGGTCGCCCTGGCCGAGGGCAAGGACGCGAACGGCCTGGCCCTGATGCGCACCGGCTCGGGGAGCAAGCCGTCCGCGACCATCCGCCCGAAGGAACTCGACGGGAAAATCATGACGGCGTCCCAGCTCCGTGCCGCCGACGACGTACGGCTCAAGACCGCTCAGACCGACGTCACACACCAGATCAGGCTCACCGGCGGCATGGCGAACTACGACTGGGCCATCAACGGCCACCCGTTCGACATGACCGACCCCGAGGCGAACCCCATCCTCATCGAGGAAGGCCAGCGCGTGAGGCTCGACTTCGTCAACGACACCGACATGTGGCATCCGATGCACCTGCACGGCCACACCTACCAGGTCGGCGCCTCCGGGCCGCGCAAGGACACCGCGATCGTACTGCCCAAGCAGAAGATCTCCGTCTTCTTCGACGCCGACAACCCCGGCCAGTGGATGCTGCACTGCCACAACGCGTACCACGGCGAGGCCGGGATGATGGCGAACGTGGCCTACCGGGCCTGACGGTCACTCTTCGCTGTCCGGGCGGGCTCATCGACTGGCGATCGATGGGCACGTCCGGACGCGCATGAAGTTGAAGGTAGCTACCGGCCCAGGAGGGAATCGGAGAGCCTTGGCAGGGACCGATGAGCTCTCGTGGGTCGCGCGGTCTCCAGTGGGCCGCAGCGGCGTGCGTCTCGGGGCTGAGGAAGGAAGTGCACCGTGAGGTTGATTCTGCAGGAGTTCTTGTTGCTGGACGGCGTGGCGCAGGGTCCCGGGTCCCCGGAGGAGGACACCAGCGACGGGTTCACACGGGGAGGCTGGCTCGTGCCGCACCTGGACGACGCGTTCATGCGGACCGTCACGGGCTGGCTCGACGAGGTGGACGCCTTCCTGTTCGGACGCCGTACCTATGACAACTTCGCGCGTGACTGGCCGAGGATGAACAACCCGGACGACCCGATCGCCGCCAAGCTCAACGGCTTGCCGAAGTACGTGGCCTCGCACAGCCTGACCGAGGCCGACTGGGAACCGACCACGATCCTCGCCGGGGAGGTGCCGGCCCAGGTCGCCGAGCTGAAGCGGCAGCCCGGACGCGAGCTGCAGATCCACGGCAGCGCACGCCTCGGCGCGTCGCTGCTGGCAGCCGGGCTGATCGACGAGGTGCGGCTGATGGTCGCGCCGGTGGTCGTGGGCAGTGGCCGGCGGCTGTTCCCGGACAACGGCGTTCCGGCCGGGCTGCGGCTGCGGCTGCGGCTGCGGCTGCGGCTGCGGCTGCGGCTGCGGCTGCGGCTGCTGAGCAACGAGACGACGCCGAGCGGAGTCGCGGCCCAGGTGTACGAACCGACCGGGCTGCCCCAGTACGGAACCTACGAGGCCGACGCGCACTCAAGGTGATGTAGTACCGGCACGACATCCTCGGCGGATTCCTCGCCGGGACGGCCTCGCTCTCGAAAGACCGGGCTGACTCCAATGAACTTCGATGTCGCAGTACAGCGCACTGACAACGCCGGTTCCCGGCCGCAGTGCGCCTGCTTCCCGGGACGTACGGCGGGAGTCTCCGACCGTACGACGACCGCGGCGCCCGTCGCGTCGAAGCTGACTCCCATGGATCACCACGGAACCCGCACCCCCGCCGGCATCGCCTCGGCGCGGTCGGCCGGCGCTGCCACCAGCCTGCGCCCCGGCAGCCGGACGAGCGCCCTGTGGCACGCTGCCCGGCCCTCCGAACGCCTCTGCTACGCGACCGGCTCCGTCCTCGCGTTGTCCGGCCTGGCGCACCTGGTGGTGTTCGGCGTCGACGGCGGCCCCTGGGACGGCCCCGTTTCCTGGCGCAAGCCCGTCACGTTCGGGCTCTCCTTCGGGCTGACGCTGATCGCGGTCACCTGGGTGACGTCATACCTGCGCATCGGTGCGCGGGCCCGCGCCGTCCTGCTCGTCGTGTTCGCCACGGACTGCGTCGTGGAGGTCGCCGGGATCACCCTCCAGGCGTGGCGCCATGTGCCCTCGCACCTCAACACCGAGACGCCGTTCGACACCATGGTCGCGATGACGCTCGCCGTGGGCGGCGGTGTGCTGGTCGTCGTGCTGTCGGTGTTCGCCGCCGCCGCGTTCCGGCACCGGCCTGGCGGCCCCCTGGGCATGGCGTTCGCACTGCGCTCCGGGTTCGCGATCCTGATCGTCGCGCTGCTGTCGGGCGCCGCGATGATCGCACGCGGGGTCGTGCTGTCCCGCACCGGTCACCAGCAGGCGGCGTACCACTCCACGGAGCCTCTCAAGCCACTGCACGGGGTGAGCCTGCACGCCGTGCTGGTGCTGCCCGCAATCGCCTGGCTGCTGTCCCGCACGTCATGGAGCGATGCCGCAAAGCAGCGGATCATCTACGTCGCCGTCGGCGGCTACACGGCCGCCGTGCTCGGCGCCGGGGTCTGGGCGACACTCACCCGATGAGCCCCGGCAAGCCCCCCTCATGCGGAGAACAGCCGCCGCAGACGGGCGGTGAGCCTGCCCGAACCGCGTGTCCGGCACCCGTGGACCCGGGGGTCGTCCGTGACGACGTACCGCTTCACATGCACCCCCAGGAAGACCTGCAGCGTCGCCACCGCGGTGATGGAGGTCAGCGCGCCGACCACGCCGAGGAGGGTGGTGCCCGCGACGACCGCCCCGAAGGCGACCGCGGGGTGGATGTCCACGGACGGCGTGGTCAGCTCGGGCTGCAGCGTGTAGGTCAGCCACGCCCGAGATCAGCGCCATTAGGCCGCGCGAGCAGAGGTAGCCGCCCCGTCTTGTCGGCGGCGATCCCCCACGCGCGCAGCACCTCGGCCTGCCGGGCGGGCGGGCAGGCGGGCGGCAGCACGAGGCACAGCGCACGCCTCACCCGCAGCCCGTCGGCGGCGGAATACCGGGTTGGGTCTGGTCCTGGCCCCGTTCTTCGACATCGTCCTGACCGGCGTTGAACCGCACGAGACCGGCGCATGATTGCGCCGCGGGGAAGGTGCCGTGACCGCCTCAGCGGGAGCGGTCCAACTGGACGACAGCGAGATCGGCGAGGCCGTGGCACTGATCGAGGCCATGACCCGCGACGACCTCACCGGCCCCGAGTTCACCGACCGGTACACCGAGGCCCTTCGCACGGCGATCGAGGCCAACCAGGAAGACCGCCAACTGCCGCAGGCCCCCGAGCCGACGGCCCGGCCAGGGCAGCTGGTGGACCTGATGGCCGCGCTGCAGCAGTCCGTCGACAAGGCCCGAGCGGCGCGCGGCGAGACGAGGACGCGGCCCCGCAGGAGGCGCCGGCCGCACAGGCGAAGAAGGCCGCGGCGCGGAAGACGGCGGGGAAGGCGTCCGCACGGGCGGCGTCCTCTAGGAACGGCAGTCGAGGTGTCCCAGCGCGCTGATCTGCCGTGGCCGGGCCCATGGTCGGGGCGTCCCAGACCGTGGCCGGCCTGCGGTTGGACCTACTCGATGGTGTGGTCGGGGTCGGGGAGCTCTGGCCGGCTTCGCTCACTCCAGCGACAGCATTTGTCGGTGAGTTTGGACAGCAGTCGTTGATTACCAGGGTCCGCAATGTTCGCGGGTTTTCACGGCAGCGTGGCGTGTCAGGCCGTCACCGGAGAAGGGGCGGGATGGGCGCGGATACGGTGCCTCGGTGATCGAATTGCTGCTTGTGGCCATGGCGCTCGGCCTGGTCAACTTCGCGGCCGCCATTGGCATCGGTGTGGCAGGCGTGGACAGCCGGACCCGTTGGCAAGTGGGGGTCGTGTTCGGCTTGTTCGAGACCGGGATGCCGATCGCTGGTCTGGCCATCGGCCGCAGCCTGTCCGGCACGCTCGGCTCGGCCTCCCGCTGGATCGGTGCCGGGCTACTGATCGCTACGGGTATCCATGCCCTGTGGCAGACACGGCAGAGCTCTGAGGATCATCACGATGGACCGGAGGGCAGGCAGCCGCTGGGCAAGCTGCTGGTGACCGGGTTGGCGTTGAGTATCGACAACCTGGCCGTCGGCTTCTCGCTGGGCGCCTACCGCGTTGGGCTGGCCGCCGCTGCGGCCATCATCGGCGGGGTCAGCGTCGCCCTGACACTGGCGGGTTTGGAGTTGGGAGGCCGAATCGGCCCGGTGACTGGACGGCGGGGAGAAATACTCGGCGGCCTGGTGCTGATCGGGGCGGGCATCGCGGTCGCTACCGGAGCCCTGTGATCCTTCACCCATCGGCTGGCTGATGCCCCAGCGACAAGAACCGGGGTGCTGGGAAAAATCTCCCCTGTCAGGTCTGCTGCATGGTCTTGAGGTCGCGCAGCGTCAGCTCGTGCGCGCCGCGGAACGTGGCGCCCCAATGCGGGCTGTGCTCGGGCGGCGGGGTCAGGAGACGCGCTGTTCGGGGCGCAGGATGAGGCCGCGGTGCAGGAACTGCTCGGTGTCGGCGGGCCCGAGTCCGAGGGCGCGGGAGACGGCAACTCCTTCGTCGTCATGGCTGAAGGCGAGCAAGATCTTGCGTCTGGTGGGGTCGGCCATGGTCCGGCGGGCGCCTTCGACGATGTGGGCGACGCAGCCGGTGGTGCCGTCTTCGACCATGTCCCGCCGTGTCGTGTCGTCCCAGATGTTGAGTTGGAGGCGGGCGCCCTCGGTAAAGCAGTCCTCCTTGGAGTCCGTTCCCAGGACGCACCACCCGAGCATGGCGGCGTGGGCGTGGCGCTGGAGGTAGACGGCTTTGTCCAGGAGCCGGTCGACTTCCTTCTCCAGGTTCTCCTGCGCCTTCTCGGGGCTGACGACTGCGGTCTTGGGGTCGTAGGGCCGCACCCGGATCCGAAGCGGGGACAGGCTGCGGGCGAGGTCGTCGGCGACGCTGAGCAGGCCCACCACATTGACGTGGCCGTGCTGTCGGGGCGGGGGCAGTTCGTCGGGTAGCTGTCGAGCGCTCCTACGGCGTTTGCCGCACCACTTCGGGACGGAGGTGAGGCAGGGATGACACTCGGGCTTTGCGACGGCCTGTCCCCGACCACCTTGCAGAAGGTGATGTTCGGCGTGGTGGCCAGGGGGCTCAGCCTTGTCGGCCACGCGGACGAGACAGCCGTGGTCAATCGGCTCGTTCCGCGGCGAGCCGGTCTGGAGGTGTACGTCCGGTGGCGCGAGTGACGAGCGGATACGGTGCCTCCCTCGGGCGTCGGGCCCGGCTGGTCGCGGTGGCCATCGAACCGGAGGACCTCACCCCCCGTTCGCTGCGTGGCCTCGCTGGAGTCGCGGACGAACTGGAGGTCCGTGCCGATCTGGTCGGCGATCCCGATCCGTCCTGGCTGCGGCGGCACTTCAGAGGGCAGCTGACCTACAGCCTGCGCTCTGCGCGACATGGTGGCCGCTCGGTTGCCGGCCCGGTGGAACGTCGCACCCGGCTCCTGCGCGCGGCGGACCACTATGAACTGGTCGACCTCGAGGCGATGGACGACGTGCAGCCGGAACTGCTGGCAGCCGTCCCCGCCCGGCAGCGGCGTGTCTCCTGGCACGCGCCCGGGCAGGCGGGGCGGGCCGAGGGGCGCTGTCGGGCGGAGCTGCGGGAGGCATCAGGAAGACTCCGCGGGCGGTTCGCCGCGATGTCCGCCGTGCCGGCGGCGCTGTACCTCCTCGTGCCGCATGCGGGCGGACAGTACGGGTCTGCCGCGCCGCTACTGCTCACCGGGCTCGGACGTGCCGACGTGACGGCGTTTGCGTCCGGTCCGGTCGGCATGTGGACCCGAGTGCTGGCGCCGTGGCTGGGGGCGCCGGTCGTCTTCGGCCGGGTCGGTGCGCCGGGGGAGGACGGAACGCCGAGTGTGGGCCGGCTCCTGGCCGACTACGGCCTGCCCGCGTTGCCTCCACTCAGCGGCCTGTTCGGCATTGCCGGGCGTGCGCCGGGACGGTCGTTGTCGCCCCGGCTGCACAACGCGGCGTTGCGGGAACTCCGGCTGCCCGCGCTGTACCTGCCCTTTCAGGTGAACGGGTTTTCCCGGTTCTGGCAGTGGGGCTCCGACTTCGGGTCGCTGGGTGGGATGCCCTTGCGCGGGCTGACCGTGACCGCCCCGCACAAGGAGAGCGCGCTCCAAGTGGCCGACGTCGCCGACCCGGAGGCGCTGGGGTGCGGTGCGGCCAATCTGCTGTGGCTCGACGACGGGCGCTGGCGGGCGGCCACCACAGACGCCGTCGGTGCCCTGCGCGCTCTTGCCCTGGGTGGAGTCGAACCGAGCGGCCGCAAGGCCGCCGTCATCGGTTGCGGCGGCGCCGGACGGGCCGTCGCCTGGGCCCTGCGCGCGGCCGGAGCCAGGGTGACTCTGGTCAACCGGGGGATCGCACGGTCTGGAAGCCTCCTCGCACCTCGGGCTTCCCTACGTACCGCTGTCCCGATTCTCCCCGGCGGGGTACGACGTGTTCGTGCATGCCACGCCACTGGTGGAGCGGGAGCCGTTCCCGGTTGCCGCAGCCGGCGGGGACGCGGTGGTGTTGGAGATGGCCTACCGCGATCCGCCGACTGCGCTCACGCGCGCCACCCGTGCTCGCGGGCTGGTCGGCATCGACGGCTGGCAGGTCCTGTCCGTGGAGGTGTGCGAGCAGTTCAGGCTGATGACGGGCCGTTCGATGCCCGACACGCTGCCCCTGCCCTCGGTCTGCTTCGGATTGGCCGAGCAGGCCACCGGCCACGGCCTCACCGCATCGGGGGGACCGGCACGAACACACCGCGTGGGGCGGGAGGCACCATGACGATCCGTTCGACGTCCCCGTCCGGACTGCCCACCGCCCGCCCGGCAGGCAGGCCGGGTGTTTCGGTGCTGCTGGGCGAGTGGGGTAGCACCAACCAGCACAGTTCGAAGGGCGCCCGCCTGCTGAACGTAACGTGGCACTTGGATGGGGCCACCCCCACATGACCGACGACCTGCCCCGCGCCGCCGGATCGGCCCGCAGTCCGTCGATCGGAGACGACCAGGCTGTTCTCGTCACCGTGGCGAAGCTCGCGGCGGACAAATTCGCCCCCCGCGCTGTGGAGTACGACCGCAAGGCCGTCTTCCCCGCCGAGGATTTCGACGATCTGTTCTCCAACGGTTTTCTGGGCGTCACCGTGCCCTGCGAATACGGGGGCCTGGGCTACGGCCCTTAGCAGCGCCACACCCTGCCCCTGTGGGAGATGACCACCACGCTGGCCAAGGCAGATCTGTCGCTGGCCCGCTGCTGGGAAGGGCACGCCAACGCACTGGTCCTCATCGACGCCCTGGCCACCCCTGAGCAGAAGCGACGCTGGTTCGCCGGCGTGGTGGAACACGGGGAGAAGTGGGCCGCCTGGAGCGGCGAACCCCAAGCCCCGAAGGCGGGCGAGAGGCTTCGTTTCGGCACCACGCTGGTCCCCGTCCACAACGGCTGGGTCCTCCATGGCAGCAAAGCGTTCGCCACCAGCGCCACCGGAGCGCAGTGGGCGATCCTGCTACGCGGCCAGCTTCCTCGGCGGCGCCCACGCCGCATATGAATACGGGCTCGCGTATCTGAAGCGGCAGGGCAAGGGCGGTGACCCCTATGTGCAGCAGCGAGTGGGCAGCATGGCGGTCAATGTCGAAACCGGGCGCCTTTGGCTGCGCCACGTCGCCGGTCTGTGGGACGAGGGCAGGCTCGACGAGGCCCGAATCGCCGGCGCCGTAGCCTGGCATACGATCGCGCATCTGGCACAAGAAACCGTGCATCACGTCATTCACGCGTGCGGCGCCCGCAGCCTGATCCGCCCAAGCCCCGTGGAACGGATCCTGCGCGACCTGACGCTGTACGAACTCCATGACAACCGCGATCACGTTCTGGCCACCACAGGCCGTGCCGTGCTCGGCGAGCAGTACGACCTGTCCTTCCACAGAATGTGAGAGCGCTTCATCGTTGGGGCGTTCGTCCACGCCCCTCGAGGAACTCGTTCCTTCACTGCAACCACTGGTCACCGCCCTGCTGGGGACGGACCTGCCCAAGAGCCGCCTGATCTGGCTCCTCAGCCCCAACGTCGTCCGTCTTCTGTGGGGTCTCGCCGATGGCGGCATCCCGCTCACCCACGACGGACTGCACCAGGAAGCACCCTGGCGAACCGTTACCCACTTGCGCGACGACCTGCTGATGGACAGCGGCGTCCTGCCACGCGTCGACCGTCAAATCCTGCTCTATCAGCGCTGGTTGACTGAACAGCTCGCCACCATCGGGGACCCCGAACGCCACCGGCTTCTCCGGCATTTCGCCGCCTGGCACCAAATGCGGCGCCTGCGGGCCAAAGCAACCCGACGCCCAGCCCAGACGTTCCTCCGCTGGTGCATGAAAACGGACCGGATGCCCAGCCTCGCCCTTCCGCCTCAAGCCACCAGCCAGGACCAGGCGCCGCTGCACCAGCACCGCCGCCTCGAAATCCTCCGACGAGTCCTCAACGACGGTTCCCTGCCCCTGCGAAGCCGCGTCGTTGCCGCACTCGTTCTCCTCTATGCCCAGCCCGTCAGCCGCATCGTTCGCCGGCCTCCTTGGAACCTACGACAGACCACCTGTCAAGCAGCGACTCGCTGACATTTCCCGGCGGCCCACCGCCACGACGGGTGAGCGGACGTCAGAAGATCACCCGCAAGGGCTAAACGTCATTCAATCTCCCAAATTGAGGGTCTTCTTGACGGCCACTCAGCTCTCTCTCAGAGCCGCGCAAAGGACCTCTACACACCCGATCAGCCCCACGAACCCGGAGATCCCGATGTGCCCGATATGACAGCAATAGGGGGCGTTAGTACGTTCAATCACGCACCGGCTGCCACAGCGGGTGTTTCTCTCTCGGTCTCAGAAGGAACAAGCGACATGATCATGAACCGTTCCCACGCGATCCCCGCGGCCCTCGCGGCCGCTGCGGCACTGACCGCGACCGGCATCACCTACGCCACCGCCGCCACCGAGGCCCAGGAGGCCCCGGTCGTCGTCCAGCAGGCGCCTGCTCCGGCCTACGCACCGATGAGCAACGAGCGCGGCGAGCGCCGCCACCACAAGATCGGCAGGATCTTCATCAACGAGCGGTCGTTCTCCGCCCACCCCGACGGCTGCATCACCGTGGTCAGCGGCCTGGGCTCCAAGAGCTTCAACATCCGCAACGACAGCAAGCAGACCGTCGAGTTCTTCCGCGGCGTCACCTGCGACAACGGCGCCCCCATCGCCACCGTCGGCCCCCACAGCGAGGCCAACAACGTCCGCCCGGGCAAGGTCAAGGACGAGGACGAGGACGAGAAGGGCGAGCACGAGAAGGGCGAGCACGAGAAGGGCGAGCACGAGAAGGGCGAGCACCACAAGAAGCACCACGAGGAGATGGAGGACGGCGTGAAGGTCAAGAACGGAGTCGTCGGCAGCTTCCGCGTCATCAAGCGCCACCACGAGAAGGGCGAGGGCGGCAAATTCGGCGGATTCGACGAAGACTGAAACCAGCAACCGCGTGATGCGCATGCTGGAGAACCCCGGCCCGCCGTAATCGGGCCGACGCCCTCCTGCCAGGCCCACAACACAGAATCCCGGCCCGCCGCAATCGGGCCGGGATTCTCGTCTGGACCCCGGCCCAAGGAAATCCCTTACAGATGCGGGGCCGTGCCGAACTACTGCCCGAGGGGTGACGGTACGAGCCCGGACCGGCGGGGGGCCGTGCGCGACAATCGCTGCGTGCAGACGTCGAAGTTCCCCTCGGTCCGCGCGCTCGCCCAGCTCCTCATCCGTGACAGTGGCGATGCAGCGCTCGGCCCCTGTCGGCCTTTTGTGCCCGGCGACGTCGCCCTGCTCGGCCGCCACCCGATGGTGGAGAACAAAACATGTGGCGAACCCTGCTTGCCGGTCTGGCCGACCTGATGGGCCTGGACCCCGGCCAGCATCGCCTGGCTTTGCCCACGAGAAGGTCGTGACCAGAGCCATGTGTGGTTCCCCACCCAGTACGGCGTGCAGGTCGCCTGCGAATGGCCTTCACGCTCTACCTGGCGTGACTGTTACCCCTGGCCTGCAGTGCGGCCGGTGTCTCCGCACCGACGTGGTTGTCGGTCACGGGTCGGAGCGAGGGGTGATGGAGAGCGGGTGCGGGGCTGTGGGTGTGTTGCAGGGCGATCACGGCGGCATCGTCGGCCAGGTGTCCGCCGACGTGGGCGAGCAGGTCGGCGCGCAGGTGACGGACCAGTGCTACGGGTTTGTAGTGTGCCCAGGCTGCGGCTCGTTCGGCCAGCGGGTAGAAGGCGCCCCGGGCATCGCGGGCCTCGGTCACGCCGTCGGTGTGCAGCAGCAGCACATCCTCTGGTTCCAGGGCGAAGGTGTCGACGTGGTAGTCCGGGCGAGTCAGCTCGCCCAGGCCCAGCGGCGGCGCTGGGCAGGTGGGGCGCAGCGTGGTGACCTGCCAGTTGCGCAGCAGCAGGGGTGGCGGGTGCCCGCAGGTGACCATCTGCACCATGGGGTGCTCGTCGGGGATGTCGAGGACGGCGGCGGTGATGAAGCCCTCTCCGGCCCGGGGCGGTTCGGTGGGTTCGGCCATGTGCCAGCACACGCTGTGGTCCAGGTAGGCCACGAGCTCGGGCAGGGTGGCCTGGCGATGTGCAGCCTCTCTGAAGGCGCCGAGCAGCAAGGCGGCGTCGCCGATCGCGGTCAGGCCCTTACCCATCACATCCCCGATGATCAGTCTGGTGCCGCACGAAGTACGTACCGCCGCATACAGGTCCCCGCCGATCAGGGACTGCTCCTGAGCGGCCAGATACACCGACGCCACGCGCAGCGGGCCGATCCGGTACGGCAGCGGCCTGAGCAGCGCGCACTGCGCCGCCTCCGAGACGGTCCGCACCTGCGTCAGCTCACGAGAGCGCCTCCCCTGCACGCAGCGGAACACGGTCACGATCATCGACACCACAAGCAGGGAGATGATCTGCGAATCGAAGTACATCGACCCCAGGAGGTTCGGGGGTGTCAGGCCGATGGCGAACAGGGCTACCACGGCGGCCACGCCCATCACCCCGGTGAGGACGGGGCCTGCGAACGATGCCGTGATCGCGGGCGCCACGACCAGCAGCGGACCCAGCGGCACGCCGCGGGGACTGAATACATCGGCCAGCGTGATGGCCAGGATCAGCCCGAGAGGTACCGCCAGCAGGGCAACGCTGGGGTGCAACGAGCGCTGCCGGGGAGCAAACCCCTGCCCCAGGAGGCGCATGCTTTCCGGTTACCCCGCCGGGGCAGCTCTGCACACGCTGGAAAGTGGCTCGGCCTACAAAGTCGGCCGGACCGTAGCCAGCGCAAACACCTGCCCGGCGGCGTTTCCTCACGTGCGGCAGCCAGGACGGCGACGGCGGTTCGTTGCTGCGGGCGTTCGTCTCGACCGGGCCACTATGGGCCCGAGAGGAGACCGCGGCCCCGCACGTCGTCGATGCCCGGAGTACGGGCTCACGGCTCCACCCGCGTCGTCACACCAGGTGGGCGTACGGGTCAGGCGGTGGGCTGTGCGAGGTTGGTCGCGTCGAGTGCTGGGCGGATGGCCTTGGCGAGTAGCGTGCCGTCGCCGGTGGCCCAGAAGTGCAGGTAGAACAGCCGTGGTTGGTCGTTCAGCATGTGGTTGTGGATCTCGACGATGTCGATGCCGCCGCGCCGTAGGGCGCGGATGACCTTGTTCACCTCGTCGGCGGTCATGACGAAGTCGCCGTTGATTGCGGCCTTGCGATTGCCGAGGGGCTGGAAGTTGACCGCGGTGGTGATGCCCAGGGCCGGGGGCAGGATGTGCCGGCCGTCGGTGACGGTGTCCCGGCGGGGGATGGAGAACTTGAAGATGCCGCCGTCGGCGGTGCCCTTGCGCCCCATGGCGCTGTTGATGGCGGAGGTGTCCAGGTCGATGCGCGGCTGAGTCGGCTTGGTCGGCGGCGCGGCCGGGATGCTTGTGGCCGCGAGGGCCTCCTTGAGGCCGCGGGCGAGGGTGACGGGATCGCCCATCCCGTGGATGTGGGTCCACCAGACGGCAGGGGACTGCTGCAAGAGGTGCTTGTGGAGTCCTGTCTGCTCGATGCCGGCCTTCTGCAGGGCGTCCGTGACCCTTTGCAGTTCGTCCTCGGTGACCACAAGGTCGCCCATCACCACGGCACCGTCACGGTACTTGGCGAAGTTCGCGTACCCGCCGAGCGAGAGACCCGCTTTGATCGACACGCCCTTGCTGGTGACTTTGAGGTCCGCGCGGGGCAACGCGACGTGGTAGACGGTCCCGCCCATCAGCGATCCGGTACGGCCGAGAACGTCGGCGACCGGCTTCCAATCGGACTGGTTGGTGGACAGCGGAGCGGCAGCCTGCGAGGTGGGATCTGCGCCTCCCTCAGATATGGAGGTCTGCGGGGCCTCTACGGTGGCCGACGCCCCCATGAGGCTGGAACCGGCCACGATCAGCGTTGTCAGCAGGGCCAGTGCCAGCGTGCCGGGCTTGAGTGAACGCCATGTGCGAGGCATGGAGCCTCCTCTCGAGGACCACCCCCTTCGCTTAAAGTAACCGTGCGACTACATGCCATCGCAGCAGGCGTGGTGTTCGGGTGAACCAGGTAAGTGCCGCGTCCTGGGGGTGGCTCTGTTCGCGACTTTCGACAGCACTTGTTCACGGCGCCGGAAGGCGGGCTGATTGGTCGAGGACCGGCGTTCATGAGAACGGGAAGCACCCTGTGGACGGCGTCGCTCCCGGAGCGGGAGAGAGTTCCAGGGCTTGACCTTCGAGTCGGGTCGAAGGTTTACCGTCGGCGGCATGACGAGCTACCGCATCTCGCAGCTGGCCGAGCGTTCCGGTGTACCGGCCACGACGCTGCGCTTCTACGAGGACGCCGGGCTGCTACTGGCCGACCGCACGCCGGCCGGGTACCGCGTGTACGGCGAGGATGCGGTGGAGCGGTTGGCGTTCATCTCCTCGGCAAAGCTCCTGGGCCTGGCGCTGGAGGAGATCCGTGAGTTGTTGGACGTGCGCGAGGAAGGTGTGTGCGCCTCGGTACGGGCGCGGATGCTGCCGCTGGTGGCCGCGCGGATCGCGGAGACCGACGGCCGGATCGCCGAGCTGCGGGTGTTCTCCGACCGTCTCGCCGCTGTTCACGCCGATTTGTCCGGCCCTGCCCCGGCCGGTGCCTGTGGGCCGGACTGCGGCTGCACCACCACCGCGGCTCCCGGGCCGGTTCCGGTCCAGCTGTCACGGGCGCGTCCCGAGCCGGACACGGAAGCCTGGCGTCGGGCCCCGGTGGCCTGCACGCTGGGCGGCACCAAGCTGGGCGAGCGCACCGAGCAGTGGCGCACCCTGAGCGGCAAGGCCGAGCGGCGCGAGACGATCCCGGACGGCCTGCGGCTGGTCTTCCCGGGCGGTGCCGACCTCGCGGCCGAGGTCGCGGCCCTCGCGACGGCGGAGCAGAGCTGCTGCGCGTTCTTCGACTTCACCCTGTACCTGACCGCTGATGCCCTCCATCTGGATGTCCGCGCGCCGGAGAGCGCCGCCGGCATGCTGGCCGACCTGTTCGGAGTGATCGCATGACCGCCTCCTCCTCTCCCCGCCCGTCTCGTGGCTGGGGTGTCCTCGGCGCCGGTACGGCCGCGGTCGCCGCCTGTGCGGTGTGCTGTGCGGGCCCGCTCCTCGCCGTCCTCGGCGGGGTCGGCTTCGCCTCTGCGGTCGCGGCGCTGTGGATGCCCGTCCTCGCGGTGCTGGCCGTGGTTTCTGGCCTCGGCGTGCTCATGATTCGCCGGCGGCGCCGGAGGGCGGCCTGCCGCACGGCCCTGGCGTGCACCGACCTCGGCATGCCCACCATCGGTCCGAGCCCGGACCGGTCCGAGGCGGCGAAGACGGAGTGCCGGTAAGAACTCTGTCAGTGCGCCACGAGGCGCTGTTGTTTCGGACGGAGGTGGAAGACCACCGTCGCCTCGGCGTCGTAGCGGCGAGGTGAAGCTGGAGGCAGCCGGAACCGGGGATCGCCGGGGAGGGCGAGAGCAGCCTCGACGAAGTCGGGT
>NZ_JBEYTS010000075.1:0-32674 GCF_040643155.1 Streptomyces sp. NPDC047453 | reverse complement strand
ACCCCGGGAAGGTGTTCCGCGTCCGCGATCTGCACGAGCACCTCGGCCTGCCCACCGACGAGCCCTCGATCAACGTCACCCGCTCCCGCCTGGGATGACTCGTCCGCCAGGGACTCCTCACCCAACCGGGACGCGGCCGCTATCAGAAACGGACTTAACGCCCTCTGAAGACGCGGGTAGCCTTAGCGCTTCGCCAGCGCAAGTCCGTGGTGGAGCCCACGGTCAGCGAGGGATCAGCGAGCCCTCTTCCGTGACCGTCAGACGCGCCTGGTTGCCCTCCGGCGGGCAGTCGCGGCCGTTGGGATAGGTGGGCTGCGGGGTCATGCTGATCTGTCGGTTGAGCACGGTGGCGCCGCGCTTGTTCTTGAATACCAGCGTGACGTGTATCGGCTTGCTTGGCAGGTCGGTTATGACTGCGAAGCCAGGCATGGAGGGCTCGCGGGTTTGGGGGGTCCGGCCTGCCGGGCTTTCTTCGGCGGTAGCGGATTCCGTGGTCATCACGGGGTTCCCTGGGGTTGCCGGTTCTTCCAGCGAGGTCTCCTGTAGCTGCAGCGTGCGCTTCCGGCATGTGCCGTCCCAGCAGGCTGTGAGGGTTGCGTCGGCCACCCTGTTCGCCAGTTCCGGGGAAACCTCGACCCGGATCCCGACGAGCGCGCCTATCAAGGTGCAGGAATGGGTGTCTCCCGCGTAAACCCCGCACGCGGTCAGCAGCGCAAGAGCCGCCAGGGGTACTGCTAATCCGATGTTGTGTCGCACGCTGGCTCCTCGGCAACCATCTGCGTTTTGATCATCGCCACTCATGCTCGCACGGCAACTTCACCATGTCGCTCGGCTTGAACCGTCGAGTGCCATCCCCAGTTTGTTGCTGAACCATGGCCGCGGGAACGGGGCCCTTTGGCGGGCCGCAGCGAAGTGGAAGCCATAGCCCCGCGTGGCCGGGACGTGAGCCCGGCTCGGCCGCAGCCCGCGCGTCGCCCGCCGAGGCTGGGTACGTAACCGTGTACCTACCTGGGCACGTTTGGGCGTACGCCAACACCACCGGCCTCAACCACACTGCCGGCCTTGCGGCGTTGGGCTGAGTCAAGGCGTCTGCGTGATGGGCGGGGTGGGAGTGAAGGCCCGGTCGTCGCGTAGGAGGGCCCACAGCACACTGGTGCGGCGTCGTGGTTGGGGCCGTCACGGATGATGCTGGTCTGCGCGGAGAGGTAGAAGACTCTGCGTAGGCGGCGGCTGTAGCGCTTGGGGCGGTGCAGGTTGCCGGTGCGGCGGCCGGAATCGCGTGGGACAGGGACCAGTCCGGCGGCTCAGGCGAGGTGGCCGGCGTTGGCGTACGCGGTCATGTCGCCCGCGGCGACGACGAACTCGGCTCCGAGGATGGGGCCCATTCCGGGCAGGGACTCGATGATCTCGGCCTGTGGGTGGGTGTGGAAGGTGTCGTGGATCTGCCGGTCGATGCGCTTGAGCCGGTCGTCCAGGGCCAGGATTTGAGTAGCCCGGTCGGGGACGATCTGTGCAGCGGTGTCCTCGCCGGGCAGTGCGGTCTGCTGGGCCTGGGCCGCTTCCACGGCCGTGGCGGCCACGCTGTCCGCGTCACGGACACCTCGATTGACCAGCCAGGCCGTCAGGCGGGCCAAGCCACGTCGGCGGAAAGTGATCGGTGTCTGGTAGCCGGTCAGCAGCACCAGTGCCGCCCTTGCGGGCCGAGTAGTCGAAGGCCCGCTCCAGGGCGGGGAACATGCCGGTGAGCACGTCGCGAAGCCGGTTGACCGTCCGCACCCGGTCGGTGACCAGGTCGGTGCGGTGGGCGGTCAGTAATGCGAGATCGGCGGCTAGCTGCGCGGGCACGTCGAGGCGACCCGTTCCGCGCATTTCAATCAGCGGCCAGGGCGCCCCGGAGAGCCGGACGGCCGCTCCAGCCGAGCCACGGTCGGCAAGCTGCTTTGAAGCCACATCCGGCCCTCCCGGGCCACCGAACAACTTACGGAGCTGCTTGGCGCGAGTGATCACGGCCCCTTACGCTGGCCCGCGGATCGGGCAGGCTTGTGGACCTGCCCAAGGCGTTTTTCGAAAACGCTCGGTAGCAATGGTGGAGTGCTCGGGGCTGGTCCAGAATTCTCGGATGGTCATGCTTCCTGGAACACCAGGTCCGAGACCCAGGCCGGCGGATACATCCTGATCATCGCCAAGGCGAAGCCGGGGATCACCTGCTACCTGCCCGCCGCGCTTCCGACCGTGGCGTTCGGATCCGAAGCACCCAGGCGGGTCCCGCGGAGCAGACCGCCGGCAAGCAGATCAAGCTGAGCGGGAGCACCACCGCCTATGCCGGGGTGAACCCGAAGACCACCAAGGAAAACGGTGGCAAGGAACTGGACTTCATCATCGTCGGCGTCGGTGACGACGACCCCAACCCGGTTTCCCTGCCGGTCGGTCGGCACCATCACTGTCGAAGCCCCGATCGTCACCAACTGGCACACCGCCCCGGCGGACGCCGTTCCCTTCAGCTGAACCCGCAGCGCCCAACACCGTCTCGCACAGCCCGTACGACGGCCTGTATGACCTCCGATGCCGCTTCTTGACGATCTTCGGTTCGCAAGAACCGTCCCGATCACGGGGCACGGCTATCTCCACCGGTCCCACCTCGGTCAGCACCGTCTTGGAGCGTTTGCCGTTGCGGGAGTTGCCGCCGTCCTTGCCCGCCGGATCATGCTTGTCATAGCCGAGGTGGTCGGTGATCTCGCTCTCCCCCACGGCCGGTGCCGGACCGGCTGTGCCTGCAGGGCTGCACGTGATGCACCATCACATCGCCTGACAACTACTGCCCCTGGAGCTGGGGTTCGGCTCGGGCCAGACCTGCTGGCGGCGGCTGAAGCGGTGGCCGCCACGGCCGTGCGAGCCATCGTTTGGGCCCCGGTCACGGAAACGCCGTGACCGGGGCCCCAGGATCAGCTACCGCGGAAGGTGCCGACCGCCGCTAGTTCCGGTACCGGAACACGATCCGGCCGCGCGTCAGGTCGTACGGCGGGAGCTCGACCAGCACCCGGTCTTCCAGCATGATCTTGATGTAGTTCTTGCGGATCTTCCCGCTGATGTGCGCGAGCACCTGGTGGCCGTTCTCGAGCTCCACGGTGAACATGGCGCTGCGCAGGCACTCGACGACCTTGCCCTCGACTTCGATGACGTTCTTGTTCTTCGTCATCGCACCAGCTCCAGGTTGCTGCCCATCGGCCGGGCGCCGATGCCCTCGAACAGCGCCGAGGCTGCTTGGTTGGACTCTTGGACTTCGGCCCAGGCCGCGGCGAACCCGGAACGGTGCAGGGTCCCCAGCGCGTGGGCCAGCAGCGCCCGCGCGATGCCGCGGCGCTGCTCGCCGGCCCGGACCGCGACCAGCCCGATGCGTGGCCGGTTCACCGTCACCACCCGGATCAGACCCAGGTAGCGGTCCGGCGCCGCGACCACCGCGTACTTCGACGGGTCGACGATGGTGTCGCCGTCGGGGAGGGGAATTACCTCCGCGGGCATCGACTGCCACCCGACGGTCGCCTCGACTTCGTCACGGATCGCGCGGTCCACCGCCCGCAACAGACTCTCGTCCGCCTGACCGGCGGGCACGATCGTCACGCCCGAAGGCGGCAGAACTGCTTCGAGCCCTGTGACCTGCGGGTCGGTCGGTACGACGTACTCCCACTCGCGGCGCCGAATCGTGAAACCGGCCCGCCGCCAGCCGGCCGTCAGCTCGACGTCGGCTTCGTCGACCACCGTGTACAGCGGCGCCGGCAGTTCCGCCACCATCGCCTCGGCGAGCCGGTCGAAGGTGGCGTCGTGCCAGGCGTCGATGCTGACGAACAAGCGTCCGTCGGGCCGGTGCTCCGCATGCCCGCGGCCGACCACCAGGTCGTCATCCAGTGCATGCCATTGCCTGTCCGCGACGCGCGTGATCACCACCGCGTTCTCGCTCAGGCCAGATGTGAAAGGCTTCGTGTTCATCGGAGTCTCCTTCCAGGAGTGCCTCGATCTCAGGCGCTCCTGGCGACACCGAACGTCAGCCGCCGGACCGTGACGGACTGAGGGAGCACCCAGGGGTAACTGTGTTCACGGGGCTCACCTCCATACGACGACTTCACGGTCCACCAGGACCGTAGCAGCGGGGCGCCGCCTCGCTCAAACCCTTTCCGGTCGAGTCCGCCCAGGCCCGCCGGCGTGCGGTCACCGCACCCCACCTCGTCGCCCTCGTCCGTGCTGGAGCCCGCTCGCCCCTCCCCGCGCGCTGAGCGGGTGACCCAGGCGCCTCGCCGTCGTTGGATACGACATCGCGTGTATGAACATCCGATCCCCACGGATACGCGAGCGAGCCCGGACCGATTGCGGGGCGTGACCGCGATCTCGCCGAGTCGCTGGTCGCCAGGGAGCCTTGCGAGTTGCTGACCATAGATGTGCTGGAAGTCGGTGACGCGTCACTGGTCGACGGGCCGTCAGAAGTCGTACGGCTTCTTGGTGCTCCAGTTCAGCACGTCGGCCTCGTTCCAGCTGAACTGCGGCTTCTGGCCCTTGGTGTCGACGGAGTAGAAGGGGCCGTTGTGACCGTCCGCGCCGCGCAGCGCGATGGCGAATGAGTACGCCGTGTGGTTCTTCGAGCCGTAGTCGAAGAGGTTCACCGCGCTGTATGCCTTGCCTCCGGGCCGGAGCGTGATGTGCTTGTCGCCGCCCGGGTCGTCCTTCTTCGAGTGCGGCAGTGCGGCGCCGTCGACGTCCTCGCCGAGCTTCACGGCCGGGTACGAGGTGACCCAGCATGGCTTGGTGCCCTCGTTCGACGCAGTGACCAGCAGGTGGTCGCCCTGCTGACCGGCGAACCGGTGCACCGCGGTGACCAGCATCTCGTCTCCGCGGCACTGCTGGGCGCCGGCCGTTGTGCCCTTGCTCGCGGCCTCGTCCGTCCCGCCCAAGGCGGTCGCCGAGCGCGCCCTCTCCTTGGTGTCACCATCGCTGTTGGCCTGCTCCGCGTTGCCCTTGCCGTCCCCGTTGGACGCGGGCCGGCTCTGCGCGGTACCAGCGGCGTGGTCGCCGCCCGCCGCCTTCGAGCCGTCGTCGGCGCCGCCGCAGGCGGTCAGGCCCAGCGCCAGCGCGGCGGTGACGGCGGTCAGGGTGGCGGAACGGGCGGTACGGCGGGCACGGTGCGTGGTCATGATGAAAGCTCCCCCATGGTCTGTCAGGACACGGCTTCTCCCCCTGCTCCCGCAGGGCGACCGACCGCATCGGCTGTTTCGCTGCACCCCATGAGATGACGCCGGGGCAGGCGTAGTTCACTCGGGTCTGTCCGCATTCGGTAACAAGGCAACTGGGCGCAGGCACACTGATGTTCACGCCGTGCCCGTCAGCGGTGCAGCGCCTCCGGCTGCTGCGGCGCAGGGGAGGCCACCAGGCGCTCCCGCCCCGTCCACGGAACGGTTCGCCAGCGGTCCACCGCGTACGCGACACCCGCGACGCCGGCTTGGGATGGTGGTGCAGATCTGCACGGTCCGCTACATCGGCCGGTTCCTGGGTGATGACCCGCTGGTTGCTTCAACCCGGGCCAGAGCCTGTTTGTGGTCACGTCTTGGTACTCCAGCAGTTCGGCTGCTGGAGTACCAAGACTTTCGCATCCGGCGACTACTTGAGCGCTACTGCGTCACCGGCCGACACGCTCCGGGCCGTCGTCGTCGTGCCAGGGAAGTACCAGCGCCAACTCCCCGCCGCTGTCACGGTCACCTTGGTGCTGAGCAGCCCGGAGCTGCCCGTCTTCACAGTTTTGACTGTGCTGTAGTGCGCGGCGCCGGCCTTGCGGTACTGGAGCTTCACGACCTGCCCGGCGAACCCCTGGTACTTCAGGGTCTCCCAGTTCGCCCGCGACAGTTTGCCGGTGATCGTGAGCTTCGCACCCTTGACGACCGGCTCGGGGGCCGCGTCCGTCGTCAGCAGCGAGGCGCGCTTCACCTTGTACTGGGCAATATCATTGGAAATCCAGTAGTCGCCGTCGTTGGCCTTGACAGTGGCGTTCACCGTCCAGAGGCCGGCGACCTTGTTGGAGTCGATATCGTCACTGTCCCGGATCCAAGCCGGGTCCACCGTCATGGTTGCCGTGCACACCGACGTGGTCGAGGTCTTCTTCCGGCACGTCGTGCCCGTCCAGCTGAAGAAGCCGTAAAGGTTCGAGCGGTTGAAGGTGCTGACGTGGGTGAGCCCCTTCACCCCTGAGTTGTCCTTGACGGTGATGGCGATCGGGAACGTCACCTTCTTCGCCGTGCCGATCTTGACGTCGGCCCCGCCGTTGACGACGGTCGACACCACCCGGACATCCCCCCGTCCCTCCGCGTGGGCTCCCGTCGTCGCCAGCAGCACCAGGGCGACTGCCCCTCCCGCCGCCATCCAGCAGGTTCTTCGCCCGGAGCGTGTTGTGCCTTTCATAGTCCTCCCCTTGTGAACCGATCACGAAGTCGATCAGTTCACAGAGGTTACACACGAGGTCCGCCCCTACGCGTTCGCTTTGTCGTGACGTTGTGCGTCACCGCTCCGCCCCTGGCCGACACCCGACAAGTAGGCACGCGCTCCGCAGTCGGTAGCCCCTCACGAGCGCTTCACCGCGCTGACTCGGCGGTTGTGACCGTCCATGCGGAACTTCGCCGCGGTGTGATCCGCAGAGGCGGCGGATGTTTTGCCAGCCAGGCCATCGACCGCAACGCTTCCCAGGGCGGCTGCGGTCATCACCAGAGCGAGGGGGACTTTCTTGATGCCGGCGCGCCCATCGGGCAGGAGGCGGGTGGCGATGGTGAGTTCGCCGGTGATGACGCCGACCTCGTCGGTCATCGCGCCGCCGGGCCCGGCTTTTCTGGCTGCTGCGAAGCGTCTGGAACTCCTCGGCAGACAGCACCAGGGGCGTAGCCGAATCCCCGGCCAGAACGGCGATCTCACCGCTGCCCATTTTCGCCATCAGCGGCACGTAAGCGTGCCTGAACAGCTCGGCGGCCAGGAGTTCATACGTGGGCCCCGTGAAGTTCTTGGCGCGCAGAGCCTCGACTCGCTCGACCTGGTTGCGGATCTCGGTCCGGAGCGTGGCTCTGTTCATGAGAACGGGTTCTGGCTCAAGTTCTGTGGCCCATCCACCTTCGTGACTGTTGATCCTCGTTCGCATCAAGATGATCAAGCGCCTCGACACGGCGCTCGCCGCGGCGCAGGGCGGGTCCGCGGTCCGGCAGGCGTGAAGCGGCACCTCCCGGCAGGGCGGCGGTTCCCCTTGCTCCGGACCGAAGTGTCGGTGCGGAGCAAGGGGAGAGCCGGACTGCCGGGAGGTGCCGCGGGCCGTCCGCTCCGTCAGACGCGGGGGCCGTCGGAAGGCAGCGTGACGCGCTTCGGGATGGCGTCGTAGACGCCCGTGTCGAGAGAGTTCACCGAGCCGTCCGCGACGGCGTCGACCAGGCCGCCGAGCCCGGTCTCGACCATCTTGGTGAGCATGCCGTTGCGCTTCATGCCGTCGTACTGGGTCTGCGACGACGTCTCGAAGAGAACCGCCGCAGATCCGCGCAACTGGTAGGAACCGAGCGCGGTGCCCGGCAGGTTGGTGGACTGGGGGTAGAGGGTCAGCTTGCCGTAGGAGGACTTGCCCCGCTTCTGGAGCGCCTGGTAGACGGCGACGTTGGCCCGCTTGGAGGCGTCCATGTCGAACTTGGGCCAGCTGCCGAACTCGGCCGGGTCGTCGATGAACTTGGCCGAGATGGACAGCGGCGACATGCTCTCCATGTCATCGGTGGCGTAGCAGGACCACTGGTTGTGCAGGTCGACGAAGTAGTCGACGGTGCCGAACTCCTGCTCCAGCGAACGGTAGACATCGCGGGAGGTCCGCGCCTCGGGAGTGATGTACCAGCCGGTGTCGGCGCTGTCGCCCGGGAAGTCCTCGGCGGCGGGAACGTAGTCCAGGTTCGGGTGGAAGTCACGGTTGATGTCGAAACCGCCGACCCGGGAGTTGTAGTTCCACGCGGGAGACGCACCCGCCAGCTGCGGGAAGTCGGCGACGACCTCGTCCCAGGTCATGTCGTTCTGCCGCTGATCGAGCTCGCCTCCGTCGACGTTCAGCCGGGGGATGACCACCACGGTGACGTTCTCCCGCAGCTTCTTGGCCGCCGGAGTGTTGGAGCCCCACTGCTTGAGCAGCTCCAGGGCCGCCTCGGTGCCGTGCATCTCATTGCCGTGGATCTGCGTCTGCACGTACACGACCTTGTCGCCCTCGCCGACGCGCGCGGTGTGGATGGCGCGGCCCTGGTTGGAGTACCCGGCCACCTCCACATCGACGATGCCGCCGGTGCTGGTCTCCAGCTGCTGGAGAGCGGTGGTCAGTTGCGCGTAGTCGACGAAGCCTTTGTTGCCGGATCCGGAGGCCTCGGTGCCGCAGTGGGACACCGGCGGGATCGCGCCGGCGGTGGGGTTGCCGGTGGCGTTGGCGGCAACGGTGGAGAGACCGGCGATCAGGGCGGTGCTCGCCAGTGTGGCGACCCATCTCCGAGCGGACATTCACTGCTCCTCAGGTGTCGTAAGGCACTTCCGAGGGGGGGTGTGCGCCACTCTAGGCGCTCAAGAGACATCTGTGAACGGGGCCTTACTCCTGTCGCATACGCACCTGGCCCGGCGGGCGGCCGTCCTGCCTGTAACGGCCATGCACTTCGCGACATTTTCCCGCCAAAATGCTCTCATCTGCAGCAACTCTGCTCAGACGCAAAGGCATTGACGGGTTTTCACCAAGATCATAGGCTCGCCCGCCGGCAGACGCCGCTCGCGACACCAGGGAGAAACACATGCGTAAGTCCAGTTTCACCAGATCCGCCCGTGCTACTACCGCCGCCCTCTCCGGCGCACTCCTGCTGGCCGGTGCCCTGTTCACCGGCACCGCCGCTGCGGTCGGGGAAGGCCCCGACTACCGGGGCAACGAGACGATCAACACCTCTATCCTGTCCACCTACGACGACGTGGCCCGCTTCCTGAAGACCCAGGACGCCAAGCAGGACGCCATGGAGCTCGAGGTGATCGGGCAGACCGTCAAGGGCCGCGACATCCACCTGGTCAAATACGTCAGCAACCCGGACAACCCGACGATCCTGTACCTGGCCCAGCAGCACGGCAACGAGCAGCTGACCACCGAGGCCATGCTGCACACCATCAAGTCCCTCGGCTCGCCGTCCAAGGCCTCGCTGCTCAAGAAGGTGAACATCCTCTTCATCCCGATGTTCAACGCCGACGGCGCAATGGGCGACGTGAACTTCCCCCTCGACGGCTACCTCGCCAAAGGCGAACGCCACCTGACCCGCTACAACGCCAACGAGGTCGACCTCAACCGCGACCACGTGGCCAAGGAGCAGCCCGAGACGAAGGCCCTGCACGAGAACGTGCTGCGCGCCTACGACGTGGACTACGCGATCGACCTGCACCACCAGGGCACCCAGTCCCGCGTGAACGGGGATCTGGTGTCTGGTTCGATCCTGTACCCGACGACCCCGGACGTCTCGCCCGAATTGGTCGAGAAGTCCAAGCGGCTCGGCTCCGTGGTGTACCACAACGTCGACCGCACCGGCTGGGGCCACATCGGCCGGTACGACGGGGGCTCGGCCAACACCATCGGCCGTAACGGCATGGCGGCCGAGTACGGCATCGCCACGCTGCTGTTCGAGATGCGCGGGATGAGCGACCACGAGTACGCACCGTATGTACTCGGCCAGAAGTCCAACGGCTACCTGATCCGGCAGTCGGTGGTCACCATGGAGGCCACTATCCAGGCGGTCGCCGACGGCTCGATCGACCAGGCGGACACCTCCTTCTGGGACACTCTCCCTCAGCAGTGCAACACCTGCTGATGACGGCACCACCGCGGTGAACCCCCGGGTCACCGCCCCTCTGAGGGCAGTGACCCGGGGGTTCCGCTGCCCGGCAGGCCCTCAGGAACCATCCTGGTCGGTGAGTTGTCAGCGTGTCACACCCCGTCCTACCGGACCGGCACCCCGACCGGGACCCAAAGCCCGATTTTGATCACAACTGCAGACAGCGCCCAGGTCGGCTGGATCCGTCAGTGTGCGGCAGGCCAGCCCGCGGCCCGCAACTCGGCCAGCACCGCCTCCACTCGGCCTGCTCCAGCCGCCACGCGGCCCGCCGCACCCGCGCCAGCGCCCGCCGCTCCCTACGAAACTTCCCCAGCCAGTCACCCCTCACCAGCCGCAGCTTGCCAGGTTCGACACGGCGACACAGGAGTGTTCAGTGAACTGAACACCTAACCGCTACCCACCGCGCCGATACTCCCCGAGGGCCAGTGTCATCGGTTCGTCGAATGGGCGTCGGTGATCGGCTTTCAGGGATTCACTGAAGTTCCATAAGTTCTCGGGTCGTTGGGAGACCGCCCTTGTGAGGCGGTTCGGATCCCAGCCCTGAGGAGCGCTGCATGCCATTTCCCGAACGTTCCGTCAGCCGTCGATCGATCCTCGCAGCCGGCGTCACTGGACGTCCTGAGCACCGGGGCGAAGCCGTCCCGAGCGCGCATCGACGCCGCCGTCACGGCCGCGCGATCCCACGACACCACGGTGGTGCTCACCAACCGCGCGGCCGGCGATCCCGGGCAGCAGCGGCTGGTCGAGGCGCTGCTGGCGTCCGGTGCGCGGGGCTCGCGGTGGCCATGCGCGATCCGTACGACGTGATGTGTTTTCCCCAGGCTCCCGCCTACCCTCACCACCTATGCGTTCAACGACGTGGCGATGCGCTCCCTCGCCGGGGTGCTGACCGGAGCGATCCAGCCCGCCGCACGTCTGCCCGTGACCATCCCGCCCACCCGGGAACACCCCTGTTCCCGGTCGGTTCCGGCCACACCAGCACCTGACCTGGAGAAGTCATGAAGCTCAATTTCCGACGTCCCGTCCGCAGCAGCCATACCGCCGCTGCCGTGCTCGCCGCCACCGCCGTGCTCGCCGTTGCGTCGCCGGCGACGGCCGCGGACCCCGGCATTCCCGGGTCGCAGGCCCCGGCGGTGCCGCTGCGGGTGGCGACCTACAACATCCACGCCGGGGCCGGCGAGGACGAGGTCTTCGACCTCGATCGCACCGCGGAGGCGATCCGTGGCCTGAACGCCGACGTGGTCGGCCTCCAGGAGGTCGACGTGCACTGGGGCGCCCGTAGCAATTTCGTCGACGAGGCCCACGCGCTGGCCGAGAAGCTCGACATGAACGTGTTCTTCGCACCGATCTACGACATGGACCCGGCCACCCAGGGCGGGGAAAGGCGGCAGTTCGGCGTCGCCGTGCTGAGCCGCTACCCGGTGCTCGAGGCCGAGAACCACGACATCACCCGGCTCTCCACCCAGACGCCCAACCCAGTACCGGCCCCGGCGCCCGGCTTCGCCGAGGTGACGGTCAACGTCAAGGGCTCGCACGTGCACGTCTACGACACGCACCTGGACTACCGGGCCAACCCGTCGGTCCGCAAGGCCCAGGTGGCGGACATGCTCAATGTGATGGCCGCCGACTCCGGACCGAAGGTCCTGGTGGGCGACTTCAACGCCGGGGCCAAGGCCCCTGAACTGGCGCCGCTCTGGCAGCAACTGCGGGACGCCAACCCGAACGGCGGCGCAACGTACCCGGCGATCAACCCGGTCAATCGCATCGACTTTGTGACCGTCTCCCCCGACATCACCGTGGTCGGTGCCCAGGAGGTCGCGACGGAGGCGTCGGACCACCGCCCCGTGGTCACGGACCTGGAACTCCACCAGCGCGGTCGCTGAACCGCTTGAGGCTGGGCGACGCCCGACAGGGAGCCCGCCGCAGCCCCGTGCACGCTTCCTCCTGCCCGGCGAACCGGGCAGGAGGAAGCGTCGGGCAACGTCAGCGCGACCCGTTCCGGCTGTGCCCGGAAGGTGTCGCTTGGCGGCCTCCGGATTTGTTGTTCAACTTGGTGAGGGGTCAGGCGAGGCGAGGAGCCGGCTGCTTCGCCACCGGCCTGCCCGGAGCTGCCGGGCCTTGCGAAGTCCTTCGCCGGGCACCCCCACTCCGGGCCTCGGGTTTTCCCCAGTACGGAGGGGAAGAGGGCCATACGATCGGCTGACCTGTTTCCCGGATGGTCTGGCAGGAATCGAAACAACGAGGCTGGATGCGCACGGATCCACCGAGCAAAACGGAACCCTATGTGTACAGCTTCAAGCCACTGCGCCGCCGGACCGCCCGCACCGCTGCCGTCAGCGCTCTCGCAGCTGCGGCCTGCGCCACTGTCATGGCCGGCAGCGCCCGAGCCATCGTCAACGGGTCGGACTCCACCGAGCGCTACCCGTTCATGGCGACCATCCCCGAGTCGGCCCCCAAGCTCGGTCTGAACGACGGGACCTGCGGGGCGTCGCTGATCGATCAGCAGTGGATATCGATCAGCAGTGGATACTGACGGCGGCCCACTGCGTGAAGGGTGACGGCCTCGAGCTGGACGGCATCGTGCGCGTCGGCAGCCACCACCGCAAGTCCGGGGGGACCGTCCGGAAGACCGACCAGATCTTCGTCCACCCCGGCTATGTGAACGGCGGCGGCAAGGCCGCCAACAAGAACGACCTCGCGCTGATACGCCTGGACCGCCCGGTCGCTCAGCACCCCATCAAGATTGCCAAGCAGGCAGGGCGACCCGGCACGCCGACCCGGCTCCTGGACTTCGGCACCACCGTCAACACCGAGCTCAAGTTCCCGGACCGGTTGCAGGAGCTGAACACCCGCAGGGGCGCTGAGTCCGAGTGCGCGCCGGGCTACGCGGGCCGGACCCGGCTGTGCACCATCACCACCGTGCCCAAGGCCATGGCGTGCTTCGGGGACTCCGGCGGGCCGCAGATCCGGAAGGGCCGGAACGGCCGCTGGCCTCGGAGGGTCCTGGCCTCTACACCAACGCGCCCGCCTACGCGGGCTGGATCAACAAGACCATGAAGACCAACCGCGCCCTGAAGACCAACAACGCCCTGTCGACCGCGGCCATGCGCTCCGACCTCGCCGAGACCGGTACGAACGACAACACCGCGGCAATCGCCGGTATGGCCGCCGCGCTGGTCGTCGCCGGTGGCGGGTACCGTCGTCGCAGTACGCCGCCGCAAGACCCGCCGCGCCTCCTAAGCGAAACCGCCGCAGCCCAGAAGCGGCCCCCGGGCCAGGGGGCCGCTGCCCGTTGCCGCGTCCTGCCCACCCTCATCCACCCTGTTCAAGCCGGCGAGGTGGATATCGCCCGGACGCCGACGACCGCCGGCTGACAGACCCGGGCCCCGCGCGGACGGGGTGAGCACGGCTGGCGCCCTTGCGGCATCTGGTGCGCCCGCTCGCCGGGCAGGCGTCGTACGGGCACGGCGTCCGGACGGGCTTGCACGCCGACTGTTCTGATCGAAATCTGCGTAGTGGTGACCGGCAGGAGCGCGGCGGCCTTTGAGTGGACGCGGCCGGCGGTGCACGCCGGCAGCGCGAGCGTCGTACGGCGCCGAGCGGGTCCGCGGGGCGCGTGCCCGGCGCAATTCGGCGGCCCGGCCCGGGGGTTCGACCGCCGCACGGCGCCGCGCTCCCGGAGCCGAGGGAGGGCGGGTCCACGGACGTCGTGGAACAGGCCCGGCGCCGGGCACGAGCGGCCGTCTCGGCGGCGTGTGGCCCGACTGCTGGACGGGGCGGGTTGTCAGAAAATAATTGACCGCCCCTCAGCCTTCGGAGGCCGCCATGTGCCCCCGCAGCTACCCATCCGAGTTCCGACGTTACGTGCTTGATCTTGCCGAGTCCGGCCGGAGGGCTGCCGAGTCGCTCAGATCCTTGGGACCAGCGACCAGACGCTCTACGGGCTGTCGCCGTCAGCGCCGCATCGACGCCGTGCAGCTCTCCGGCACCACCAGCACCGATCATGCCGAATCACCGCTACCCGCGAGCGCATCGCCGAGCTGGAAACCGAACTGGCCATCTACCGCCGGACCGCCGTACCGGACCAGCCTTCAAGCAGTCCATGCCCAGGAGTGTGGCCAGCACAACTCCGACCAATAAGGCAAATCATGCCATCATCGGCATCGTGCAATATTCAACATTCGCTCGGTGGCATGCCGCGGCCGACTGGGCACCGCGACTGCTGCGGACCCTGCGGACAATGCGTCCCCGGCGGGCAGCCAGCGCGTCGGTGCAGTGGGCCAAGGCGCTGATCGCGGCGCTGTTGTCCTGGGAGGTCGCCTCGCGGTGCATCCCCGGGCAGCAGCAGTACCTGGCCGTGGCCACCGCGCTGCTCATGGTCAACGCCCCTACCGTCTACCGGTCGGTGACTCAGGCCGCCCGCAGTCTGGCCACCCGCGTGGCCGGACTGTCGCTGGCCGTGGCCGTCGTGTGGCTCTTCGGCTCCAGCGCGGGAAGTACTCTGGCGGTCCTCGCGATCGCGTTGGTCGCCGCCGGCCGTCAGAGCTCCGACAGCCGGCTGCAGGTCGCCTCCACCGCAGTACTCACCCTGGCCGCGGCCACCGCCGCCCCGGTGGGCCAGGTGGCCGCGCTGGCCCTGGAAGCGCTGGTCGGTGCGGCGGTGGGAACCGCGGTGAACGCGCTCATCCTGCCGCCGCTGCACCTGGGCGCCTCCCACGCCTCGGTGCGAGGTCTGGCCACGGCCATGGGCTCACTCCTGGACGACATGGGCCGCGGACTGCGGGAACGGAAACACACCGACCGCGCGCACACGTGGCTGGAGCAGGGCCGACGCCTGGAGGAACTGGTGGTGCAGGTACAAGAGGACGTGCACCGCGGCGAGGAGAGCCTGCGCTGGAACACGCGGTGCGCGGTGCACGGCGGACGGGAGCCGTCGACCCACTGCGAGGCGCTGCGCGCCCTGCACCGGGTGTCGTTCCAGGTCCGCGGCATCGCCCGGACCCTGGCCGACAACGTCGCGGACCGGCACTCCGACCACCGCCTGGGCCACCTCTTCACCGACCGGTACGCGGCGACCCTGGAGGCAGCGGGGCAGGCGGTCGAATCGTTCGCCGCTCCCGGGCAGGCCGCCGACTCCGGCGGAGTCGAGACCCGCGAGCGGCTGCGCAAAGCCATTGGCGAAGCCACGGCCTGGCACGAGACGATGACCGGCCTGATCGAACGCGGCGCACTCGCCGAACCGGGAGCCTGGCACGTCTACGGATCACTGATGACCGACGTCGAGCGCCTCCTCGCCGACCTGGACCACGCCGACCGGTCGACCGCGGCCGTCCCGAGCCTCCCGGCCGAGGATGGCCTCCGCGGCCCGCACAAGCGGATCCCCGCACCGGCGACGGCTGCCCGCGCCGGCCTCCGCCCCGTCCAGCATCGACCGTGGTGGCAACGCGGGCTCCTGGCACGAAGAAGCACAGACGGTCGCAGTTCCGGATGAGTGGGAAGAGGCCGTCGGCCGCGACGTGTCTGAGGCCGGGCTTCGGTCGCCGCAGTGCGGAGCCCAGCGCAGACTGGGACCTGAGGCCTCTCCACGACCGGCTCAGGAGCGCAGGGAGACGGCGGATGAGAGACAATCGCACACATCCGGTCGGCCAGAGGCGTTGGCCGTCCTTTCTGCCTGCCGCAGTCATCGTGGCCGCGATCGTCCTCGGTCTGTTCACCCGAGGGGTCAACACCTTCCCCCTCCTGGCGGCCGCGCCGATGCTGGCCGCACCCGTGCTCTCCCTGCAGGGCACGATCGCCACCGGGGTGGTGGGGATCGTCATCGGGGAACTCGAGGTGGCCGCCAGAAGCGGGGGCGCTTTCCTCACCCATCCCGTCCAGCTCGTCACCGTCGTCGCCCTGACGGCCCTGGCCGCCGTCCTCAACCGGCTGATGGCCCGCTACCGGCAGCAGCTCAAGGACACCCGCGAAGTCGCCGAAGCCGTCCAGCTCGCCGTGCTCCCCACGCCCCCAGACCGCATCGGGCCGCTGGCCGTGGCCGTCCGGTACGAGGCCGCCATGCGGGAGGCCGCCATCGGCGGCGACCTGTACGCCATCCACGCCACCCCCCACGGTGTCCGGCTGATGATCGCCGATGTGCGAGGCAAGGGGATGGGGGCGGTGAGGACCGTCAACGGACTGCTGGGCAGCTTCCACGAAGCTGCGACCCGGGTGCCCGACCTGCCCGACGTGGTCGGCCGCCTGGAGGAACGCATGCAGGAGCTGAACGCCGAAAGTGCGGAGGGAGCGGAGTCCTTCGCCACCGCGGCCGTCATCGAGATCACCGGCGACGGCTCCGTCCTGTACCTGTCCAACCTGGGGCACTGCGCGCCGCTCCTCGTCCATCAGGGCCGGGCGCGCCCACTGGATCCGGCCGATCCGACGCTGCCGCTGGGCTTGGGCGACCTGGGCCGCATACGGGTGCCGGTGGAGCAGCACCCCCTGCCTCCCGGCGCAACCCTGGTGCTGTTCACCGACGGCGTGCTGGAGGCCCGCGACCGCCACGGCGTCTTCTACGACCCCGTGCCACACCTGTCCCGCCCCCTCCCGTCGGATCCGGCCGCGATCCTGGACACCCTCCTCGCCGACCTGGCCCGGCACACCGGCGGACGCCTGGACGACGACGCCGCGCTCCTGGCCGTCACCCATCGGCGGGATGCGTGCGACGATGCCGCCGCCCAGTCCACCAACCGGACATCCGAGGGCGGCTGACCCCGGCAGCCGGTGGGTTCACCGGGTGGGTTCGCAGCCTTTCGAGTGGTCCCCCGTGTGCAGCTGGGCCAGGATCTCGTGCAGGGATTCCAACTGCGCCTGCGACAGCCGGTCGGCGAACGTCCGCTCCACCACCTCGGCGTTGGTGCGGGCCGCGCTGCGGATCAGCTTCCGGCCGGCCCCGGTCAGCCGAATCGTCGCACCGCGCGCGTCGTCCGCCACCGGGGAGCGGCTGACGAGTCCGCGGTCGACGAGCCTGTCGCACAGGCGGCTGACCGCGCTCTGTGTCAGGACCACCCGCTTTTTCAGCTCCCGCAGTCGTATCCCGCCGAGCGGGATGTTCACGAGAGTGTCGAACTCGCTGACGGAGAGGCGGTGGCGTTCCGCGAGTTCCTTCTCGATCTCGCCGAGTACGTCATGCTGCACCTGCAGGAACGTACGCCACACCGTGACCTTGAACGCCCTGGTGCCGGTCGCGGGCCTGGTCCGCGACATCGCGGGCCTCCTCCGGTCGGCGCGGATGATTGTGCATACATCATCTTCGCAGGCCACTGACAGGTGCCCGGAGGCGGCGTCCGACCTCGTCCTCGTACGGCAGGGAGCCACCCCGAGGATGCCTGGCGGCGGGTGGCTTCAGGACGGCCCGTTCAGGAACCGGTCGAGATGGCCTTCCAGGTCCAGGCCCAGTGCGTCGGTCTCCTGGGCGGCGGGCACCAGTTGGTACGTGCGAAGCAGCCAGTGCTCGACGGCCGGAAGTGCGGCGATGAGGTGGGCGAACCCGCCCGGAGGAGTCAGGCGCAGGTGCAAAAGTGCTTCCGGGCCGGTTCCGGTCGGCCACACCCGCACCTCCCCCTCACCGCTGGGTGCCAGCAACCCCCGCAAGAGCAGCTCGCGTGAGATGACCCAAGGCACTGGGCCTCGGACGAGGTCGTGGAAGAGGAACTCCACCACAAGGGGGTCCTGCGACCTGTAAAGCAGTTGAGTCGGCACCCGGAGCCGTACGCCCAGGGGCGACACGAGCTCCGTGTCAAGCATGTGGTCTACACAAGTGATCATGGCTCTGATTGTGTTCGGGGGGTGGTGTCGGGTGCCGGCAGTGGGAACATTGCGCGGGCCCGGCACCGACGCGGCCGTGCGGTCCATGGGAGAAGCGGTCTGCCCTGCAGTCACGGTGACCGTCCCAGAGGTGGTCTCGGTGCGCTGCAGCGCGCATGAAGCGGGAAGCGGCCATCGCGCTGCTGTCGGCCCGGGATCATGCTCCATCCCTTGGGATTCGGGTGCTGAAGCAGGACGACGCATGATGACGGCCCCTTTGAAGAGGTTGCGCTCGGCCCGTGGGGGCGGTGGCTGGGAACGTCCGCTGAGGGCGCGGGGGCGGCGTTCGGTGTCATGGCTGCTGCTGTCCCTTGAGCAGCCCCGATTGCCGCCCCCGCTGTCCTGTGATGCCCCGCCCGCATGGGCCAGGGTGGCTCAGACTGCGTCACTCGCCCACTGGCGTGCGACAGCCCAAGCAGTGGCGGCCTCGATGACCGCGGTCCTCAGCGGTGTGAACGACCGTCGTGCTCCAGGCCCCACAAGGTGTATCCATGGCCGTCAACGCAGCGGAGCTGGTCGAGGACCCACAGACGACGACCTTCGTCGATACGCACCCAGTAGCCGCCGCGGTCGTCGTAGCGGATCCAGTAACGACCTCGGTCGTGATCCCGGACCAAGAAGCGACGTCCACTCTGAACCCGGTCCCAGTGGCCACGATCGCCGCTACCGCGGCCGTTGAACGCGCTGTGCCGGTTCCCGCGGTGACTGTTTCGGTCCCCGTGATGGTCGTGAGCGGTTCGGACGGCGGATACGGCGCCCGAGTGGCTGCTGCTCGGGTACGTCGCCGCCGAGGCCGAACCACCGGTAGCCAAAAGCCCGGCTGCCGCGACGACGGTAGAAGCGATCGCGACCACAACCCGACGCACAGTCCTGCTTGCCATGATTCCTTCTCCTTGCTCACCCCGTGATGTGAATGGGCGGCTTCGATGGCGTTTGCCTGCCCTCAGACGCTTGAGACAGTAGTCCGAGCTTGTTGAACAGTGAACTACCCAGGCGGTGAGGTCCGCCACGCGGCAAAAAGTCGTTGCGTCGGAATATTTCTGCGACAGCCGCTGTTGCGGCCGGTTTTCGGGCCGCAAGCCAGGACACCCGCTCCCCTCGTTCCACTTCAGGGGGAGCAGCCGCCGGGCGACCTCCGACGATTTGATCCTCTGCTCGAACAGCCCGGCCGCCTGTATCCGCACCGACTCCCGGCGAGCACGAGCGGTGCCTCGACGAGCTGGTGGACGCCGTCGACCAGCGCGACGAGCGGTCGCAGAGCCGAGCCTCTACCAGGCGTTCGCCCGGCTCGAACTCCGAGGCCAGGACTCAGGGGCGGTCAGGCCAGGTTCCCGTCACCTCGGCCGACGGTGGAGCAGGGTGGCACGCAGGTGGTCGATCGTCTTCTTGAACGGCGCCAGCTTGGGCGGCGGAGGTCGGCCTCGGTCAGAGTGGCGATGACCCCGTGGGTACGTGCGGCCCTGATGTCGTGCACCGCCCCAGGCAGGACGGGCGAGGCCCACAGCAGGCGGCCGAAAGGGTCGGCGATGACTTGCACATTCATGCCGTGCCTCTTGTGTTTCCCGGAGCAATAGAGCCGCTCGGCGGCGATCCGGTCGATCGCCAGGAGCGTGCCGTCGAGGATCACGAACGCCTTGCGCCCCGCGGCGCGGACGGCGGTCGCGAGGTCCGGGGTGAGCGGACAGGTTGATCTTGGTCGACAACCGATCTACCAGGAGCTTCACCATTTCCCAAACGCCACCACCACGCCAAGTGGCCAGCCTCTCAAGCAGGTTGGAGACGACTCAATGAGCTGAGGGCCGCCGTGTGGTGCAGTTACCCAAGGGACGCGAACGGGTTCGAGAACGAGTTCAGGTCGCTCACGCGGACCAGGCTGAGCTCGCTGGGTTCGGTCTCGGAGCCGGACAGGACCACTTCAGTGCTCTCGACGCATCCCCGTGCGACCCAGTAACGGTTGCTGCTGTTCCGCCAGAGTTCGAACATCATAAGTTTCCCGTCTGTGGTGATGGTGACGGGTTCGGAGGCCGGCAGGCTGGCCGGGGGTTCCTCGCCGGGGTGGTAGTAGATCTCGAACGCCCGTTCCAGGGCCTCGCTGGCCTCTGCATTGCCGGCGGAGGCGCTGAAGACCGTGACGTGCTCGACCTGGGGGTCGAAGTACGGAGAGCCGAACCACAGGTACACATGGATGGCGCCGGTGGCTCGGTTGTAGCCGTGACCCGTGACCTGCCGTGATTCCGGCCAGTTGGCGTCGACAGCGAAGACGCTGAACCCTTCTGCCGAGCCAGGGGTGCCTTGATCGTTCATGGGATCTCCCGCGTGCTCGTCCGTGATCAGGCATTCTGCTACCACAAGAGAACCGGCGGGAAGTCGGGTCGGCGTCAAGCTGAGGTTGGAAAGGGCTTACGGCCTAGTAGGCTCTGCGGCGCAGGCTTCGCACGAAGAGCGGCACTGACAACAGGAGCAGGGCTCCTTCGACGGCCAGGCTGACCAGCCCGAGCGGTTCCGTCCAATTGCCGATGTCGTCGCTGTAATCGGGGAGTCCCGTCCCCCTGGAGAAGATGTAGCCCAGCAGGGGGCCGACGGCGACCCAGGCTGCCAGCAGCCATCCCAGTCGGACGAGGCCGATGAGGAGCAGCACGGCGGCGACCACGGCCGCGATCTCCAGGACGTGGTAGGCGACGCCGACATAGTAGGGGTCTCTCGTCGTGGTGATGCCGCCTTGGTCCACAACATGGATGGCGGCCACCACGAGACACAGCAGAGCTCCCGCCCACCTGGCCACCCACGTAGCCTCCGGCGCCATCGCGGTGTGGTGTGACATGCGACGACACCTTCTCCCTCCTTCGGCAGCGCGTGTCCACCGTGCCGCGACCCCATCTGCCCGGTCGGCTCCCGAAGAGGCAGCGCGCCGCACTTGTGTCAGGTCCCAGTCTCAGCGGACGGCTGCTCGCCGTCGCCTCCGACGGTGCAGATGAGTGACACGGAAGAGGCGCCGTCGCGCACGGCGCTCCTCCACCCTCGGCCCAGGAGTCCATGGCGTTCAGACTTCGCGGGCCTGGTGGGCAGAGCGTCGTTGCCACATAAGGGCTCCGGCTCCGACGCCAACCGCTGAGCTGCCAGTGACCGAGGCCCCAGGCGCCCTACGGGAGCGCAGCAGCGCTCCGTTCCTGGGCCGTCTGTGGGCCGTCCAAGGATGATGAGCGACGCCCTGTGACGACCAGTGATGACATTCGTACGGAACGACAGCCGCAGGTCACCCAAGTGGATCTGCGGCACTGGTACCACCATGCCCAAGCCCGGAGAACTGACCAGGGCCACCCTCGCTGTACAGTCCGGCCATGGACAAGGGCGCCGTGGGAACTCCCGAGCCGTGGTGATTGGTGCGGCCGTCCCGGTCAGGTGATCGAGCACAGTTGCTGGGAACAGGATGGGCGTCTGGCGTATCGCGACCCGCGTTGTGCTCCGTGTGCGAACTTTTGCACGGCGCCGACGTGGGCGGTATCGCGGATGCCGAATCCGAGCAGGTACCGGACCTCGACGCACATCTTGCAAGTTTCGAGGCCGGCCTGACGGACCGTTGCGCGAGAAGGTACGCCAGGGACAGCGGCCGCCCCAGGCTGGCGACGAACGACCCCCGGGCTTCGGTTACTCCTGGTCCCCGAGGCTGAAGCCGAGCTACAGGGACGGCAAGCTCCCCGACTGGGCGAGGCACGAGGTTCCCTGGCTGATGGCGCCCTCGGCTGAGAGGTCGGCGTGTCTGTGCGGCGTGAGAGCCTCCGGGCATGAGCTACGACTTGGCTGTGTGGGAGAACGAGCGCCCGGCGGACGACATGGCAGCCGGGCGAGCGTTCACGGACCTCTACGATCGCTACGTCGACACGGAGGCGGAGCATCCGCCGACCGAGCACATTGCGGCTTAAGTCGCCGCGCTCCTGGAGCGGTGGTGCGACTTGACCGACGACCTGGAGGACACCTCGCCCTGGTCGACGGGGCCGTTGATCGGCGAAGCACGCGGCCCGCTCGTCTACTTCCCGATGCGGTGGAGCATGGCTGAGGAGGCCTTCACCTACGCCCCTCGCGGACGCCATGGGGCTGGTCTGCTTCGACCAGCACGCGACAAGCCCGCTTGGCTGCGTCACGGAGGCAGTAACCGGCCTCGTGCCTCGACTCGTCGAGGAGTTCGCCGAGGGCGGCCTGCGGAGTTGTGCTCTCGGACATACGCGTCACCTCCTCCAAGGACAGGGCGGCTGGACCTCGAATACGAGGTCCAGCCGCCCTGTTTCGATTTCGGCACACCGATGCGGACTCAGGAGAGGTTCACGCTCGTGACTCGTCGTCGCGATCTTCGTTGCGGGACTGTCGAGGACGGGCGAGATCCTGAGCGATGAGCAGTAGGGCCCTCCTCAGCTACGTGTCGGTGGTCCGGCAGGCCGAGGCGCGGGCAGTGTCGGCGCCTCGGGGTAGGTCGCGCAAACAGCCTCGGGACGCTGCGTCCGCACGGAGGACACCTGGTCGGCCGTGAGGCGCTGTGCGTAGATGTCCAGGGCGGCGAGAGTCGTGCCGGTCGCGCCGTAGAGCATCCGCGAGCGGGGCAGCGTCAGCTCACTGGTGACGGTGCCGACGCGCTCACCGTCGAGATACAGCGTGACGGTCGAACCGTCGCTGGTGAGAGCGAAGTCGGCCCATTGCCCTGACCCGAGGCCACGACCAAAGCTCTGGGTCACACCGTTCCAGCGCACGGTGACGTCGGTCGGGCTCAGAGTGACCCGGTTCGTGGAGTCGACCTGGCCGAGCAGAGTCACCGTTCCGCTCACCTTGGCGGTGCCGGTGACCGACCAGGGTCCGGTCAGGTTGGAGGCCCCGAGCCAGTAGCCGCCGGAGTCGATGACCTTCACCTGGCCCTTGTCCGGGTCGTGGGCTGAGCGCGTCGAGACGAACAGCGGGGTCATCCCGCTGAGGTCGCATCGGTCGATGATTCCGCGTCGGTTGTTCGACGTGTGCGCGTCATAGGTGCCACGGGGGAACTCCGGATCCATGACGTATTGGTGGATCGGTCGGGCGTTCGTGGTGGTGTTGGGCTGCTGGACGCCCGTGTATCCCGGTGCGGTGCCGATGGTCTGCATGGTGGCCTCGTATGCCGCGTACTCCGTCTGGGTGCGCGGGCGGCTGTTCCACTGCCGGTCTGCGACCCGACCTCTCGGCATGATCGACAGCGACTCGAGCCACTGGCCTTCGGCCCAGCCCAAGTCGTCACCCCAGACGTGCATGCCCCACCCGAGGATCTTCGGGTCGGTGGGTGTGGTCCACGTCTGGGCGATGCGCTGCTGGTTGGGTCGGCCTGAACGGGCCGGCACCAGGTAGAGGAAGTTGCCGTCAGCGACGATCTTGTCGTAGGGCTTCAGGTGGTCGGCGGTTCCGCTGCCGGTCCAGTCCATGACGATGACGTTGGTGTCGAGCGGGATGTTGCGCGCCGACGCCTCGGAGCCGTTGTAGACCACCGAGGTGCGGCCCTTGGCTCGAACGTGGTCGTTCACCTCATTGATGAACTTCATCTCGACATCGGCCGTCGTGGCGTACTTGCCGTTCGAGTTGGCCACGTGGTCCCGCAGAGCGGGGCAGCGGTTCATGTTCGGGGGCATCTCGTCACCACCGAGGTGGACCCATGGCGAGGAGAACCAGGGGAGGAACTCGTCGAGCATCTCCTGGGAGACCTTGAGGGCCTTCGGGTTCATGAGGTTGAACGTGAAGTCGTCGGTCAGGTGGCTGTAGCTGTAGCCCTGGCAGGTGTTCTGCGGAGTCGCGCCCGTGTCGCGCTCACCGAACCCCGGTTCGACCTCACGCGGGCCGTCTGCCATGCCGACGTGGAAATAGGCCGACTTGGGTGAGACGTGGGCCGGCAGCTCGAAACCTGGAACGAGGGTCACGTTGTTCTCCCGGGCGATCCGGTCGAGACTCTCGATGTCAGCCCGGTCGTAGCTGAAGCCTGGCTCGGCCAGCCCGGGGTACTTGGGGCTGTTGAGTCGGAAACCCTCGGCGTCATCGACGTGAAGCACCAGGTAGTTCTGCTTGAGGTACCCCATCTGTCGGATGACGTCGGCCACGGCGCGTGGCTCCCAGTACTCACGGGACACGTCGATCGTGTTCATGCGCACGGTGGTGTTGGCGCGGTCAGTGAGGACACCGGTGGGCAGGGTGCGTTGGTCGGCGCTCCCGACCAGCAACTGGATCAGGCTGCGCGACCCGTAATAGATGCCACTGGCCGTGGGCGCGGTGAGCCGCACCGTCCGACCGATCTCCAGCCGGTACCCCTCGGGGCCGACCTCGGGTGCGAGAGCCGCATCGAGGGCCACCTGGATGCCGTTGTCGTTCGCGCTGTTCGCTTGAGTGAGGGGCAAGCGGACACCCGTGCGGGCCTCGATGTCTCGAGCGGCATACCGTGCGACCTCGCGCAGCGGCCGGGTCGACACAATAGGGTCGGATTCTGTCGTCATGCCCGAGACAACGGTCCAGCGGCCGGCAGTGGCCGGATCGATCACGACCCTGGTCGTGTTCGCCAGGGTGAGCTTCCCTCCTGCGGGCTCCCAGTTCTGCGGAACCGGCAGCAGGGTCGTGCGTGGGTCGGCGACGTCGCTTTGGCCCTCCCCAGGCGTCGTCCGAACAGTAGGTTTCGCGCCTGCCTCACTCGCCATTGCGGGCGACACCAGCACCGAGCATGCCGTCAGGGCTGCGAGGCAGCCAGCGAGTCCCGATACTCGTAACTTCGCCGAGCCCTGGTGACGAGGGACGGCACGGCGACCAGATTTCGACATGATGCCTCCATCAACTGGTCTAGACCGGTCTAGAGTTGATGGGAGTGTGGCCCGTGCGAGCGCCACGGTCAAGAGGGGGACAGCGTGCAGGGCTGACAAGCGAGGGCCAACGTGCAGGACTGACAAGAGGGGCCAGCATGCAGGACTGACACGCCGCCCAAGCCCCTTGTTGGTCACTACTTTGAGACTTTAAGAGGGCAGTTTCTGAGGCTTTCTGCGATTTCACTGTCGCGTGATGGTGTGGGCGAGGATGGAAGTTTTCGGTCCCCAATCCTCTCCAGAGGACCGGTCATTGACGGCGGCCAAGGCATGCACGGGCTCCCCCTGAAGACTGCTTCCGGGTGGTCCGTCCGGGGTTGTGTCGCGTCAAGGGGCACCGGTGCTCACTGGTCAGGGTCGGGCCAAGTCGCCACAAGGGCTCGCCGATCTGGAAAGAGGGGACCGGAGACCATCTCCTGGGTCGTCTCGCCGTTGAGCCAGCACACTTGCTCGGGGCCGCCGTCGCCAGTGGAAGCCGCAGGTGTGCACATGCGGCGGGGACGAGGGCCAGGCGTGCGGACGACTCGGAAGAGACCGTCGGCCGCCGCCTGGTCACCAACCGGGAGCAGACCGCGCCGCTGCTGGAGTGGTACGTGAACCGGCAGATCCTCATCCGGGTGGGCCCCACCGGGCACGCGCAGCACGTTTCCGAGCGGCTTCTGGCGAGCCGGAAGCAGCGTTGCCAGGCGATGTCCCACCCGAGGGGGCACCAGCCCGGGGCATCCGCGTCATGGGGGCAGGGCGGGGGCGCCGTTCGTCGCAGATTAGATACCGCTCACCGACTGCGACGCCCCGCTCATCGACTGCGACGCTCCTTACTAATTGCCCCTGAAACAGCGCGATCGTGAAGCTCGAATGCCAACCACCCGTGCAACAAGGAGGAGAACATGGACGATTCACGTGACGTGTCTGCCGTGACCCGAGCGCTGCTGGGCCGCCGCACCTTCCTTGGCGGGGTCGGCGTCGCCGCTCTCGGCGCTACCGGCCTGGGGGGCATCAGCCTGTTCACCGGCGCGACCCTGAGTCGGGCGGCGGCCGCGACCGCGGTGCCGGAAGCGGACAAGGACCCGCTCAACCTGCTCCAGCGGATGCTGTCCTACGACACACAGAACCACGGCGAAGGCGCGAACACCCGCCCGCACGCGGAGATGCTCAAGGCGGTGTGGGAGAACGCCGGGGTGGCCGCACAGATCATCGACACTCCGCAGCCGAACAACGTGCACCTGATCGCGCGGATCCCCGGCACCAGCTCCGCTGCGCCGCTGCTGATGCTCGGCCACTCCGACGTGGTGCCGGTCGAACGGGAGAACTGGTCCGTCGATCCGTTCTCCGGCACGGTGCGGGGCGGGGAGGTGTACGGCCGCGGAGCCCTCGACATGAAGGGCGCGAACTCGGCGACGATCAGCGCTCTGCTGCGGCACATCTCCGAGGGGTCCCGGTTCGAGCGCGACATCATCGTTCTCACCGACTGCGACGAGGAAGCCGGCTCGTTCGGGTCAAAGTGGCTGGCAGCCAACCACTGGGACAAGGTGGAGGCGGGCATGGTCCTCACCGAAGGCGGCTGGTTCCTGGCACAGAAGGACAAGACCACCCCGATGCTGATCACCGCCACCAGACAGGACAAGGTCTACTTCAACCTGGACCTGACCGCCGACGGAACCGCCACGCACTCCTCCAAGCCCAACCCCGACGCCGCGATCGTGACGTTGTCCCGGGCGGTCGCCGAACTGGGCAGTTGGCTCGCGCCGGTGCACCTCACGGCAGTGACGCGCGAGTACTTCACGGCGCTGGCGAAGGCAACCGACGACACGGAGTTCGCCCGCGCCATCAAGCTCATGCTGTCCGCACACAGCCAGAACGCTCGGGAACGGGCCGCGCGCGTCGTTGTGTCGAAGTCCTCCTACCCGTGGCTGCACCAGGCTCTGCTCCGCACCACGCATGCGTTCGTCATCGAGGACTCCGGCTACAAGGAGAACGTGATCCCGTCCTCGGCGCATGTCCGGATCAACTGCCGCGGCATCACCGGCGGGCAGAAGCCCCGCGAGTTCCTCGCCCAGGTCCGCGAGATGACGGCCCGCCGCGGCATCCAGGTGACACTCGCCGCCCCGGCGGGCAAGACCGAGGAGCAGTACCTCGACGAGCTCGACAAGAGCTGGGCGACACTGCCGGCCGACATCGACACTCCGCTGTTCCGCGCTCTGGCCGGCGCCGCCGGCGAGACCTACCCCGGCGCGGTCTTCGCGCCGGCCCTGTTCGAAGCAGGCACCAGCCTGGCGCCGTGGCGCGAGCGCGGCATCCCCGGATACGGGGTCTACCCGTACGTACTCGACAACGACCAGCTCATCACGATGCACGGAAACAACGAACGGATCTACGTCGAGGCGCTGCGGCAGGGAACCGCGTTCATGTACCGGATGTTCTCCCGCTTCCTCAGCTGACGGGTCGATCGCCGCCGGGCATGCGCCTGCGGTTGCGCGCATCCCGGCAGCCAGGCCTGGGTCTCGCGCAGAGCCCGCAGCACGGGAACGAGGCTCGCCTCCTTGTTCACAAGACGAAGACGAGCGGCTGCGTGTTGGGCCAGCAGGGCCTGTCTGACCTCTTCGGGAGCTACCGGCGCGACAGGTTCGGCCGGTAGCGGTAGCGGTACCGCTTGAACGGGAACGCAACGGAACCGCCGGCGCCTTTAGTTGCGGCGGCACCGCCGTGCGATCGGCTCCCGTTGGCGGCGCCTGAGCGCCGGCCGCCAGGCCTTGCTGACCAAGCTGCGCTGCAGCCCCTCCCGGACGACCGCAATGGTGCAGGCCATCCTCGTTCTCCACGGCGTCGAAAACCCGACCTACCAAGGATGAGAAGCGCTCAGCCATGCCGAGCGACCCCAGTGATGAGTTTTCGCGCCCGCACCCGTCACACCTACGACGGGACACGACGCGGCGGAAGGATGACGTGATGAGTGCGGACACGCGGCTGGAGGAGCTGGGGGTGAGCGGGCTGGACGAGGTCGACGAGCCGGCATTCTCGAGGCTGGCGGAGCGGCACCGTCGGGAGCTGCACGTGCACTGCTACCGGATGCTCGGGTCGTTCGAGGACGCCGAGGACATCGTGCAGGAAACGTTCCTCCGTGCCTGGCGGCGGCGGGAGACCTTCGAGGGGCGGTCGACGTTCCGGGCCTGGCTGTACGGGATCGCCACCAACGCCTGCCTGGACCTGCTCGCCAAGTGCCGCCCGGAGCCTGCGACCGGCGGCGAGGTGCTGTGGCTGCAGCCCTACCCGGACCGGCTACTCGACGAGCTGCCCGCGGGCGACGCGGATGAGCCGGAGACCGTCGCCGTCGCGCGGGAGACCATCGAGCTGGCGTACCTGGTCGCAGTCCAGCACCTCGCGCCGCGCCCGCGGGCCGTGCTGATCCTGCGGGACGTGCTCGGCTGGCCGGCGAAGGACGTCGCGGAGCTCCTCGGCAACTCCGTCAACTCCGTGAACAGCGCGCTGCAGCGGGCCCGCGCCGGCATGCGGGAGCACCTGCCCGCCGAGCGGCAGGACTGGACCGGCGGCGAACAGGACGCCGGGACGCGCGAGCTGGTACGCCGCTACACCGACGCCAGCGTGGCCACGGACGTCCCGGCGCTCGCCTCGATGCTGCGGGACGACGTCCGGTGCTCGATGCCGCCCACGCCGGGCCTGTACGTCGGCCGCGACACGGTCGTGAACAGCTGGGTCGAGGACGGCTTCGAGGGTATGAAGCACCTGCGCGCCGTCCTCACCTCCGTGAACCGGCAGCCCGCCGTCGCCTTCTACCTCTGGCGGAAGCGGGAGGACGCGTACCTGCCGCTGACGATCGACGTCCTGCGCGTCACCGGCGGGGCCATCACCGAGATCGTCACGTTCCACGACGACCAGTTCCCGCGGCTCGGGCTGCCGGAGCGCCTGCCGCCGGACGGCACGGAGTAGTCCCGGTGCGGACGCTCACGCTGCGCGGTGGCGCGCGTGTCGCGGTGATCGCGGCGGAGTGGTGCGACGCGCCCGGCGTCGTCACCCGCGGGCGGGTGCAGCCGAAGCTACGCGACGGCACGACATGAACAGCATGAATGACAACGGGTTCGTCGCAGGCCCGGCATCGGGCCAGACCAGCCGCACCCACCGACTCCGCGGGCTCGCCGGCACCGGCTTCATTGCCACGCTCGCAGCGATGGTGGCCACCACCCTTACATGGACGTGCCCGGCCTGCCCGCCCGGCGCCCGTTGGTGGACGCGACCGTGGTGTGCGCGGTGGTGGCGACGTGGGCGCGGCCGGAGTGCTTGCCGTCGTACAGAGCGGCGTCGGCGGCCCGCTGCAACACGGTCAGGTCGTTGGAGCCGACCGTGTCGGGCGTCGCGGCACCGACTGAGGCGGCGACGTCGATGCTACTGCCGTCGTCCAGGACGACCGGGGTGTGCAGTATCCGGACCAGCTGCTCCAGGCGCTGTTCGCGGCGGTCGGCGGGCAACTCCGGGGCGACGGCGAACTCGTCGCCCCCGAGGCGACCAGCGGCGGCGCGTGGGCCCACCCAGGCGGTGAGCCGGGCGCCGTACGCGGCGAGGACCGCGTCGCCGACTGCGTGGCCCATCGTGTCGTTCACGTCCTTGAAGTGGTCGGCGTCGACCATGACTACGGCGCCCTGTCGCGGTGGCGGACGAGGATCCGGCGGGCGCGTGTCGTCGGGCGACGTTGGATCAGGCAGATGCCCCCAGCCCGTTCGCTGTCGGCACCAGAGCGGTAACCAGGCGGCGGACGAGCCGGGCGTTTTCTCCTGGCTGGAGACTGCCGTGCATCAGCAGGTGGTGGACGGTTCCCGCCAGGGCGAGCGCGAGCATCGCGCCGTCGGTGTCAGTGGGGATTCGTCCGAGGCACTGCTCGCCCTCCACGTAGCTGGCCATGGCTTCCTCGACGGCGCCGGGGCCGGGGGCACCGGCGGCCCATGCCCGGCGTACCCGCTCAGCTACCGCATGCCGGGAGATCGCCGCTGCCGCGATCGCCGGACCGTTCGCGCCCAGCAGCGTGAGGGCCGCGCTGATCAGGTTTTCCCGCACGTCGCCCTCCCCCGCACGCTCCGGCAAGGACCGGACCTCGGCGGCGATCCGCTCGAAGCGGTCCAGGACGAGCTGCCCCACGAAGTCGTCCAGGTCGGCGAAGTGGTTGTACAGCAGCCCCTTGGCGCAGCCCGCCTCCTCCGTGACGGCCCGGTTGGTCAGCCCGGCCGTTCCCTCGCGGGCGAGCACCCGCTCCGCCGCGGAGAACAGCCGCTCACGGACGTCGGGGGTCGCCACACCACGCGGTGACATCAGGCCTCCAGATCAAGCCTTGCCGGTATGGGCGCCTGCCCATACCCTGGGTATGGGCAGGCGCCCATACTATCCGACAGGAGCGGTCCGATGCACGAACTCGTCAACACCGCACAGTTCGAAGCCTGGAACGGCGACGAAGGCCGGCACTGGAGCGATCACCACGATCGCTGGAACGCGATCAACCAGGGCCTCAACCAACCGCTGCTCGAAGCCGCCGGGATCGGCCCCGTGGACCGGGTGCTTGACATCGGCTGCGGCGCGGGCCAGACCACCCGGCTCGCCGCCAGGGCTGCCTTCCGCGGCGCGGTTCTCGGCCTCGACCTCTCCGGGCCGATGCTCACCAGGGCACGCGCCCAGGCCGCCGAGGAGGGCCTGGACCGGATCACCTTCGAGCAGGGCGACGCCCAGATCCATCCTCTGCCCGCATCCGCGTTCGACGTCGCCATCAGCCGGTTCGGGGTCATGTTCTTCGACGACCCGGTCGCCGCGTTCAGCAACATCGGCCGGGCCCTTCGCCTCGGCGGCCGACTCGCCTTCGTCTGCATGGCCGACCCGACCCGCAGCGAGTGGGTGCCCGTGTTCGGTACGGCACGCGCCTCTCTGCCCCTGCCTGCCGAGGAGCCGGCCACCCCCGACGGGCCAGGGATGTTCTCGCTCGCCGACCCCTCTGTCATTCACCGGATCCTGGACGCGGCCGGCTTCGACAAGGTGCGCACCGAGCCCGTCGAGACCCTCAGCGACTTCGGACGCGACGCCCACGACGCAGCCGATCACCTGCTCGGATCAGGCCCCGGCCGGCACCTGGTCAAGCTGCTCGACTCCGCGAGCAGCGTCGACAGCGCGGACCGACCCAGCAGCACCGACAGCGTACGAGCCGCGTTCGCCCGCGCTCTTGCCGCCCACGAGCAGCCCGCAGGCGTCCGCCTCCGCACCTCCGCCTGGCTCGTAACAGCGACGCGACGCTGAGCCCCGCCGCCCGGCCCGCCACTGCTCAACGGAACAGCCCCTGATCTGTGGTGATACAGGGCAGAGGCGGGCGGGAAGCCGCCACTTCCCGGGTCCGGCTCGGACAGGTGGAGGAACCTCGCAGCGTTGCGGTGCGTCAAGCCTTGACATGGAAAGACAGACCAATCCGCCCTGGATGGCAGGCTGCTTGACGCTGATTGCAGGGGCGCTCGCGGGCTACGGCGCCTACCGGCTATCTCGCGCGGCGCGCCGGACCTGCGCCGTCATCCTGCGGGAACACCCGAGCCTGTTCGATCTGTGGACCTGGGAAGCACCGCTGACGGTCCTCGCGGCGGGATTCACGGGCTTGGGTGCGTGGGCGCTGCCTGCGGCCATGCTGCGGCATCAGAAGCGCCGGTACCTGAACTCGTTGATACCACCTGCGGCCTTCCTGGCAGCACTGATCGCGCTGACTTTGGTGCACTTCGCCTGGCTTGGAACCCCACTCGGGGTGGGGAACGACACCAATGGCAACTGCCCGCCGGACAATGTCCCACCGTGGTGGCCTGGGTGGCTGCCTGCGTGAGGCGGGGGACGGACAGTGGCAATCTCGTCGGCTGCACACTTATCGGAGAACCTCTGCGGGCCCGCGTGCAGTGCCAGGCATGAGGCAGATCCCGGATGGCCGGGGCATCCCGGTCACGGACGAAGAGCTGCGTTCCCTGCCGCTGCCCACCGCGCGCGCCATCGAGCTGATCGCGTTCATCCCGGCCTCCACCGTCGACCCGCTCCGCATCGGCCCCGGCTACTACCTCCAGCCGCAGGACGCCGTCCCCGCCAGGCCTTACCTGGTGCTCCGGCACGCCCTGGAGCCCGCCTCGTGGGTCGCACTCGCGCGTTACGCGTGACACGGCCGCGAGCGGCTCGGTCTGCTGCGGGTCCGCGGCGACGTGATCGCATTGCACGGCCCACTGTGGCCGGACGAAATCCGCGACCCCGCTGCTGTGGTCCCGCCTCCGGTCCAGCTGGACGACGACGAGGTCGACGAAGCCGTGGCACTCAGCCGGGACGTGGCGACGCGCTGCGCCAAGCGTGTGATCATCTTCCACGGCTCGGTCGCGTTCGCTGCCGGTGCTGCTGCGGCCGGCCTCAGCCCACCGCCTTCTTGACCAGCGCGCTGATGCGCTGTTCGTCGGCTGCGGTCAGCTCCTTCAGGGCGTAGGCGGTCGGCCATAGGGCGCCGTCGTCGAGTGCCGCCAGGTCGCTGAATCCGAGCGTGGCATACCTCGACTTGAACTTCTGCGCGCTCTGGAAGTGGCACAGGACCTTGCCGTCTCTGGCGTAGGCAGGCATCCCGTACCAGAGCTTGGGCGTGAGGTCCGGAGCGGCGGTCGTGATGATGTCGTGGATCCGCTCGGCCAGGGCCCGGTCCGCTTCCGGCATCTCGGCGATCTTCGCGAGCACGTCCCGCTCCGCTGCCGCCTCCTTCTCCGCCCGCGAACCGCGCCGCGCCTGCGCCTTCTTCTGCTCCCGCGCGTGCTCCTTCATCGCGGCCCGCTCCTCGGCGGTGAATCCGTTGTACTGCTCAGCGGTCGTGCCGGAGTTCTCGGCGGACGGTTTCGTGGACTGCATGGCAGGTTTCCTCCCGTACAGGAACAAGGGCCGGGGTTGGGGGTGCGAGGCCGCGGGTCAGGACAGTGCAGGCGCCGTGGACGGCGCGGGGGTGAGCGACGTGGCGGGCTCCCAGGCGAATCCGTCCGGGTCGGTGAAGGAGCCGGCGGTGCCGCCGACCACGATGCGGTGCGATCCGGTGCCCTCGGCAGGGAC
>NZ_JBEYTS010000074.1:0-33005 GCF_040643155.1 Streptomyces sp. NPDC047453 | reverse complement strand
CCGCCGCGGGGCCGGAACACCCCGCCCCGCCGGCGGCGCCCCGCCCCTGGCACCCCCAGCACCACCCCGTCTTGAGGAGTCACCGTGGCCATCTCGGTCTTCGACCTGTTCTCGATCGGCATAGGCCCGTCGAGCTCCCACACGGTCGGCCCGATGCGGGCGGCCCGCATGTTCGCCCGCCGGCTCCGCAACGAGGACCTGCTGGAGCGGGCCGCCTCGGTCCGCTCCGAGCTGTACGGCTCCCTCGGCGCGACGGGGCACGGCCACGGCACGCCGAAGGCGGTGCTGCTCGGCCTGGAGGGCGCCTCGCCGCGCACGGTGGACGTGGAGACGGCCGACGAGCGGGTCGAGACGATCAGGACCTCCGGCCGCCTGAGCCTGCTCGGCGAGCACGAGATCGCGTTCTCCTACGACGACGACATGGTCCTGCACCGCCGCAAGGCGCTCCCCTACCACGCCAACGGCATGACCCTGTGGGCGTACGACGCCTCCGGCGCCGAGCTGCTGGAAAAGACGTACTACTCGGTGGGCGGCGGCTTCGTCGTGGACGAGGAGGCGGTGGGCGCCGACCGCATCAAGCTGGACGACACGGTGCTGAAGTACCCCTTCCGTTCGGGCGACGAGCTGCTGCGCCTGACGAAGGAGACGGGCCTGTCGATCTCCTCCCTGATGCTGGAGAACGAGCGGGCCTGGCGCACCGAGGAGGAGATCCGCGAGGGCCTGCTGGAGATCTGGCGGGTCATGCAGGCGTGCGTGCAGCGCGGCCTGTCCCGCGAGGGCATCCTGCCGGGCGGTCTGAAGGTGCGACGCCGTGCGGCCGTCACCGCCCGCCAGCTGCGCGCCGAGGGCGACGCGACGGCCCGCGCGATGGAGTGGATCACCCTCTACGCGATGGCGGTGAACGAGGAGAACGCGGCCGGCGGCCGGGTGGTCACCGCCCCGACCAACGGCGCGGCCGGCATCATCCCGGCGGTCCTGCACTACTACATCAACTTCATCCCCGGCGCGGACGAGGACGGCGTGGTCCGCTTCCTGCTCGCCGCCGGCGCGATCGGCATGCTCTTCAAGGAGAACGCCTCCATCTCCGGCGCCGAGGTCGGCTGCCAGGGCGAGGTCGGCTCCGCCTGCTCGATGGCGGCGGGCGCCCTCGCCGAGGTCCTGGGCGGCACCCCCGAGCAGGTCGAGAACGCCGCCGAGATCGGCATGGAGCACAACCTCGGCCTCACCTGCGACCCCGTGGGCGGCCTGGTCCAGATCCCCTGCATCGAGCGCAACGGCATGGCCGCGGTCAAGGCCGTCACCGCCGCCCGGATGGCCATGCGCGGCGACGGCTCCCACAAGGTCTCCCTCGACAAGGTCATCAAGACCATGAAGGAGACCGGCGCGGACATGTCGGTGAAGTACAAGGAGACGGCCCGGGGCGGGCTCGCGGTGAACATCATCGAGTGCTGACGAGGTCCGGCCCGTGCCGCCGCACGGGCCGCTACCTCCTGACGCTCAGCCAGACGATCAGCGCGACGATCGCGAGCGCCACGAGCGAGGCGGCGACGATCTTGCCGGCGCTGTACGGGCGCTCGCCGACCACCTCGCCGGTGCGGGCGTTCACCGTGACCTGCCAGGTCCGCCCGGCGTGGACGTAGGTGAGGAACCACACCGGGAGCAGCATCAGCTTGAAGGTGACGTCGGAGTAGTGGGTGTCGACCGATTCGACCCGTTGCTCGTCGCCCCCGATGTCGCTGCGGCAGTCGCCCTCGATGGCCTCGGCCATCCGCTGCCTGGCCGTCTCCAGGCCGTCCTCGGGCTCGATGTCGTAGCGCACCGTCTGGAAGCCCGCCAGGTACTCCTCCTGGTAGGGCCTGGCCTCCTCCAGCGGCCAGGGCGTGAGCTTGTCCAGCTGCTTGGCGGTGACATGGCCGGTGCCGGGCACCAGGACGTCGTCGAAGTCCCGGGACACCGTTCCGGAGGCCGGGTACCAGCGAGTGTGCCGCACCTGCTCGGTCACGGTGCGGGTCTCGCCGTTCTCGGTGACGGTGCGCGTCACGGTCTCGTAGTAGTACTCACCGCGCCGGCCCCGGTAGTCGGAGACGGTGGCCGCGTCGTACGTCCAGTGCGGCAGGTAGCTGCCCTTGAAGGACTCCGCCTCGGTGACCTTCTTCAGGTCCTTGGGGGCGAACCAGCGGGAGGACGTCCACGTGCGCAGCGCGTCCCGGGCCGCGTCGCGGTCCAGCCCGAAGGGGACGACGGCCTCGGGGACGACCCGCTCGGTGGCGTTGGCGTCGGCCACCAGGGGGGTGGCGCAGAACTGGCATCGCACGGAGAGCGTGTCGCTCTCGGTGCGGGCCCCGCAGCCCGGGCAGACGAAGGTGTTCACCGAGCCGGGCCCGGCCTGCGGCTTGGCGGGGAGGGCCGCCAGCTCCTGGATCGGATGCTCCCGCACCGCCCGCGGGACGGGCACGATGGCCTGCTGGTGCCCGCAGTAGGGACAGCGCAGCGCGTCGGTCCCCGGGGCGTACTCCACGGTGGCACCGCAGGCCTCGCACGGGTACGAGCGCGCGGAGGCGGCGGTGGCCTGGTCCTCGGTCATGGTCGTCGTCCCCGCCCGCTCAGGCCTGGGGCGGCAACGGCGGGGGGACGCTGCCGAAGAGGCGTTCGACCTCCGGGACCTGTTCGGCGGGGAGCCAGCCGGACATGCCGTTCTGCCAGACCAGGGTGGTCCGGGTGAGGGTGCCGGCGCTGATCAGGCCGGTCAGCGCGGCACTGTCGTACGGGCCCTGCTGGGCGCCGCCGACGCCGATGAACCACTGCTGCTGGGGCAGCGGCGGCGGGGCGGCCGGAGTGGCGGCGGGCGCGGGTGCGGGGGCAGCGGCGGGGGACTGCTGCGGGGTGAGGCCCTCCGCCATGCGCCGGCCCAGGGCCATCCCGACGCCCAGTCCGACGCCCTCACCCGCGGCGCCGGGGTTGCGTGCGGCGTCACCGATCGCGTCGGCCGCCTGGAGCTGGGTGTACTGGTCGAGGTTGCCCACGATCCCCATCCGGGAGCGGGCGTCGACGGCGGCCTCGACCTCGGGCGGGAGCGAGATGTTCTCGATGATGAACTTGGGCACGGCGATGCCGACCGGGGCCAGTTCCTCGGTGAGGGCGCCCGCCAGCCTGGCGCCGAGCCCGTCCTGCCGGGTGGCCAGGTCCAGCATCGGCACCCCGGCCGTGGCCAGCGCGGTGGCCAGCCGGCCGACGATCAGCTGCCGCAGGTACTCCTGCACCTCCTCGGTGCGGAACTGCGGGTCGGTACCGGCCAGTTCGCGCAGCAGTGCGGCGGCGTCCACGACACGGGCGGCGAAGGCGCCGAAGGCCCGCAGCCGGACCATGCCGAACTCGGGGTCGCGGACGATGACGGGGTTCTGGGTGCCCCACTTGAGGTCGGTGAACTGGCGGGTGGTGACGAAGTAGACCTCGGCCTTGAAGGGCGAGTGGAAGCCGTACTTCCAGCCCTTCAGGGTGGACAGCACCGGCAGGTTCTGCGTCTCCAGGGTGTAGGTGCCGGGCGTGAAGACGTCGGCGATCTGCCCCTCGTTGACGAAGACCGCCGTCTGCGACTCGCGGACGACGAGCTTGGCGCCCATCTTGATCTCGTTCTCGTGGCGCGGGAAGCGCCAGACGATGGTGTCGCGGCTGTCGTCGGTCCACTCGATGATGTCGATGAACTCACCACGTATGCGGTCCATCAGCCCCATGGCCCGTCCCCCCGTTTCCTCTGCGTGCGGGTCACTCCGCGACCGCACGATAGCAATCACCGCCGGCCCGGGAATCCGACACCTGCACGAGCCTGTTCCCCCGGGGGCTACCGCACGGTAACCGTCCTTCCCTACGCTTCCGCTCAACTCAACTACGAGCAAAGGGAGTTGGCTATGCGTGGGACGAGAAGGCTGGCGGCCTTACTGGGTGCCGTCGCGCTGCTGACGGCGGTTCCCGGCACCGCGCGTGCGGTGGAGCCGACGCTCTCCGGGACGACGGCGATCGGTACGCACAACGCGTACGAGAAGGCCAAGTACACCTACTTCGCGCAGGCGCTGGACTCCGGCGCCTCACTGCTCGAAATCGACGTCTACACCGACCCGTTGACCCGGCGCTGGCGGGTCAGCCACAGCAATCCGCTGGGCAGCGACAACAACTGCGAGGCCGCGAAGACCCCCGGCGAGCTGTACGGCAAGAGCCGCAACCAGGACCTCGGGAGCTGCCTGGACAACATCGCCGCCTGGCACCAGCTGCACCCCGGCCACCGGCCCATCGTCTTCAAGATGGAGATGAAGAACGGCTTCAACAACACCATCGGACTCGGGCCCGCCGCGTTCGACACCCTGGTGCGGCAGAAGCTCGGCGACATGGTCTACAAGCCGTCCGACCTGCTGGACGGGAAGCACCCGTCGCTGGACGCGGCCGCGAAGGCCGACGCCTGGCCGTCCCGGGACGCCCTGACCGGCAAGGTCCTCTTCGAGCTGATCCCCGGCACGGTGGAGCAGGCCAACCCCTTCGACCACTACTGGACCGACCAGGAGTACGGCGACCACCTGCGCGACCTGTACGCGGCCGGGAACATCGCCTCCGCCCAGGCCTTCCCCGCCGTGCTCGGCGCCGCCGCCGGCGACCCGCGCGCGAGCCGTTACGACGCCTCGATCCGCCCCTGGTTCGTGTTCTTCGACGGCGACGCGGCGACCTACGCCGGCCAGGGCTACGACACGTCCTTCTACGCGCGCAACCACTACATCCTGATCACGACGGACGCGGCCGGCGTGGCCCCGGCGATCTCCTCGACCGACCCCACGGACGCCGAGGTGGCCGCCCGCCTCTCCCTCCTGGCCGGGCACCACGCCAGCGTGATCACCTCGGACTGGTCGGCCAAGTCGGCCGCCGTACTGGGTTCGGTGGTCCCCCGGAGCTGATGTTCGAACGCCCTGAAGGGGTCGTCCGTACCAGGATGGGGCAGAACCCAACCGACGACTCCTCCCCCACGGCACCTTCAGGGAGTGTGCATGCTGCACGGCATCGACGTGAGCGCCTACCAGTCCTCCACCTACGGCACGAGCGGCCTCTCCTTCGTCTTCGTCAAGGCGACGGAGGGCCGTTCGTACGTCAACTCCAAGCTCAGCGCCCAGACCAAGCACGGCCGCGACGCCGGTCTCGTGGTCGGCTTCTACCACTTCCTGTGGCCGGGCGACATCACCGCGCAGGCGGAGTACTTCGTCTCCCAGGCACCCGAGAAGGCCGGCGACATCCTCGCCGTCGACTGGGAGACGACGGGCGGGGGCACGCACGCGAGCAACGCGGAGAAGGACGCGTTCATCCGCAAGGTCAAGTCCCTGCGCCCGCACAACCGGGCCGTGCTCTACACCAACAAGGACTTCTGGCTGAACATCGACACCACCTCCTACGCGGGCGACGGCCTGTGGATCGCCGACTACGTCGCCGCCGGGCAGCCCCGGATCAAGGCGAAATGGCTCTTCCACCAGTACACCGACGACCCGCTGGACAAGGACGTGGCGAACTTCGGCAGCACAACGGAGCTGCGGCAGTGGGCGGCCGTCTGATCCGGGGCCGACGCAGCGGACCGGGAAGCCGGACGGGCTACCCCCGGAACTCCGCCGGCCGCTCGGGGGGCGCCTCAGCCAGAGCCTTGGCGACCGTGTCGGCGCCCGCCTGGAGGCCGTAGACCGGGGTGCCGGGCTGCTGGCGCCAGGAGTCGTCGATGCCGCCGGTGTCCACGGTGTCGAAGCCGAGTTGGTCGATGAGCGCCCGCACCTTCGCCTTGGCCGCCTCGTCGTCGCCCGCCACCGGGAGCGCCATGCGGTCGGGAGCACCGGCCGGGCGCGGGCGTTCGAGGAGGTCCTGGGCGTAGGTGCCGTTGAACGCCTTGATCACCGCGTGGTCGATCATGCGTTCGGTCCAGCGGCTCTCGGTGAGCCCCTCGTCCTCGATCCCGGCGATCCTGCCGTCCCGCTCCCGCGGGTAGTAGTTGCCGGTGTCGATCACCGTCACGCCCTCGGCAGCCCCGTCGAGCAGCCCGGACGGCAGGTTGGGAACCGCCTTGACGGGGACGGTGACCACGACGACCTCGGCGCCGCGCGCCGCCTCCTGTGCGTGTACGGGTGTCGCGCCGGTCTCCTCGGCCAGCGCGGTGAGCGTCTGCGGGCCACGGGAGTTCGCCACGGAGACGTCGTGCCCGAGGGCGGTGAGCCGCCGGGTGAGGTTGCCGCCGATGTTGCCCGCGCCGATGATGCCGATCTTCATGTCCTGCTCGCCTTGCCTTTCCGTGGTCGGTGTCCGGCACAGCTTCCGCAGGACAGATGAAACCCCCGGGCGGCGCCGGCTATTCCGACCCGACGCCGGCCGAGTGCTCCGTGTCACCTGTTCGGCTTGATCACGTGTTCGGCTTGCTCGCGCGGGCCCGCAGGGCGGCGATCACCCAGGCGAACTCCGTCTCGTACGCCGGAGCGGACGTGCCCTTCAGGGTCGCCAGCAGTTCGCGGTAGCGGGCGAGCCTGGTGTGGTGGGACGCCTCCAGGCGTGCGAGGACGGCCGCGTGGTCGGCGTTGCCGAGGAGGTCGTCCAGTACCTCGTCGGCTTCGGGTGCCTCCGGGGCGAGGCCGCGTTCCAGGGCCTGCCCTGCCAGTTGGACTAGCCGCTTGACGAACCACATGGACGCCCCGGCGGGCGTCTCGTGGCCGCGGTCGGCGGCGTTGAACTCGGCCGCCCTGCGCATCTGGGTCCGGAACTCCGGGTCCCGCACCAGTTCGGCCAGTTCCACCCAGGCGTCGACCTGTTCGAGTGTCGGGTCCTCGGGCAGGTCCATCGCGGTGCGCCGCATACGTTCCCGGATCTCGGGATCGGCGGTGTCGAGGCCGTGAAACATCTCCTCCACGAACTCCTCCATGATCCGCCTGCGTTCGGCCGCAGACAGCCGGGCCAGTTTGTTCATCAGGGTCATCTCCTCCGCACTCGAGCCGCGCCGGGCCACGGTCGACAGCACCGCCCGGGTCACCTTCAGGGAGCGGATCTGCGCGTCCAGCGCGGCCACGTGGGCTGCCGCGACCTCCGCGACCGTCCGCTCCCCCGCGAGCACCCTGCGCACGTCGGCCAGGCCGAGGCTCAGCTCGCGCAGGGTGCGGATCAGCTCCAGGCGGGCGACGGAGGCCGCGTCGTAGAGGCGGTAGCCGCCCGTGGAGCGGGCCACCGGGGGCAGGGCGCCCTCGTCCGACCAGTAGCGGATGGTGCGCACGGTCAGTCCGGTGACCCGGGCCAGTTCGCCGATGGTGAGAAGGCCGGTGCCGTCTTCGGTCATGTCGGCGAGTGTGGACCTTCCAGCGGCTGGAGACTCAAGGCGAGCGGTGGACGGTGGCGGGGATCAGTGCCACGGCCGGTAGTGCGGGTTGTTCTCGCAGCCGGCCTTGATCCTGTCGTCGAACCGGGGGCAGGCAGGGCGGCGGCCCGGGCCGCGGTCCGTGCCGGGGCCGCGGTCGTGGGGGCGGTCGGGGTCGTGGTGGCGAGGACGGCGGAGAGGGACGGCAGGGCGGCGGTGGTCCGCCGCCGCGGACGAGCGGTGATCATGCGCGGCACGATCCCGGTTCCGCGGCGGCGGACGGCGGATCGTCACCCGGTCGTGGCGTGTCCAAGCCGTGTCCGACCGGTGCCAACCCGCCGCGGGTCAACGGAAGATGCCTGTGTGCCCCAGGGAGTAGCGGCCCGGTTGGGGATACACCGCGAGGCCGTGCGGACCGCTGCCGACCTTGATGCGGGCGAGCTGGGCGCCGGTTCGGGTGTCGATGGCGTACACCTCGGAGTTGTAACGGCCCGACAGCCACAGCACCTTGCCGTCGGTGGAGACGCCGCCCATGTCGGGGCTGCCGCCGTGCGGCAGGCGCCAGTTCTTGGTCAACTTGTCCTGGGCGAAGTCGAAGACGGAGACGGTGCCCTCGCCGCGGTTGGAGATGTACATCTCGCGGGAGTCGCGGCTGACGTACAGGCCGTGGGCGCCCTTGCCGGTGGGCAGGAAGCCCGGCTTGCCGAAGGTGTCGCCGTTCAGGACCCACATCCCGTTGGCCACCATGTCGGCGATGTAGAACTTCTTGCCGTCGGGCGAGACCTTCACGTCCTGCGGCATGGCGCCGCGGAAGTCCAGCTTCTGCTGTCCGACGACCTCCATCTTCGCGGTGTCGACCTTGAGCAGTTCGGCGCTGAACTCGCAGGAGACGATGAAGTAGCGGCCGTCCAGGGAGAAGTCGGCGTGGTTGACGCCGGCGCAGGCGACCGGGACGGCCTTGACCGTCTTCATGGTGTGCGCGTCGCGGAAGACGAGCTGGTGGTCCTTGGAGGCCATGACGACGGCGTACTTGCCGTCGGGCGTGAAGTAGAGGTTGTACGGGTCGTGCACGTCGACCGGCTTGCCCGCCTTGCCGGTTCTCGGGTCGATGGGGGTCAGGGAGTTGCCGAGGTCGTTGTTGACCCACAGCGTCTTCAGGTCCCAGGACGGCACGACGTGCTGGGGCTGGTGGCCCACCGGGATGGTCTCGATGACCTTGTACGTCTCGGGGTCGATGACCGTGACGGTGTTGGAGTTGGTGTTGGGGACGTAGACGCGGGACGGGAAGTCCTTGACGACCGGGGAGAGTTTGCCCGGGCGGTCGGCGGCGTAGACGTCGGTCGGGTCGAGGACCGGCGGCATGCCGGGCAGCACGTCGGCGACCTGCTGCTGCGCGGGCCGGGCGGGCTCCTTGCTGGCGAGGGATTCGTCGGCGTGGTTCTTCGAGCCCCCGCCGGTGCAGGCGGACAGCGCGGTGAGCGCGAGGCAGGCGGCGCCGGCGGTCAGGGCCCGGGCGATGGAAGTGAGTGGCATCAGCTCAGCAGCTCCGTGGTGGTGACCGCGTGGAGGCCGCGGCGGTCGAGTTCTGTGAGTACGTCGGGGAGGGCGGTGACCGTGTCCGGGTATCCGAAGTGCAGGCTCACCACGGATCCGTTGCGGACCTCCGCCAGGACCTTGCGGGTGACGGCCGGGGCGCCGGGCCGGGTGTAGTCGAGCGAGTCGACGTCGTAGGACAGCACGTGCGGGTACCCGGCCGCCCGGGCCAGCCGCTGGACCAGCGGGGAGGCGGTCGGCGCGCGCGAGGGGCGGAACCAGGTGCCGATCGAGCCGGTGAGCCGCTTCAGCCGGTCCGCGCAGCCGGTGATCTCCGCGCGGGCGTCGGCCTCCGCCATGGCGTTGACGGCCACATGGCGCTGGGTGTGGTTGCCGAGGTCGTGGCCGCCGTCGAGGATCCGGCGGGCCAGCTGCGGATACTGGTCGAGCCAGGTGCCGACGGCGAGCACGGTGAGGCGGGCGCCGTGTTTCTCGGCCTCGGTGAGCAGGCTGCGGGCGATCTCGGGGTCGCCCTGGCCGTGGAAGGTGAGGGCGACGCGGGGCCGGTCGCGCGGGCCGTGGGTGATCTGCGCGGGCTGCCGGGGAAAGGGCCGCGGCGCGGGCGCGGCCTGCGGGGTGCCGGCGGGCGAGGACTCGGCGGAGGAGGCCGAGGATGCGGTGGCGGACGGGGCGGCGCCGGTGGAGGAACACCCGGCGGCGAGCGCGCCCCCGGCGACGAGCCCGGCACCGGCCCGCAGCACGCCGCGGCGATCGGTCGTGGTCACCCGCACCATTTAAGAGGGAAAGGGTAAGAAAACGGGCGATTCACACGTATTGATACGAGATGAGCGTCAGTCAGCTATGGCGGGTCGCGCGGTCAGCGGTCGGCCACGCGCATCTCGAACCACGTCGTCTTGCCCCGCGGCAGCAGGTCGACCCCCCAGCGGTCGGACAGCCTGTCGACGAGGAACAGGCCGCGCCCACTGATGTCCAGCTCCTGTACGGGCATCAGGCAGGGCAGCCCTCGGGAGGGATCGCGGACCTCGACGCGGAGCCACCCGCGGCGGCGGCGCATCCGCAGACCGAAGGCGCGGGCGCCGGTGTGCCGCACCGCGTTCCCGACGAGTTCGGAGACGAGCAGGACGGTGTCCTCGGCCAGTTTCGGGGACAGTCCCCACTGGCGCAGGACGACGACCTGGGCGAGCCTGCGGGCGGTGGCGGCGGATTCGGGGCGGGACGGGAGCGGAACCTCGGACTCCGTCGGATTGCCGTACAACTCCAGCGCCTTGAGCGCCCGTTCGTCCTCGACCGCGGGCGACCAGCGCGCCGCGGTCGCACGTGACTGTTCCCGCGGCTGTTCGATGCCTTCCAGCCCCGCCATGCCCCCATCATGGCCGTCCACGGCCTCCCGCGAGACCATTCCAGCGGAATACGCCCCCTGGGGGCCCTCCGCACGCGGGATTAGAACGGCATATGCCGGTGGCACATCGGGCCCGTCAGCAGCCCCGTTGACCTGGGCGGACGGATCGGTTGGAGGCAATCGACCGGCTCCCTCGGCAAGGCAGGCTCACGGCTGGCTCAAGGCTGCCACAAACCGCCCGCCGAGGGGACCGAATCAGACATCACGTCAATTGCAAGGCCCTGGGCGAGGATTCACAGGAACTTCGCCTTGCCGGGACCCTCCTCGACGAAGCTGCGCATGCCGCGCTCGCGGTCCTCCGTGGCGAACAGGCCCGCGAACCAGTTGCGCTCGATGGCGAGCCCGGTCTCGAGGTCCGTCTCCAGGCCGGCGTCGATCGACTCCTTGGCGGCGCGCAGCGCGATCGCGGGTCCCTGCGCGAGCCGGGCGGCCCAGGTGTGCGCGGCCTCGTACACCTCTGCGGCCGGGACCACGCGGTCCACCAGGCCGAGCACGAGGGCCTCGTCGGCCTTGACCTGACGGCCCGTGAAGATGAGGTCCTTGGCCCGGGAGGGGCCGATCAGCCGGGACAGCCGCTGGGTGCCGCCCGCGCCGGGGATGAGGCCGAGCAGGATCTCCGGCTGGCCGAGCTTGGCGTTGTCGGCGGCGATGCGGTAGTCCGCGCAGAGCGCGAGCTCGCAGCCGCCGCCCAGCGCGTACCCCGTGACCGCGGCGACCACCGGCTTGGGGATGCGGGCCACGGCGGTGAAGGAGTCCTGCAGGGCGCGGGCCCGCACGACCATCGCCGCGTGGTCCATCACCTGCATCTCCTTGATGTCCGCGCCGGCCGCGAACACCTTCTCGCCGCCGTAGATCACCACGGCGCGCACGTCCGCGCGGCGGGTGGCCTCCTCGGCGAGCTCCTTGATCCGGTCCTGCGTCGCGACGTCGAGCGCGTTCATGGGCGGGCGGTCCAGGCGCAGCGTGCCGACGCCCTCGGCGACTTCCAGAGATACGGTCATGACTGCAGGTTAACGCCCACTAACGGCACCCCGCCCGGTGCGGTCGATCACACCGGGCGGAGCCGTCAGCGGAGGCGTCAGGGGAAGAGTCAGGCCTTCCAGTCCTCCCAGGACATGTTCCAGCCGTTGAACCCGTTGTCCGGGGCGACCGTCCGGTCCTGGGAGTTCTTCACGACGACCACGTCGCCGATCATCGAGCGGTTGAAGAACCAGGCGGCCGGCACCCCGCTGTCGTAGCCGCCGCGCACGTCGCGCAGGCCGACGCAGCCGTGGCTGGCGTTGTAGTTGCCGAAGGCTCCGCCGCCCCAGTAGTTGCCGTGGATGAAGGTGCCCGAGGCGGTCAGGCGCATGGCGTGCGGCACGTCATCGATGTCGTACTCGCTCTTGCCGTCGGAGTCGGTGAAGCCGACCGTCGCGCCGTCCATCCGGGTCACCTTGAACTTCTCGCTGATGACCATCTGGCCGTTCCAGGTGGCGTTGCCCGGCTTGCCGGCGGTGATGGGGATGGTCCTGACGACCTTGCCCTCCCGCATGACCTTCATCGTGTGCTTCTTGGCGTCGACCACGGAGACCTGGTTGCGGCCGATGGTGAAGGAGACGGTCCTGGTCTGCTTGCCGTAGACGCCGGAGCGGCCCTCGACGCCGTCGAGGGCGAGCTTGACGGTGACCTTGGTGCCGGCCTTCCAGTAGTGCTCGGGCCGGAAGTCGAGGCGGTCGTTGCCGAACCAGTGGCCGGCGACCTCGACGGCCGGCTCGGTCTTGATCTCGATCGCCTTCTCGACGGCCTTCGGGTCCGTGATGCCCCGGGTGAAGCGGAGGGAGAACGGCATTCCGACGCCGACGGTGGAGCCGTCCTCCGGGGTGAAGTGGCCGACGAAGGTGTTCTGCGGCGTCAGCGTGGTGAAGCTGGAGTCCTCGACCGCCTCACGGCCCTCGGAGTCCTTGGCGACGGCGTGCACCGTGTACTTGGTCGACGCGGCCAGGTGGAGGTCCGGGGTCCACGCGGAGCCGTCGGCGGATATCCGCCCGGCTATCGCGGTGCCCTTGGCGTCCTTGACGACGACCTGGGTCAGCTTGCCCTTGCTCGCACCGACCTTGAGGGCGCCGCTGGTGTCGACGGACTTCGCGCCGTTCTCGGGCGCGATGGTCACGACCGCCTCCGACTGCTCGCTGCGGGCCGTCTCGGACCCCTTGCCCTTCCCCCCATTGGACGCCGGACCCTGGGCGCCGCCTCCCCCGCACGCGGTGACGGCGAGAAGCAGCACCCCGGAGGCCAGCGCCAGCAGCCCCTTGCTTCCCCGTCGTCCCCGCGCATCCACCGACGCCCCCGATATCGGCCGCACATTCACTTGTTTCTCCCCTCCCCGGGCCGGCCCCCGGCCCGTACCCCAGCGCGCCGTACGCACTCTGGCGCATATTAACCACAAGGTCAGAGGCGAGTTGTCAGGCGACTGTCACTGTTCCGTTCCAAGTCCAGCAGCTCCCGTCAACGCCGCTCGCGCCTCAACGCCGAACCGCACTCGGTTACTTCACCGCGCGGCCCGTCTTCCATTCCCCCTCGACATCCTTCAGAGGCAGTTCGACGGCGACTTGGGGCCCGGGATCAGAACTGACGGTCGGAAGTCGAGTCGGGCCTTGCCGAACCAGCCCGGCCAAGTCGGCACGGCGGCCGGTGCGGCCCCGGGAAACGTGAGTGCGAGGCAAGCTCTGGGCAGAACAGTGGGGAGGACCGCGCGACGGGGAGCCGCGACCGGGGGTCAGCCGCAGGGGGGCGGGCCGGAGGCGGACACGAGCCGGAAGAGCCGCACAGAGCGGCACAGCCGAAAAGAGGGGCCGCCCTGGTGTCCAGCGCAGCCGAGCAGGAGGCGGTGGCGGGCGGGCGCGCCGCCGACAAGGGGCGGCCGTCCGCCGCCGTGAACGGCGCGCGCCGGGCCGCGCCGCCACCCGTCGTGCCCGTGTGGCCGGGTGCGCCGACGCCGCTGGGCGCACGTTTCCGGGCGGGCCCGGGCGGGGCGGCGGGCACCGGCTTCGCGCTGTGGGCGGGCGGGGCGGAGGCGGTCGAACTGTGCCTGTTCGACGGGCCGGGCCCGGACGCGGAGGAGACGAGGGTCGCGCTGACCGAGCTGACGCACGAGACCTGGCACGGCTTCGTGCCCGGTGTCATGCCGGGGCAGCGCTACGGCTACCGGGTGCACGGCCGCTGGGACCCGTGGACGGGCGCCCGCTGGAACCCGGCGAAGCTGCTGCTCGACCCGTACGCGCGCGCGGTGGACGGTGAGTTCCGGCTGCCGCCGGAGGTCTACGGGCACGTGCGCGACTGGCCGGACCAGCAGGTCGCGGACACCGTGCGCGACGAGCGGGACTCGGCGCCGTACGTGCCCAAGGGCGTCGTGGTCCACGATGACGACGACTGGTCAGACGACCGCCGCCCCGGGACGCCGTGGGCGGATTCGGTGATCTACGAACTGCATGTGCGCGGCTTCACCAAGCTGCACCCGGGGATTCCCGAGGAACTGCGCGGGACGTACGCCGGTCTCGCCCACCCGGCGGCGATCGAGCACCTGGTGAAGCTGGGCGTGACGGCGGTGGAACTGCTGCCGGTGCACCAGTTCGCGCACGAGGACCATCTGCTGCGCCGCGGCCTGCGCAACTACTGGGGCTACAACTCGCTCGGCTACTTCGCCCCGCACGCCGGCTACGCCGCCTCCGGCACCGCGGGAGCACAGGTGGGCGAGTTCAAGCGGATGGTGCGCGCGCTGCACGCGGCCGGTATCGAGGTGATCCTCGACGTGGTCTACAACCACACGGCGGAGGCCGGCGAGTTCGGTCCGACGCTGTCCCTGAAGGGCATCGACAACCAGCGCTACTACCGCCTCCAGCCGGACGCCCGCAGGTACACCGACTACACCGGCTGCGGCAACACCCTGCACGTGGTCCAGCCGAACGTGCTGCGCCTGATCACCGACTCGCTGCGGTACTGGGTGACGGAGATGGGTGTGGACGGCTTCCGCTTCGACCTCGCTGCCGCGCTGGCCCGCGCCATGCACGACGTCGACATGCTCTCGCCGTTCCTCGCGGTCATCGCGCAGGACCCGGTGCTGCGCCGGGTCAAGCTGATCGCCGAGCCGTGGGACGTCGGCTCGGGCGGCTACCAGGTGGGCGCCTTCCCGCCGCTGTGGACGGAGTGGAACGACCGCTACCGCGACACGGTGCGGGACTTCTGGCGGCACGCGCTGCCGGACGTACGGGAGATGGGCTACCGGCTGTCCGGCTCCAGCGACCTGTACGCCTGGGGCGGCCGCCGCCCCTACGCCTCCGTCAACTTCGTCACCTCGCACGACGGTTTCACCCTGCGCGACCTGGTGTCCTACGAGCGCAAGCACAACGAGGCCAACGGCGAGGGCAACCGGGACGGTACCGACGACAACCGCTCCTGGAACTGCGGGGCGGAAGGGGAGACGGACGACGAGCGGGTGCGGGCGCTGCGGCGCGGGCAGTTGCGCAACCTCATGACCACCCTGCTGCTGTCGACGGGGGTGCCGATGCTGGTCGCGGGCGACGAGCTGGGACGCACCCAGGGCGGCAACAACAACGCCTACTGCCAGGACAACGAGACCGGCTGGCTGGACTGGAGCCTGCTGGAGGATTCCGGCTGGCGGGAGCTGGCGGAGCTGACCGCCCGTCTGATCGGGCTGCGCCACCGGCATCCGGTGCTGCGCCGCCGCGCGTTCTTCTCGGGGCGCGCGCACTCGGCGGACGGGCTGCGGGACCTGGCCTGGTTCACCCCGTGCGGCACGGAGATGACGGAAGGGGACTGGTACGCCCCCGCGGCCACCCTGGGGATGTACCTGTCCGGCCGGGACATCCCGGGCCGCGACGAGCGCGGTGACCCGATCGTCGACGACAGCTTCCTGGCGGTGCTGCACGCCGGGGACCGCCCGGTGGACTTCGTGCTGCCGGGGCCGCCGTGGGCCCGGCGGTACGAGGTGATCGTGGACACCTCGCGCGAGGAACAGGCTCGGGCGCCGGGCGTGGCGCACGCCGCGGGCGCCGCGATCACGGTGCCGGCGAGGTGCGTGCTGCTGCTCAAGGTGGCGGAATAGAAAGGCTCCAGTGCTGTGACCGGAACGGTTTTCGCGAGCCGGTGAACCTTTCCGGTCGCAGCACTAGCCGAGGATGCCCCGGTCGTACGCGACCGCGACCGCCGCCGCGCGGTCCTTGACGCCGAGCTTGGCGTACAGGTGGGTGAGGTGGGTCTTCACGGTGGCCTCGCTGATGAACAGCTCGCGGGCTATCTCCCGGTTGGAGGTGCCCTTGGCGACCAGGGCCAGCACCTCGCGCTCGCGGGCCGACAGCGGCTCGTTGCCGCGTGCGGGCGCGCGGACCGCGGAGACCAGCCGGGAGGCCACGGCCGGGGAGAGGGCCGTACGGCCCTCGGCGGCGGCGCGGACGGCGGTGAACAGCTCGTCGCGCGGGGCGTCCTTGAGCAGGTAGCCGGTCGCGCCCGCCTCGATCGCGGGCAGGGTGTCGGAGTCGGTGTCGTACGTCGTCAGGACCAGCACCTTGGCGCGGGCGCCGCGGCGGGTCAGCTCGCGGATGGCGTCCACGCCCGAGCCGCCCGGCATGCGCAGGTCCATCAGGATCACGTCCGGGTCGAGCGCCGCGGTCCGCTCCAGGGCCTCCACGCCGCCCGACGCCTCGCCGAGCACGGTGAATCCGGGCGCGGACTCGAACATGCCGCGCAGGCCGTCGCGCACGACGGGATGGTCGTCGACGATCAGCAGGGAGATCACGGCGTCATCGGTCATGGCGTACCAACGGTACGCGAGCCGAGACCGCCGTGCCGTGCCCGGGTTCCGACTCGACCGTGAGGGAGCCCGCGATGCGCTCGGCGCGGGCGCGCATGCCGTCGAGGCCGAAGCCGCCGGCGCGGGTGCGTTCGGGCACGGCGAGGAGGTCGAAGCCGTGGCCGTCGTCGCGGATGTCGAGCACGACCTCGTCACCCATGAAGGACAGGGTGACGCCGACGCGGGAGGCGCCGGCGTGCCGGGCGGCGTTGGACAGGGCCTCCTGGGTGATGCGCAGCAGGGTGGCCGCGACTTCGTCGTGCAGTTGCTCGGCGGTGCCCGTGACGGTGAAGTCGGCCCGCACGCCGATGCGTTCGCCCCACTCCACGACGGTCCGCTTGAGTGCCTCGGGCAGGCCGTTGCCGTCGAGGGCCATGGGGGCGAGGTTGTGCACGGAGCGGCGGGCCTCGCCCAGGCTGTGCCGGGCGAGGCCGAGGGCGCGGTCGACGTGCTCGCGTGCCACGGCCTCGTCCGGTGTGCCGGCGACGGCCTGGAGCTGGGCGATGATGCCGGTCAGGCCCTGGGCGAGGGTGTCGTGGATCTCGGCGGCCAGCCGCCGGCGCTCGTCGGCGACCCCGGCCTCGCGGGCCTGGACGAGGAGTTGGGCGTGCAGAGCGGCGTTCTCGTCCAGTGCTTGCTGCAAGGCTGTGTTGGTGCGCTCCAGTTCGGCGATGGCTTCGGCCTGGGTCCGGGCCCGGCCGTCCTCCAGCGCGGCAAGGTGGGCGAACAGCGTGAGCAGCATGATGTTCACCACGAGGAGTACCCCGAAGAAGACCCAGCCCATCTGCCCGCGCGGGGGCAGTCCGCCCGACTGGGAGCCTGCGACGGTCACGGCGGTGGCGAACAGGCCTGCCTTGCACAGCCGTTGCGGCAGCAGCCGGTCGGCACCGAAGTAGCCCATGTAGGCGTAGAAGGCGAACAACGGGTTCAGCCATGTGAGCGTGAAGGCGAGCGCCCAGCGCAGGACGTAGTAGGCGGCGCTCGCCTTCGACGGGCCGGGCCGGGCACGGGAGGCGCGCCCCCAGCACAGCTCCAGGGCGAAGGCCGCCACGACCAGGCCGACCGCGGCGTACTTCTTCTCGCTCGTCATGCCGACCGCGTCGGCGGCCGCCGAGGCGACCAGGGTGCCAACGGTCAGCAACCCGGCCGGCCCCCAGCGGTGGAACATCGCCCACCGCTGTTCGACCGCCTCTTTGTCGTTCATCCGACAAGTGTCGGGCATGGCGGACACCGTCCCGCTTACTCCCAGCGGAACCAGCGGGAGGCCGCCGCGGTGAGCAGCGCCGCCCACGCCGCCGTCACCCCCAGATGGGACCAGCCCGGCCAGTGGCCCTCCGCTGCCTGGTTCAGGGCCTGGGCCGCGGCGCCGAACGGGGTCCAGCCGACGATCCGGGCGAGCAGGTCCGGCATGGCCTGCACCGGCAGCCACACGCCCGCGCAGAACATCATCGGGAAGAGCGCCGCGGACCCGATCGCTCCCGCGATCCTCGTGGTGCGGGACAGCGCGGAGATCACCGCGCCCAGGGCGAGCGCGGCGAACACCGCCAGCAGCAGGGCGACGACGTAGCCGAAGGGCTGCCTCGGCAGGGTCACGTCGAAGGCGAGCCGGCCGACGGTGAGCGAGAGCAGCGCCGAGGCCAGGGCCGCGCCCCCGAACACCACCATGTGCGCGGACAGCAGGGCGGCGGGCCGGACCGGGGTGGTGGACATCCGGCGCAGGATGCCGCGTTCGCGGTGACCGGTGAGGACCTGCGGCATGCCCTGGAGCCCGCCGAGGATCAGCCCGAGCAGCACCGCGACCGGCACGTAGGCGTCGATGGGGCGCAGGCCCCCGAAGGACGGGTCGGCCTCCCGGAAGGACGGGATGGAGCCGAGGATCACCAGGAGCAGGGTGGGGAACAGCAGGATCCAGAAGATCGCGCCGGGCTCACGGCCGAACAGGCGGATCTCGGCGCGCAGTACGGCCGGGTTGACCAGGGTGTTGCTCATGCCTCGACCTCCGTCAGATCCAGGAAGGCGTCGTCGAGTGTGGCGTCGGTGACGCGGAGTTGATGGGCTGTGATGTGGTGGCGGGCGAGCAGCGTGATGACGGCGTTGACGGTCTCGTCGGTCCCGGAGAGGGTGATCCGGCCGTCCTTGCGGGTGATGGAGGCGAGTTCGGGCAGGGCGTTCAGATCACGGTCGTCCAGCGGCTCGGACGGGGTGAAGCTGATGACGGTGGCGCCGGCCGAGCACCGGATCAGGCCGTGCGGGGTGTCCAGGGCGGCGATCCGTCCCCGGTCGATGACGGCGATCCGGTCGCACAGCCGTTGCGCCTCCTCCATGAAGTGCGTGACCAGGAGGATGGTGACGCCGCGGGCCCGGACGTCCTCGATGAGCTGCCAGGTGTCGCGGCGGGCGCGCGGGTCGAGCCCGGTGGTGAGCTCGTCGAGCACGACGATCCGGGGGTTGCCGATGAGGGCGAGCGCGATGAACAAACGCTGCTTCTGGCCGCCGGAGAGCTTGGCGAAGCGGGTGGTGAGTTTCTGCTCCAGGCCGAGGCGTTCGGCCAGCGGCCGCCAGTCGGCCGGATTCGGGTAGAAGGACGCGTACAGCCGAAGCGCCTCGCGGACGGTGAGCTTGGCCTGCAACTCGCTCTGCTGGAGCTGGGCACCGAGCACGCGGGCGACCTGTTCGTGGTCCGCGACGGGGTCGAGGCCGGTGACGCGGACACGGCCCGCGTCGGGGACGCGCAGGCCCTCGACGCACTCGACGGTGGTGGTCTTGCCGGCGCCGTTCGGGCCGAGGACGCCGAAGATCTCGCCCTCCTCGACGGCGAAGGAGACGCCGTCGACGACGGTCCGGCCGCCGTAGGACTTGCGCAGTTCGCTGACTTCGATGACGGACATGGCTCAACGATCCCGGCCGGCGGGGTCCGCGCACATCGCCCGGCGCGCTCGAAGCCGCATCAGCCGATCGGTTGATGCGGCCCTACGACCGGACTGGCCCCGGCGTGGTTCCCGCGGTCGAACACGCAGGTCGTAGGACCAGCGGCGGAGTCCGGTCCGGCCAAAACTCGGTGGGAGTTGTCGGCGCCGGTCCGTAGGCTCGCCCGTGATGCCCACGACACCTGACACCCTCGAGGACCGCACCGACCGCTCCGGTCCGACCGGCCGTTCGGCCGTCCGTTCGCTGCTGCGCCTGTGGCCGTACGTGCGGCCCGTCCGCGTACGGCTGTTCACCGCCGCGTTCATCGCGGTCGTCGCCTCCTGCGTGGGGCTGGTGATCCCGCTCGTCCTGAAGTGGATGGTGGACGGGCCGATCGCCGACCGGGATCCGCGCGGCGTGTGGCTCGGCGCGCTGTACCTGCTGCTGCTCGGGGTCGGGGAGGCGCTGCTGTTCGGGCTGCGGCGGTGGCTGGTGGCGCGGCCGCTGTCGAACGTCGAGGCGGAGATGCGGGCGGACCTGTTCCGGCATCTGCAACGGCTGCCGGTCGCCTTCCACGACCGTTGGGCGTCCGGGCAGTTGCTGTCCCGGGGCACGACGGACCTGATGCTGCTGCGCATGTTCCTCGCCTTCCCGTTGACGTTCCTGCTGGTCAACGGGGTCACGATCCTCGTGGGCGTGGTCATCATGCTGATGCAGGACTGGACGCTGGGGCTGGTGATGCTGGCGCCCGCCGTGCCGCTGATCGCGTTGAGCGCGGTCTTCGAGAAGCGGTACGCGCATGTGGCGCGGCTGGCGCAGGACCAGGTCGGGGACCTGACGACGGTGGTCGAGGAGAGCGTGCTCGGCATCCGCGTCATCAAGGGGTTCGGCCGGCACCGCAGTCAGGCGCGGGCGTTCCGCGACCTGTCGCGGACCCTGCGGGGCACGGAGTTGCGCAAGGCCCGTCTGCTGGCGGCCATCTGGGCGGTCATCATGACCCTGCCGGAGGTGGCCATCGGGGCCACGCTGGTGGTGGGCGCGGTGCAGGTCGCCTCGGGCGGTCTTTCGGCGGGGACGCTGGTCGCCTTCCTGTCCACGGCACTGGCCCTGCGCTGGCCGGTGGAGTCGATCGGCTTCCTGCTGGCGATGAGCCAGGAGGCGGCGACGGCGACCGAGCGGTACTTCGAAGTGATGGACGAGGAACCGGAGTCCGGGGAGCCGTCGGTGCGCGGCGCGCGTACGCCAGTGCGGGGCGGCGGCTCGCGCGGCCCGGCGTCGCCGGACCCGGCGCGCGAAGGGCTCCGCTTCGACAACGTCCGCTTCCGCTACCCCGACGCCCCGCCCGGCTCCCAGCCCCTCCTGGACTGTATCGACCTGCACATCCGCCCCGGTGAGTCGATGGCCCTGGTCGGGGCGACCGGAAGCGGCAAGACGACCCTGACGGCGCTCGCCCCCCGCCTCCACGAGGTGACCTCGGGCCGGATCACGCTGGACGGCGAGGACATCACCGCGATGTCCCGCGAGGAACTGCGCTCGCTGGTCGCGGTGGCCTTCGAGGAGCCGACCCTGTTCTCGGCGAGCGTCGGCGACAACGTCCTGATGGGCTCCGACGGCAGCGCCGGGGACGCCGAACTGGACCGCGCGCTGTCCGTCGCCCAGGCCGGATTCGCGCACACCCTCCCCCAGGGCACCGCGACCCAGGTGGGCGAGCAGGGCCTCAGCCTCTCCGGCGGCCAGCGGCAGCGCCTCGCGCTGGCCCGTGCCGTCGTCGGGCGGCCCCGGTTCCTGATCCTGGACGACCCGCTGTCCGCCCTGGACGTGCACACCGAGGCGGCGGTGGAGGCGGCCCTGCGCCAGGTCCTGGCCGACACCACCGCCCTGATCGTGGCGCACCGCCCCTCCACGGTCCTGCTCGCCGACCGGGTCGCCCTGCTCTCCGACGGCCGCATCACCGCCGTGGGCACCCACCACGAACTGCTGCGCACCAACGCCGAGTACGCCCATCTGATGTCGGGCGGACGCTCGCCGGAAGAGCCGGAAGAACAGCAAGGACCGCAGGGACCGCAAGGACCGCAAGGACCGCAAGAAGAGGACGACGAGCGATGACGGCCCCCACGAAGCCCGTACCGGCCACCAGGGACGAGCAGGACCCGCCGCGCCCCGAGGGCACCGGCGACCCCTTCGACCGCGACGTCCTGCCCACTCCCCCGGGCGCCACCTCCGCCCTGCTGCGCTCGCTGCTCGCCCCCATGAAGGCCCGGGTCGCCGGCACCACGCTCCTGCTGCTGCTCCAGCAGGCGGCCGTCCAGGCGGGCCCGCTGCTGGTGGCGTACGCGATCGACACCGCCGTACCGGCGTTCCGCGACCACGACAGCGGCCCGCTGGTCGCGGTGGCGGTCGGCTATCTGCTGTGCGCGCTCACCTCCGGCGCGCTCCAGTGGGCGTTCATCATCGCCTCGGCCCGGGTCAGCCAGGACGTGCTGCTGGATCTGCGGGGCCGGATCTTCCGCCATGGGCAGGCGCTCAGCGTGGACTTCCACGAGCGCTACACCTCGGGCCGGCTGATCTCCCGCTCCACCACGGACGTGGAGTCGCTGCGCGAACTGCTCAGCGAAGGGCTCGACGAGCTCGTCTCGGTCGTACTGTCCTTCGTCTGCATCTCGGCGATGCTGCTGTGGCTGGACCTGGGGCTCGGCGCGGTGGCGGTGGCGTCCTTCGCGCCGCTGTACCTGCTGATCCGGGCGTACCGACGGCGCGCGGGGCGGGTGTTCCAGGAGCGGTCGACGGCGATCGCCGCGGTGATCGTGAAGTTCGTGGAGACGATGAACGGCATCCGGCCGGTGCGCGCGTTCCGCCGCGAGGCCGCCAACGACGCCGGCTTCCGCGTCCTGAACCGGCGCCACGAGCGCACCAACGGCGACGCCCTGCTGGAGATGGCCCGCTATGTCGTCAGTTCCCGGCTGGTGGCCAACACGACGGTCGCGGTGATCGTGCTGTGGGGTGCCTACCGGGTGGCGGACGGCTCGCTGGAGCTGGGGGTGCTGGCGGCGGCGGTGCTGTACCTGCGCCGGCTGTACGACCCGATCGACCGGCTCGGCATGTTCCTCAACTCCTACGAGTCGGCGGCCGCCTCGCTGGAGAAGATCGCGGGTTTGCTCGCGCAGACACCGTCCGTGCCCGAGCCGACGGCACCCCGGCCGCTCCCGGCGCCGAGGTCGGACCTGCCCGGCCGAGAGGTGGTCTTCGACGGGGTCAGCTTCGGCTACCGCACCGGCGGCGAGGTACTGCCCCGCTTCGAACTGGTCGTCCCGGCCGGGCAGACCGTCGCCGTGGTCGGCTCCACCGGCGCGGGCAAGACCACCCTGGCCAAGCTGCTGGCCCGCTTCTACGACCCCTCCGCCGGGCGCGTGCTGCTCGACGGGGTGGACCTGCGCGAACTCGGCGTGACCGAACTGCGGCGCGGGGTCGTCATGGTGACGCAGGAGGCCTTCCTGTTCTCCGGCACGGTCGCGGAGAACATCGCGATCGGCCGCCCGGACGCCACCCGTGAGGAGATCGAGCAGGCGGCGAAGGCGATCGGCGCGCACGACTTCATCAGCGCCCTGCCCGACGGCTACGACACGGACGTACGCAAGCGGGGCGGCCGCATCTCCGCGGGCCAGCGGCAACTTGTCTCCTTCGCACGGGCGTTGCTCGCCGATCCGGCGGTGCTCATCCTCGACGAGGCGACCAGCTCGCTGGACATCCCGGGCGAGCGGGCGGTGCAGACGGCGATGGCCACGGTGCTGCGGGGGCGTACGGCGGTGGTGATCGCCCACCGGCTGTCCACCGTGGAGATCGCGGACCGGGTGCTGGTGATGGAGCACGGCCGGATCGTGGAGGACGGCGCACCGGCCGAACTCGCCGCGGGCACGGGCCGCTTCGCCGACCTGCACCGCGCCTGGCGCGACAGCCTGGCCTGAGGGGACGGGCACACGGTGATCGACGCGTACGAAGATCCCGGGACACCCGACTGCCGGGGCGGATGGCGGTACCTGTGGTGGCTGGTGATGTGCCAGCCGGGCCGGTCGGCGGCAGGGGCGGTGCTGGCCAGCGCGTGGATGGTGCTCCTCGCGGCGACGCCCTATCTGATGTCCCGGGCGATCGACGACGGGCTCCAGCCGGGGAACATGGCCGCGCTGGCCGGCTGGACCGGGCTGCTCTTCGTGGTCGGGGCGTTCAACGCCTGGCTGAGCGCCATGCGGCACCGCACGATGACCCGGGTGCGGATGGACGCCAACTTCCGCACCGTCAAGGTCGTCGTCGACCACGTCGTCCGGCTGGGCGCCGCGCTGCCGCGCCGGGTCGGGGCCGGTGAGGTGGTCACGATCGGCGTCGGCGACGTCCAGACGATCAGCACGTGCCTGACCGTGGTCGGTCCGGGGGTGGGCTCGGTCGTCATCTACGCGGTCGTGGCCGGGCTGCTGCTGTCGGTCTCGGCGCAACTGGCGGCCGTCGTCCTGCTGGGGGTGCCGCTGATCGCGGTGCTGGTGGGGCCGCTGATGCGGCGGTTGCAGGGCGCGGAGGGCGAGTACCGGGAGCGGCAGCGCGTGCTGACCGCGCGGATCGACGACCTCGCGGGCGGGCTGCGGGTGCTCAACGGGCTCGGCGGCAAGGGGCTGTTCGCGGACGCCTTCCGCCGCGACTCGCAGCGGCTGCGGGCGCAGGGCTACCGGGTGGGCGCGGTGACCAGTTGGATGCAGGCCCTCGGGGTGGGCCTGCCGACCCTGTTCCTGGCCGTGGTGACCTGGCTGGCGGCCCGGCTGGCCGCCCAGGGGCGGATCACGGTGGGCGAACTGGTGTCGGTGTACGGCTATGTGGCGGTACTGGTGGGGCCGGTGGCGTTCTTCGTCGACCTGGGCTACCAGCTCAGCCGGGGCGTGGTCGCCGCCCGCCGGGTGGCACGGCTGTTGCGGGTGCAACCGGAGGAGGACACCGGAACGCACGACGGACCGGCCGAACCGGCGGTGCTGTACGACCCGGTCTCCGGGGTCCGGGTGCCGCCGGGCCGGCTGACCGCGCTGGCCGGGGCCCGGCCCGACGACACGGCGGCCGTGGTGGACCGCCTGGGCCGGTACGAGCCGTCCGCGGCGACCTGGGGCGAGGCGCGGCTCGACGCGATCGGGCTGCCCCGGATCCGGGAGCGGATCCTGGTCGCCGACAACGAAGCGGACCTGTTCGCCGGGACCCTGCGGGAGCTGGTGTGCGGGCGCCGGGAGCGCGAGGACGCCGATGTGGCACGGGCGGTGCGTGCCGCCGTCGCCGAGGACATCGTGCAGGGGCTGCCGGACGGCCTCGGCTCGGCCGTGACCCCCCAGGGCCGCAGCCTCTCCGGCGGTCAGCGGCAGCGGGTCCGGCTGGTGCGGGCGCTGCTGGCCGATCCGGAGGTGCTGCTGGCGGTGGAGCCCACCTCGGCGCTCGACGCGCACACCGAGGCCGCGGTCGCGGACCGGCTGCGCGGGGCCCGCGAGGGCCGTACGACGGTCGTCACGACCACCTCCCCGCTGGTGCTGGACCGCGCCGACACCGTCCACTACCTGGTCGACGGCAAGGTCGCGGCCAGCGGCAGCCATCGCGAACTCCTCGACGCGGAGCCGGGTTACCGGGCGCTGGTGGCGCGCGACACCGGGGACGGCGACGCCCTGACCGCGCAGGAGGCCGCACGGTGACGGATCGGGTTCCGGGGCGGCTGCCGGTCGCCGAACCGGCGGACGTACGACGAGCGGCCCTGCGGCTGGTCCGGGCCGACCGGCGGGCCTTCGCGGCCGTTCTGGCGCTGAACGCGCTGGCCGCCGTCGCCGGCCTCGCCGGGCCCTGGCTGCTCGGCCGGATCGTGGACCACGTCCGGGCCGGGGGCGGGGTCGGCGCCGTGGACCGGATGGCGCTCGCCATCCTGGTGTGCGCGCTGGCGCAGTTGCTGATCGCGCGCTGGGCCCGGTACGTGGGGCACCGCTTCGGCGAGCGCACGCTGGGCCGGGTGCGCGAGGAGTTCGTCGGCCGGGCGCTGAGCCTGCCCGCGTCGGTGGTGGAGCGGGCCGGAACCGGCGATCTGACCACGCGCGGCACCGCCGACGTGGCCACGGTGGGCACGACCCTGCGGGACGTCGGGCCCGAGCTGCTGGTGTGCGGCATGGAGGCGCTGTTCGTGCTGGTCGCGGTGTTCGTGCTCGACCCGCTGCTGGGCGTCGTCGGAGTGCTGGCGCTGACCCCGATCTGGTTCGCGCTGCGCTGGTACCTGCGCCGGGCGCGGGACGGCTATCTCGCGGAGGGCGCGGCCACCTCCGAGGTCGCCGAGGTCCTCGCGACGACCGCCTCCGGGGCCCGTACCGTCGAGGCGTTCCGGCTGGCCGGGCGGCGGGTTACGGCAAGCCGGGACGCGCTGGAGACGTCCCGGCGCACCCGCCTGTACACGCTGTTCCTGCGCAGCGTGTTCTTCCCGGTGGTGGAGGTGTCGTACATCCTGCCGGTGGCCGGGGTGCTGCTGGTGGGCGGTGTGCTGCACGGGCGGGGGACGGTGAGCCTGGGCGCGGTGGTGGCCGCAGCGCTGTATCTGCGGCAGTTCACCGAGCCCCTCGACCAGATCCTGATGCGCGTGGAGCAACTGCAGAGCAGCGGGGCCTCCTTCGCCCGGGTGGAGGGCCTGGCACGGGCCCCGGAGGCCGTTCCGGGCGGCTCGCCTGAACCGGCGGGCGACCGCATCGACGTGACCGGGGCGCGCTATGCCTACGAGCGGGGCGGCGAGGTGCTGCGCGGGGTCGACCTGACGGTGCGGCCCGGGGAGCGGCTGGCCGTGGTCGGGCCGTCCGGCGCGGGCAAGACCACGCTGAGCAGGCTGCTGGCCGGTGTCGACGCGCCGACGGCGGGCTCGGTCACCGTGGGCGGGGTGCCGGTCGCCGGTCTGGAGCCGGAGCGGCTGCGCCGCCAGGTCGTCCTGGTCACCCAGGAGCACCATGTGTTCCTCGGCACGGTCCGTGACAACCTGCGGATCGCCGAACCCGCCGCCACCGACGAGGAGTTGTGGTCGGCCCTCGCGGCCGTGGGGGCCGACGCCTGGGTGCGGGAACTACCGAACGGCCTGGACACCGGGCTGGGTGCGGCCGGTCACCGCACCGACGGCTCGCAGGCGCAGCAACTCGCCCTCGCCCGTGTGGTGCTGGCCGACCCGCACACCCTGATCCTGGACGAGGCCACGGCGTTGCTCGACCCGGCCACGGCGCGCCACACCGAGCGGGCCCTCGCCGCCGTCCTCCGGGGCCGCACGGTCATCGCCATCGCCCACCGCCTCCACACCGCGCACGACGCCGACCGGGTCGCCGTCATGGAGGACGGCCGTCTGACCGAACTGGGCACCCACGACGACCTGGTGGCCTCCGGCGGGGCGTACGCGGCCCTGTGGCACACCTGGCACGGGAACGGCGCGGCACCGTCGGGCGAGGGCGGCACCGCGGTGCCGTAGCGGCCGTCGCGGGGTCGCCCGCGGCCGTGTGACGGGCCGTCGAACCCTCGGATTTCGGTCGACATCGCGCCCTCCTGTCAGGGTGACCTCCGAGTCGATCCGGCCGCCCGGACGGCTGAAAATCGCGCCTCCCGCAGCCCATCCGGCGGTCGGGACCTCGCGTGCCGTCTCCGAGGTCCAAGGCGTCCGCGGAAGCCCTTCATGACGCCGCAACATTTACCGGACAGTCATTTTTCAGCCAACATCACTTCGGGGCGCTGACATGTACGCGTCGTTGGTGCCACTCTTCCTCCACTCGCCGCACGAGCACAGCACCCTCACTCCCCCGATCCGGGCCGGCAGCCCCACGCCATACCGGATCACCCCCACATAAGGAGCTTGTGTGACTCCCCGCTACGCGCGTCACAAGCGCATCACTCTGGCCGTCGCCACCGCTGTCGCCGCCGGAGCCCTCCTCAGCACCGGTCTGACCACCAGTGCCTCGGCCCAGACCACGGCCGAATCCACCGGCGCGGCCAACCTCGCCGCCGCCCCCACCTTCCTGACCTCCGCCGCCCGCACCTCCCTGATCCAGCAGGCGCAGGCCGACGCCTCCGGGACCGCCCAGGAGATAGGCCTCGGCGCGAAGGAGGAGCTGGTCGTCAGGGACGTCGTCCAGGACGCCGACGGCACGGTGCACACCCGCTACGAGCGCACCTACGCCGGTCTGCCCGTCCTCGGCGGCGACCTGGTCGTCCACACCTCCAAGGCCGGCAAGACCCAGGGCGTGACCAGAGCGACCAAGGCGGCCATCAAGGTCGCCACGCTCACCCCGAAGGTCGCCACCGCCAAGGCCGAGAAGCAGGCGGTGACCCTGGCCCAGGCCGCCGGCTCGGAGAAGGCCACCGCCGACCAGGCCCCACGCAAGGTCATCTGGGCGGGCGACGGCACACCGGTCCTCGCCTACGAGACGGTCGTCGGCGGCCTGCAGGAGGACGGCACGCCGAACCAGCTGCACGTCATCACCGACGCGGCCACCGGCAAGACGCTCTTCGAGTACCAGGGCATCGAGACCGGCACCGGCAAGACCCTGTACTCGGGCACCGTCAGCCTCACCACCACCCTGTCGGGGTCGACGTACCAGCTGTACGACACCACCCGCGGCGGTCACAAGACGAACAACCTGGCGGGGAAGACCTCCGGCACCGGCACCCTGTTCACCAACACCACCGACGTGTGGGGCACCGGCACCGCCTCCAGCTCCGTCAACGACCAGACGGCTGCCGCGGACGCCGCCTACGGCGCCCAGACGACGTGGGACTTCTACAAGAACACCTTCGGCCGCAACGGCATCAAGAACAACGGCGTGGGTGCCTACTCCCGGGTCCACTACGGCAACAACTACGTCAACGCCTTCTGGGACGACAGCTGCTTCTGCATGACCTACGGCGACGGCTCGGGCAACACCCACCCGCTGACCTCGCTGGACGTCGCCGGCCACGAGATGAGCCACGGCGTCACCTCCAACACCGCCCGCCTGAACTACTCGGGCGAGTCCGGTGGACTGAACGAGGCCACCTCCGACATCTTCGGCACCGGCGTGGAGTTCTACGCCAACAACGCGTCCGACCCCGGTGACTACCTCATCGGCGAGAAGATCAACATCAACGGCAACGGCACCCCGCTGCGCTACATGGACAAGCCCAGCAAGGACGGCGGCTCCGCCGACTACTGGTCCTCCACCGTGGGCAGCAAGGACGTGCACTACTCGTCCGGCGTCGCGAACCACTTCTTCTTCCTCCTCGCGGAGGGCAGCGGCGCGAAGACGATCAACGGCGTCAGCTACAACTCGCCGACGTACAACGGCGCCACGGTCACCGGCATCGGCCGCGCCAAGGCGCTGCAGATCTGGTACAAGGCGCTGACCACGTACATGACGTCGACCACCAACTACAAGGCCGCCCGCACGGCGACCCTGAACGCGGCGTCGGCGCTGTACGGCTCCGGCAGCACCGAGTACAACACGGTCGCGGCGGCCTGGACCGCGGTCAACGTGACCTGATCTGCGGCTGGTTGACCGGCGCGGCCCCCGGGAGGACACCCCTCCCGGGGGCCGCCCTACGCTTGGGGCCATGTCGACGGCACATTTCACCTACGAGGAGGTCGGCGCGACCCGCGAGCAGGGTCACTGCCCGCCCGGCTTCCACCCTCTGCACGTGCGCACCCGCATAGGCGAGGGCGAGGAGGTGTTCCGCCGGGCCTCCGAGGCCGTGATGACGTGGGAGATGCACCGCGCCCTGGGCGTCGGCATCGAGGCGAGCGCCGACCGGGCCGCGCCCGGCATCGACGTCACCGTCACCCTCGCCGGCGTCGTCAGGGCCCCCTGCCGCGTGGTCTGGACGGAACAGGAGCCCCGCCGCGCCGGCTGGGCCTACGGCACCCTGCCCGGCCATCCGGAGTGTGGCGAGGAGTCCTTCCTGGTGGACCGCACGGGCGACGGCACCGTCTGGCTCACCGTGACCGCGTTCAGCCGCCCGGCCAAGTGGTACGCCCGAGCGGCCGGCCCGGCCACCCGCGGCCTCCAACACGCCTACGCCCGCCGCTGCGGAACAACCCTGCGCAAACTGTGCGCCGACATCCCGGAGCCGTAAGCCGACCCGACCGCCCCGTGACAGCGCCCACGCGCCGAACCCCAAGCCCGGGGAAACGGCACCCTGACCCGCACGACGAGGGCCGGGGCCCGGGCGCAGGGCGTCCCAAGGTCCGGGAGGCCGGGCGGACCGGTCAGCGCAGTAGTACCCCCGCCTTCTCGCCGGCCTCCTCCGGTGGGGTGGTCATCAGGCCCAGTTCCGCGTTGGAGGCGAGGAAGCGGTGGGTGGGGAGGATGCGGACCGTGTAGCCGTAGGGGCCGGTGCGGTCCAGGGACAGGGGGCCCTCGTACACCCAGCGGCCGTCGGAGTCGGGAGCGCCCGCGGGTTTCAGCGGGACGGCGGTGGCGTCGGTGATGCGGTCCTCCTCGTCCACCCGGCCCGAGACGGCCTGCACCTCCACGTCGTCCGGGCCGAGGCTGCCCAGCCCCACACGCACCCGCAGGCCGAGGGTGGCACCGAGTTCGGCGGTGGCCGTACTGGCCGAGGTCTCCACGTGGTCGACGGTCACCTCGTGCCACGCCGAACGCACCCGCGCCTTCCACGCCGCGAGCTCACGCGCAGCGTCCGGGCCGAGGGCGCGGTGGGCCTGGGCGGCGGGAGCGTACAGCCGCTCCACGTACTCGCGGACCATGCGGCCCGCCAGCACCTTCGGGCCGAGCAGGGACAGGGTCCTGCGGACCATCTCGATCCACCGCTCGGGCAGCCCGTCCCGGCCGTGCTCGTAGAAGCGGGGCGCCACCCGCTGCTCCAGCAGGTCGTACAGCGCGGCGGCCTCGACGTCGTCGCGGTGGTCCGGGTCGGTGCCCGCCCCGTCCGCGGTCGGGATGGCCCAGCCGAAGTCCGGCTGGAACCACTCGTCCCACCAGCCGTCCAGCACGGACAGGTTCAGACAGCCGTTGAGCGCGGCCTTCATCCCGGAGGTCCCGCACGCCTCCAGCGGCCGCAGCGGGTTGTTCAGCCAGACGTCGCAGCCGTGGTAGAGCTTCTGCGCCATCGCCATGCCGTAGTCCGGCAGGAAGACGATCCGGTGGCGCACCCGCGGGTCGTCGGCGAAGCGGACCAGCTCCTGGATGAGCCGTTTGCCGCCGTCGTCCGCCGGGTGCGCCTTGCCCGCGACCACGATCTGCACCGGCCGCTCGGGGTGCAGCAGCAGGTCCATCAGCCGGTCCCGGTCACGCAGCATCAGCGTCAGCCGCTTGTACGACGGGACCCGGCGCGCGAAGCCGATCGTCAGCACCTCCGGGTCGAGGACGCCGTCGATCCAGCCCAGCTCGGCGGTCCCGGCGCCGCGCTGCCGCCAGGCGGCCCGCAGCCGGCCGCGCACCTCCGTCACCAGCTGCTCGCGCAGTTCGCGGCGCAGCTCCCAGACATCCAGGTCGGAGATGTCGGCGACGGCGTCCCAGCGGTCGGAGTCGCCCACGGTCAGCGCGTCCTCGGTGCGCTGGGCGCCGACCTGCCGGGCGCCGAGCCGGAACACCTCCGGGGCCACCCAGGTCGGGGCGTGCACTCCGTTGGTCACCGAGGTGATCGGCACCTCCTCGGGGTCGAATCCCGGCCACAGTCCGGCGAACATCTCCCGGCTGACCCTCCCGTGCAGCAGCGAGACGCCGTTGGCGCGCTGCGCCAGCCGGAGGCCCATCACCGCCATGTTGAACAGGTTCGGCTCGCCGCCGGGGTACGTCTCCATGCCCAGCCGCAGGATCCGCTCGACGTCGATGCGGGGCAGCTCGGCGTCGGGCCCGAAGTGTCGGGCGACCAGCTCCCGGTCGAAGCGGTCGATCCCGGCCGGGACGGGTGTGTGGGTGGTGAAGACGGTCGCCGCGCGCACCGCCTCCAGGCCCGAGTCGAAGTCCAGCCCCCGGTCGCACAGCTCGGCGATGCGCTCCAGGCCGAGGAAGCCCGCGTGGCCCTCGTTGGTGTGGAAGACCTCCGGCTCGGGATGGCCCGTGAGCCGGCAGTACGTCCGCACCGCCCGCACCCCTCCTATGCCCAGCAGCATCTCCTGAAGGAGCCGGTGCTCGCTGCCGCCGCCGTAGAGCCGGTCGGTCACCCCGCGCTCGCCGAGGTCGTTCTCCTCGACGTCGGAGTCCAGCATCAGCAGCGGAATCCGGCCGACCTGGGCGACCCAGATCCGGGCGTGCAGGGCCTTGCCGCCGGGCAGCGCCAGCGAGACCCGCGCCGGGGCGCCGTCGGACTCCTTCAGCAGGGTGACGGGCAGCTCGTTGGGGTCCAGGACCGGGTAGTGCTCCTGCTGCCAGCCGTCCCGGGACAGGGTCTGCCGGAAGTAGCCGTGCCGGTACAGCAGCCCCACCCCGATCAGCGGCACGCCGAGGTCGCTGGCCGCCTTCAGATGGTCGCCGGCGAGGATGCCGAGCCCGCCGGAGTACTGCGGCAGCGCGGCCGTGATGCCGAACTCGGGCGAGAAGTAGGCGACCGCGGCGGGCAGGCCCTCGGACCGGTCCTGGTACCAGCGGTCACCGGTCACGTAGTCGTGCAGGTCGTCGGCGGCGGCGGTCAGCCGGCGCAGGAAGCGGCGGTCGCCGGCCAGCTCGGTCAGCCGCGCGGGACGCACACTGCCGAGCAGGCGTACGGGGTCGCCGCCCGATGAGGCCCAGCGCTCGGGGTCGACGGACTGGAAGAGGTCACGGGTCTCGGCGTGCCAGGACCAGCGCAGGTTGCGGGCCAGCTCGCTGAGCGGGCGCAGGGGCTCGGGGAGAACGGGACGGACGGTGAACCGACGGATCGCCTTCACATGCCACCTCGGCGCGTTCGCTGGATGGACGCACTGCGCTGTGCGCCCCGTCACACAAAACCGTACCGGTCCGAGTGCGGGCACCGCCGGGTTCGGACACTGTCCGACATCGACCTGAACAGACCGGTTCGCCCCTTGCGGCGTCCGTGTCCGGACTGGACCGGTCTTGTGTGTGGACATACGCGCGAGTAGTTAACAAAGTACCGGAATGCTCACCCGAATAGGGTGGGAAGGCTCCTCCGGTACACCGAAAGCAGGACCAGACGCAGTACCCCGCAGAACCCAGCAGGACCCACCTCCCCACACACATCCGCCCACACCCTCGTTGACGCGGACAGGAGCGGTCATGCCCGCCACGCACCACCCGGCAGCATCACGGACAACCAGCAAGAGCAGCACTGGCGACGCCTCCGGCCGGCCCGGCGCCGGCGGCGCGCCGGCCCCCCACCAGGACGCCGCCCGGCAGACCCCGACGGCCCCGGAACCGCCCCCCACGGGCGGCGCCACGGCCGTCGGCCGGATACCCGTCCTCGACGTCCGCCCGGTCGTCCAGCACGGCCGCAGGCCCGCCAAGGCGGTGACCGGAGAATCGTTCGAGATCTCGGCCACCGTCTTCCGCGAGGGTCACGACGCCGTGGCCGCGAACGTCGTCCTGCGCGATCCGCGGGGCCGCCCCGGCCCATGGACGCCGATGCGCGAGCTGGCACCCGGCACCGACCGCTGGGGCGCCACCGTGACCGCCGGCGAGCCCAGCCACTGGACGTACCAGGTGGAGGCCTGGGCGGATCCGGTGGCCACCTGGCGGCACCACGCGCAGATCAAGATCCCCGCCGGCCTGGACACCGACCTGGTCCTGGAGGAGGGCGCGCGCCTGTACGAGCGCGCCGCCTCCGGAATGCCCCGGGACGACGGCGGCCGGGACACCGTCCTGGCCGCCGTGGCGGCGCTGCGGGACGAGAACCGGCCGGCCGCGGCCCGGCTGGCGGCGGCGTTGACGCCGGAGGTGGACGCGGTCCTGGCCCGGCATCCGCTGCGGGAGCTGGTCACCGCCTCCGAACCGCTCGACCTG
>NZ_JBEYTS010000073.1:7276-33775 GCF_040643155.1 Streptomyces sp. NPDC047453 | reverse complement strand
GACGCGCACTCCCTACGACGAATCCACCGCGTGGTCACACCACGCGACCCTCTCGGCCGCCACTTGACACCACAACGGCATGGGATGTCTGACCACCACACCAAGCGTGTCCGCCAAACCGGAACAAGCTCAGCCGGACCAGGGCCTGGCCGCTCGCCGGTAACTCAGCGTGGATGCTCGGCCGGACCTCCACGATGGCGTCGGCGTCCTCCCGGTCGCCCTCCTCGTCCCGCCAGAGGTAGACCCGCACGTGCTTCGCCCGGTGAAGGCCGCACACCTTCCACTCGGTCATCAGGTCGGCGACGACAAGGGAAAGGGCGTACTGGGGCCCCTCACTCGAATCGTCGGCGGTGATCGTGCCCCGCCACCGTTCGGGGTCGCTGCCGTAGGGGCGCCATCCCTCCGAGCCGTGCGGCTCGAACACCCGGTACACCCAGTCCGTCTCGGTGCCCATAGCACCGATCCTGTCACTGCAAGGAGCACCGTGCGCCGCATCAGATCCCACCATCGCCGACCGCGGGTCGACCGACTGCAACAACCGCCCCGACGTCTTTGAGCTGGGCGACGGGTCCTTCTGCGTATGGATCACAGCGCGCACACGCCGTCCGCATCCGATGCTGAATCGAACAGAGGCAGGGAGCGAAGAAACCCCCTCCGACCTGCCGTAAAGGCTGGTCGGAGGGGGTCTTTCCCAGAGTGGCGGCGCCAGGATTCGAACCTGGGAAGGCTGAGCCGGCAGATTTACAGTCTGCTCCCTTTGGCCGCTCGGGCACACCGCCTTGGGATGCCACCGGTCCGACCGCTTTTCGGCGGTGCTCTCCGGCAACGACGTAAACAATACCCGATGCTGAGGGGTGCTCCGCCACCCCATTGATCGGCGGCCGGCACGGCCCGGGATGGCTAGGCTGGTGCGGATGCGACCCGCGACCCGCAGGCCGGGATCGGCGGCTTCCCCCACGCCCGCCGGCACGCATCCGATACGCACCCCGATACAAGGAGCCACAGGACATGGCCGACTCCAGTTTCGACATCGTCTCGAAGGTCGAGCGGCAGGAGGTCGACAACGCCCTCAACCAGACCGCCAAGGAGATCTCGCAGCGCTACGACTTCAAGGGCGTCGGTGCCTCGATCTCGTGGTCCGGTGAAAAGATCCTCCTGGAGGCGAACTCCGAGGACCGGGTGAAGGCAGTCCTCGACGTCTTCCAGTCCAAGCTGATCAAGCGCGGCATCTCGCTGAAGGCCCTGGACGCGGGCGAGCCGCAGCTGTCGGGCAAGGAGTACAAGCTCTTCGCGTCGATCAAGGAGGGCATCTCCCAGGAGAACGCGAAGAAGGTCGCGAAGCTCATCCGCGACGAGGGGCCCAAGGGTGTGAAGGCCCAGGTCCAGGGCGAGGAGCTGCGCGTCAGCTCCAAGAGCCGCGACGACCTCCAGACCGTGATCGCGCTGCTGAAGGGCCAGGACTTCGACTTCGCGCTCCAGTTCGTGAACTACCGGTAGGACAGAACAAAGGGTGGGCACCCGGCGGTGCCCACTCTTTCCCGCCTGCCGGCCGCGGCTCGGCCCGGCCCGGCCCGCGGGCTCAGTCGCGCGACCTGCCGAAGAAGATGCGGTAGGCGATCAGCAGGACGAGCGAGCCGCCGATGGCGGCGGCCCAAGTGGCGCCGTCGAAGAGTCGCCTGCTGATCGGGTGGCCCAGCCAGCGGGCGGAGATCCAGCCGCCGAGGAACGCTCCGGCGACGCCGATGAGGGTCGTGACGATGAAGCCGCCCGGGTCGCGCCCCGGCAGCAGGAGCTTCGCGATGGCGCCGGCCAGGAGCCCCAGGATGATCCAGCTGATGATGCCCATGCTCTGAACCTGCCCTTCCACGCCGTGCCTGCGCTGTCCCGGTGCTTCGCGTTCGGTTCGGACAGGCTGTGCTGCAGCGCCCGCAGGCCGCGCGTCGTTCGTCGTGCTTGTCGTGCTTGTCACGTGCTGTGATCGTGCTTACCACACGCGTGTTCGTCCCGCGCCAGGAGCGCGTCGTGGAGAGGGACGCCCCGACCGCGTCCCGCGGTTGCACCGTTCGGTCGCGGCGGCACCGGTCAGTAGGGTTCGGGCCATGACTCGGCCCGCTTCCCCGTCCCCGTCCGAGCTGCGGCGCACCCTCGGGGTCGCGGACGCCGTGGTCATCGGGCTCGGCTCGATGATCGGGGCCGGAATCTTCGCCGCTCTGGGGCCGGCGGCCCGCGCGGCAGGCTCCGAGCTGCTCCTCGGGCTCGCGGTCGCCGCCGTGGTGGCCTACTGCAACGCCACCTCCTCGGCGCGGCTGGCCGCCCGGTATCCCGCCTCAGGCGGCACGTACGTGTACGGACGTGAACGGCTCGGCATGTTCTGGGGCCATCTGGCGGGCTGGGCGTTCGTCGTCGGCAAGACGGCCTCCTGTGCGGCGATGGCGCTCACCGTGGGCGCGTACGTCTGGCCGGGTCAGGCGCACGCGGTGGCGGTCGCGGCCGTGGTGGCGCTGACCGCGGTGAACTACAGCGGCGTCCAGAAGTCCGCCTGGTTGACGCGGGTGATCGTGGCGGTCGTGCTGGCGGTCCTCGCCGCCGTGGTCGTGGTGTGTCTGGGGTCCGGCGCCTTTGCCGCCGACCGGGTGGCCGTCAGCGGCTCCATCGGCGCCGGCGGCGTCCTTCAGGCGGCCGGGCTGCTGTTCTTCGCCTTCGCCGGATACGCGCGGATCGCGACCCTCGGCGAGGAGATACGGGATCCCGCGCGCACCATTGCGCGCGCGATCCCGCTCGCCCTGGGCATCACGCTGGCCGTGTACGTGTGCGTCGCGGTGGCCGCGCTCTCCGTGCTGGGGCCGGACGGGCTGGGCCGCGCGGCGGCACCGCTGGCCGACGCGGTGCGGGCGGCCGGGGTGCCCGGGCTGGTCCCGGTGGTGCGGGCCGGGGCCGCCGTGGCCGCGCTGGGGTCGCTGCTCGCCCTGGTCCTGGGCGTCTCGCGGACCACGCTGGCCATGGCCCGGGACCGGCATCTGCCCGCTGTGCTGGCCGCGGTGCACCCTCGTTACCAGGTGCCGCACCGGGCGGAACTGGCCGTGGGCGCCGTGGTCGCGGTGCTCGCCGCGACGGTCGACGTCCGGGGCGCGATCGGTTTCTCCTCCTTCGGCGTCCTGGCGTACTACGCGGTCGCCAACGCCTCCGCCTGGACCCTCGATCCCGCCCCCGCCCGGCGCGCGGTGCCGGCGCTGGGCCTCGTCGGATGCGTGGCGCTGGCGTTCGCCCTGCCGTGGGTCTCGGTGGCCGTGGGCAGCGGGGTGCTGGCGGCGGGCATGGCCTCGTACGGCGTACGCCGGTGGTGGGCGGCGCGCTAGGGACGGGCAGGCGGCGCCGGCGCACCGCGGGATCGTCTCCGAACCTTCCCGATCACGCTACAAGGGAGCCGCGGCCCCCTCCAATCCCTTGATCACGCCGATACTTGAGTCAGCGGGCAGTGCCGACGGAACGATCTTGGAGGATGCCGATCATGAAGGTGATCAACCTGCTGCTCAACCTCGTGTGGCTGGTCTGCTGCGGCATCTGGATGGCGATCGGCTACCTGATCGCCGCGCTGATCTGCTTCGTCCTGATCATCACCATCCCGTTCGGCATCGCGTCGCTGCGCCTCGCGGGATTCGTCCTGTGGCCGTTCGGCCGCGACGCCGTGGAGCGTCCGGGGGCCGGGGCGGGATCGTTCATCGGCAACGTGATCTGGCTGGTCTTCGCGGGCTGGTGGCTGGCGCTGGGGCACCTGATCACCAGCATCCCGCTGTTCCTGTCGATCATCGGTATCCCGTTCGGGTGGGCCAACCTGAAGCTCATCCCGGCCTCGCTCATGCCCCTGGGGCGTGAAGTGGTGCGGACGGACGACGGATTCGCCGGGCGCTGAGCTGAGCGCCCCGCCCGGACGGGTGAGGCGGGACCTCTGAGCCGGGCGTCGTCGCCGCCGGCCCGGAGGGCTCTCCCCGGGCCCGGCTTCGACCCTGGCCGTCTCAGCGCCGGCGGCCGGCCATCTGCTCGAGCCGGGCGATGCGCTCCGCCATCGGCGGGTGCGTGGAGAACATCTTCGACAGCCCCTGACCGGGGCGGAACGGGTTGGCGATCATCATGTGACTCGCCGTCTCGATACGCGGTTCGGGGGGCAGCGGAAGCTGCTGGGTGCCCATCTCCAGCTTGCGCAGGGCGCTGGCGAGCGCGAGCGGGTCGCCGGTGAGCCGGGCGCCGGACGCGTCCGCCTCGTACTCCCTGGAACGGCTGATGGCCAGTTGGATGAGGGAGGCGGCGAGCGGGCCGAGGAGCATGATCAGGAGCATGCCGATCAGGCCGGGTCCCTCGTCGTCATCGGAGCGGCCGATCGGGATCAGCCAGGCGAAGTTGACCAGGAACATGATCACGGAGGCCAGGGCGCCGGCGACGGAGGAGATGAGGATGTCGCGGTTGTAGACGTGGCTGAGCTCGTGGCCGATGACGCCGCGCAGCTCGCGCTCGTCCAGGATGCGCAGGATGCCTTCCGTGCAGCACACCGCGGCGTTGCGCGGGTTGCGGCCGGTCGCGAAGGCGTTGGGTGCCTCGGTCGGGGAGATGTACAGGCGGGGCATGGGCTGGCGGGCCTGGGTGGAGAGGTCGCGGACCATGCGGTACAGGGCCGGGGCCTCGAACTCGCTGACCGGGCGGGCCCGCATGGCGCGCAGCGCCAGCTTGTCGCTGTTCCAGTACGCGTACGCGTTGGTGCCGAGGGCGACGAGGACCGCGACGATCAGGCCGGTGCGGCCGAACAAACTGCCGATGAGGATGATGAGTGCGGACAGTCCCCCGAGGAGGACTGCGGTCCTGAGCCCGTTGTGCCGGCGGTGCACGGTACGCCCTCCAAGTGGTGCGGCAGGGGAACCCTTCGCTTGCTGCGCTTCGACTCCACCGGTGCCGTGCGGTGTGGTGTCACGTCCAGTGGACCCTTACGAACTGGTCAACGCCAGGCGAGGGCCGCGGGTTCCCTGGTGCGCGCGACGGCGCCCGGGCCGTCCGGGTGACCGGGGCGCCGGGCGGCACGCGCGTGAGGGCCGGGGCGCTGGGCGGTACGTGCACGCGTAGGCCGGGGCGCCGGGCTGCACACGCGTGTGTGAGAGCCGGGGCCCCACGCGCGCGTGGTGGGGCCCAGGGCTCAGAACAGGCCGGTGCCGGCGAAGCGGAGCACCAGCTGGGGGGCGCCGGAGAGGGCTGCGCCGAGGACGCCCGTCAGGGCGAGGGCGGCGGTGAGGGGGGCCGGGACGCGGTGCCCGACGGGTTCGCCCTCGGGGGCGCGGAACAGCAGGGTCGTCCACTGGAGGTAGTAGAACAACGCGATGACGACGTTGACGGCCATGACGACGGCGAGCCAGCCGAGTCCGGCGTCGACGGCGGCGGAGAACACGGTGACCTTGGCGAACAGCCCGATGACGCCCGGGGGAAGGCCGGCCAGGCAGAGCAGGAAGAAGGCCAGCAGCAGGGCGGTCAGCGGGTTCGTGGCGTACAGGCCGCGGTAGTCGCTGACGCGGTTGCGTTCCTTCGTACGGCCCACGAGCGCGGCCACGGCGAAGGCCCCGACGTTCACGGCGGCGTACATGAGCGCGTAGGCGAGCGTGGAGCCGATCGACTTCTGCGGGTCCCTGGAGTAGCCGGCGGCGGCGATCGGCACCAGGAGGTAGCCGGCCTGGCCGACGGAGGACCAGGCGAGCAGCCGTACCGCGCTGTACGCGCGCGTGGCCTGCTGGCGCAGGGCGCCGACGTTGCCGACGGTCATGGTGAGCGCGGCGAGCACGGCCATCGCGGGAGCCCAGGCGCCGGAGTACGACGGGAAGGCGACGACGGTGACGAGGATCAGTCCGGTGAAGCCGACGGCCTTGCCGACGACCGACAGGTAGGCGGCGACCGGCAGGGGGGCTCCCACGTAGGTGTCGGGCACCCAGAAGTGGAAGGGGACGGCCGCGGTCTTGAAGGCGAAGCCGACGAGGGTGAGGACGACGCCGGTCTGGGCGAGCGTGTGGAACTGGCCGTCGACGTGCTGGATGCGTTCGGCGATCCGAGTGAGGAACAGGGTGCCGGTGGTGGCGTAGACGAAGCTGACGCCGAGCAGGCTGACGGCGGTGGCGGTGACCGAGGACAGGAAGAACTTCAGGGCCGCGTCGGAGGACCTGCGGTCGCCGTGCCGGAGGCCGACGAGGGCGAAGGCGGGCAGGGAGGCGACCTCCAGGGCGACGACGAGGGTCGCCAGGTCGCGTGCGGCGGGCAGGAGCGCGGCACCGGCGGCGGAGGCCAGCAGCAGGAACCAGAACTCCCCTTCGGGCATTGCCTTGCGCGCGTCCTTCAGCGCGGTGACCGACAGCAGGGCGGTCAGGAGGGCGCCGCCGAGGACCAGGAACTGGATGACGAGGGTGAAGCGGTCAGCGGTGTAGCTGCAGACGTCGGGCCGGCCGGTCTGGCAGAACGTGGCGCGGTCGCCGTCGAGGAGGGGCAGGAGCAGCAGCGCGGCGGTGGCAAGTCCGGCGACGGAGAACCAGCCGAGGAGGGGCTTGCGCGCTTCCGGCACGAAGAGGTCGGCGACGAGGACCACGAGGGCGATCACCGCGGTGAGGGTGGGCGGCGCGACGGCGAGCCAGTCGACGGACTGGACCACCGACTCGGCCGCCGTCTGGGCCAGGGCGGTCATCGGGTGCCTCCTGCGAGGAGCTGCTGCACGGCCGGGTCGGTGAGCCCGAGCAGGGCCTTCGGCCAGAGTCCGGCGAGGACGGTGAGGGCGACGAGCGGGGTCCAGGCCGCGAACTCGTAGCCCCGGACGTCGGCGAGCTGTGGCGCCTGCCGCGGTACGGCGCCCATGCAGACGCGGCGGACCACGACGAGCATGTACGCGGCGGTCAGCAGGGTGCCGAAGGCGCCGATCGCCATGAAGGTGAGGAAGGCGGGCCGGCTGAGGCCCGCGGCGGGCTGGAACGAGCCGAACAGGGCGAGCATCTCGCCCCAGAACCCGGCCAGGCCCGGCAGGCCGAGCGAGGCGACGGCGCCGAAGGCGAGCAGGCCGCCCAGGCGCGGGGCCTTCGCATACAGCGCGGCACCGGTCTTCTCGGCGAGGGCGTCGAGGTCGGTGGTGCCGGTGCGGTCCTTGAGCGCGCCGACGAGGAAGAACAGCAGGCCGGTGATGAGGCCGTGGGCGATGTTGGCGAACAGGGCGCCGTTCACGCCAGTGGGGGTCATGGTGGCGATGCCGAGCAGGACGAAGCCCATGTGGCCGACCGAGGAGTAGGCGATGAGCCGCTTGAGGTCGCCCTTCGCGCCCTGCCTGGCGAGGGCGAGGCAGGCCAGGGACCCGTAGATGATCCCGACGACGGCGAGGGCGGCGAGGTAGGGCGCGAAGGTGCGGAAGCCGTCGGGTGCGATCGGCAGCAGGATGCGGACGAAGCCGTACGTTCCCATCTTCAGCAGGACACCGGCCAGCAGCACCGAGCCGACGGTCGGGGCGGCGGTGTGCGCGTCCGGCAGCCAGCTGTGCAGTGGCCACATCGGCGTTTTGACGGCGAGCCCGAGACCGATCGCCAGAACGGCGATGACCTGCACGGACGCGGTCAGTGACCGGCCGTTGTCAGTGGCGAGTGCCACCATGTCGAAGGTGCCGGCCTTGAGCCCGATGAGGAGCAGGCCGAGCAGCATGACGACCGAGCCGAGCAGGGTGTAGAGGATGAACCGCCAGGCGGCGGCCTGACGGCCCTCGCCGCCCCAGCGGGCGATGAGGAAGTACATCGGGATGAGGACCATCTCGAACGCGAGGAAGAACAGCAGCAGATCGAGGACGGCGAAGGTCGCGAGGGTGCCGGACTCGAGGAGGAGCAGCAGCGCGACGAAGGCCTTCGGGGTGGGACCCGTGGGCGGCTTGAAGTAGGAGTACAGCGCGCAGAGGAAGGTCAGCAGCGCGGTCAGTACGACGAGGGGGAGGGAAATGCCGTCGACGCCGAGGTGGATGCGCACGTGGAGTGCGGGGATCCAGCTGATGTCGGTCGTGGCCTGCATCTTCGACGGGTGGGCATGGTCGAAGCCGACCGCGAGGACGATCGCGGCGGCGAGGATCGCGCCGGTGACGGTCACGCCGTGCCGGAGCACGGCCTGCTCGGGTGACTTCCCCTTCAGCCCGGGCGGCGCGGGCAGGAGGGCGGCGAGCGCGCCGAGGAGCGGGCCGGCGACGAGGAATGCCAGAAGGAACTGCATCACGGACTCGTTGATATCGATCACGCCTGCTCACGCTCCCGTGGCCAGAAGGACGGCGGCGACCGCCAGGACGACGGTGCCGGCGAGCAGCGCGCTCACATAGGTCTGCACATTGCCGGTCTGGGCCCGCCGTACGGCGGCCCCGAGCAGCCGGGGTACGGCTCCGGCGCCGCGTACGTAGGTCTCGACGACCTCCCGGTCGAGGAACCGGACGAGGCTCGCTCCGGCCAGCACCGGGCGGACGAAGAGGGCCGCGTACACGGCGTCGAGGTGGAAGCCGGCGGCCGCGTGCCGGTGCAGCGGACCGAGCAGCAGCCGTCCGGGGTCGGCGGGGTCGGGTGCGTGGGCGATGTCTCCGTACGCGGGCCGGTGGGTGGCGATGGCCTCGGCCTCGACGAGGCCGGCGTCGCCCTCGGGGTGGGCGGCGACAGCGCCGAGGGGGACCCGGGCGGCGAGCGCGGCGGTGTGCTGCCAGGCACCGTAGGTGACGATGCCACCGACCAGCGCCACGCCGGTGCCGAGGACGGAGGTGATGAGCGTGGGGGTCAGGTCCCGGCCGTCGAACCATCCGGGCAGGACGCGGAAGGCGAGGCCGCCGAAGGCGAGGGACGGGAGGGCGAGCGCCCAGAGCACCGCGTTCATGACGAGGGGCTGCCTGCCGTGGTCGGGGGCCTCGGCGCCCCGGCCGCGGAAGGCCAGCAGCCACAGGCGCATGGCGTAGGCGCCGGTGAGCAGGGCCGTGAGGAGGCCGGCCACGAGGATGGTCCAGCCGGCCGCCACGGGGGCGTGGCCGGTGTGGCCGGTGGCCGCGTGTTCGGCGGCGCCGAGGACGGACTCCTTGGAGAAGAAGCCGCTGAAGGGAGGGATCGCGGCGAGCGCGAGGAGCGCCACGGTCATCGTCCAGTAGGCGTCCGGGACGCGGTCCCGCAGGTTGCTCATCCGGGACATGGCGGCCAGCGAGTTGGTGCCGGCGGCGTGGATGATCACCCCGGCCGCGAGGAACAGCAGCGCCTTGAAGGCGCCGTGCGACAGGAGGTGGAAGACGGCCGCGGCGCGGTCGCCGACGGCGAGCGCGCCGGTCATGTAGCCGAGTTGGCCGATCGTCGAGTAGGCGAGGACGCGTTTGATGTCGTCCTGGGCGAGCGCGGCGAGCGCCGAGCCGGCCATCGTCACGGCGGCCATGACGGCGAGAACGACCATCGCGGCCGAGGAGGCCTGGAAGACGGGGAGGAGCCGGGCGACGAAGTAGACACCGGCGGCGACCATCGTCGCGGCGTGGATCAGTGCGGAGACGGGCGTCGGGCCCGCCATGGCGTCGGGGAGCCAGGTGTGCAGCGGGAACTGCGCCGACTTGCCCGCCACGCCGGCGAGGAGCAGCAGGGCGATCAGGGTCGGGTGGTGCAGTCCGCCGCTCGCGACGGTGCCGAGGACCTGGGTGATCCGGAAGGACCCCGCGTCGGTGCCGAGCGCGAACAGGCCGATCAGGAAGGGCACGTCGCCGAGCTTGGTGACCAGGAAGGCCTTGATCGAGGCGGCGCGGGCCTCGGGGGTCTCCCAGTAGTGGCCCACCAGGAAGTAGGAGCAGATGCCCATGACTTCCCAGCCGACCAGCAGCACGATCAGGTCGCCGGAGTAGACGACGAGCAGCATCGCGGAGGTGAACAGCGAGACGAGGGCGGCGTACGAGGGGTAGCGCGGGTCGTCGCGAAGGTAGCCCATGGAGTAGATCTGCACGCAGGTGGCGACGACGCCGACCAGGACGGCGACGAGCGCGGCGAAGCCGTCGATGTGCAGGGCGAGTTCGATGGGCACCGAGCCGGTGGGGGTGAGCTCGGTGGCGGCGTCGACGGCCCGGCCGCCGCCCTGGTCCGCGGCGACCAGCGCGGCCAGGACCAGGGAGGCGAGGGTCGGCAGGACGGCGAGCGGGCGGACGAAGCCGGGCGCGGTCCGGCCGAGCAGCAGGCCGGCCACGGCGCCGAGGAACGGAAGAAGCGGAACGAGGACGGCGAGGGTGATCGTGGTCACGCGGTGGCCTCAGCCTTCTCAGCGGCCTCCGCGGTCGCGGCGGCGCTGTGGGGGCCGTCGTCGGAGTCGTCGGGGCCCTCGGCGGAGTCGCGGAGCCGGTCGATGTCCGAGGTGCCGCGGTTGCGGTGGACGGCGAGGACGATCGCCAGGCCGATGCCGATCTCGGCAGCGGCGATGGCGATGGTGAACAGGGTCAGGGCCTGCCCGGAGTGCAGGGTCTCGATCGCGGCCCTGCTGAGCCAGACGTCGAAGGCGACCAGATTGAGGTTGACGGCGTTGAGCATGAGCTCGACGGACATCAGGACCAGGATCGCGTTGCGGCGGGCGAGGACCCCGTACAGGCCGGTGCAGAACAGGAGGGCGGAGAGCACGGCGGGATAGGCGAGGTGCATCAGCGGACACCTTCCTTCGCGCCCGGGTCGCCGTGGGTCCCCGGGGCCTGGGTGGCGGCAGGGGCCTGGGGGGCGGCCGCGGCCGCCTTCGACTTGCGGGACAGGACGATCGCGCCGACCAGCGCGGCCAGGAGCAGGACGGAGAGGGCCTCAAAGGGCAGGACCCAGTTCTGGAACAGGCTCTCGCCGGTGGCCTTCGTCGATCCGGCGGCGGCGCCGTCCAGGTCGATCCAGGTGGTGCGGAAGGCGTCGACGACCACCCAGACCAGGGCGGCCGCGGCGCCGACGGCCACGGTCAGGGCGGCCCAGCGGTTGCCGGAGTCGGCATCCGGGGAGCGGCCGATGGGCGCCTTGGTGAGCATCAGGCCGAACAGGAGGAGGACGACGACGGAACCCACGTAGATGAGGACCTGCACCCAGGCGATGAACTCGGCGGTGAGCAACAGGTACTCCACGGCGAGGCCGCCGAGGGTCACCACCAGCCACAGGGCGGCGTGCACGAGCTGCCGGGTGGTTACGGTGACGAGGGCGGCGCCGAAGGTGGCCAGGCCGACGAGGAGGAAGGCGATCTCGACGCCGGTCGGGGAGAGGAAGCCGTGGCTTGCGGCGGCGATGCTCACGTGTCCCCCTCCCGCGGTTCGGCCTGCGCGGCCGCCAGCTTCTCGGCGGTCTTGCGGGCGGCGCCGAGCTCCTTGGGTTCCTCGGCGCCGGCGTCGAGGGCGGGCGGCGCGGGCACGGTCCACATCCACTCGCGCAGCTTGTCGCGCTCGTGGGTGAGGTCGCGGATGTCGGTCTCGGCGTACTCGAACTCCGGGGACCAGAACAGGGCGTCGAAAGGACAGACCTCGATGCAGATACCGCAGTACATGCACAGGGAGAAGTCGATGGCGAAGCGGTCGAGGACGTTGCGGCTGCGTTCGCGGCCGCCGGGGGCCGCCGCGGGGACCGTCTCCTTGTGGGAGTCGATGTAGATGCACCAGTCCGGGCACTCGCGGGCGCACAGCATGCAGACGGTGCAGTTCTCCTCGAACAGGCCGATGACGCCGCGGCTGCGCGGCGGGAGGTCGGGCTGGACGTCGGGGTACTGCGCGGTGACGGTCTTCTGCGTCATCGTGCGGAGGGTGACGGCCAGACCCTTGGCCAGGCCGCTGCCAGGGATGGGGGCCATGACTACTGGATCACCACCTTGACGATGCCGGTGAGGGCGATCTGGGCGAGGGAAAGGGGGACGAGGAGCATCCAGGAGAACTTCTGGAGCTGGTCCTCACGCAGCCGCGGGTAGGTGACGCGGAGCCAGATGACCACGAAGGCGAGGACCGCCGTCTTCAGCAGGGTCCAGACCCAGCCGAGGCCCTCGGCGCCCCACGGGCCGTGCCAGCCGCCCAGGAAGAGGACGGTGGTCAGGCCGCACAGGACGACGATCCCGGCGTACTCGGCGAGGAGGAACAGGGCGAAGCGCAGACCGGTGTACTCGGTGTACGCGCCGAAGATGATCTCCGAGTCGGCGACGGGCATGTCGAACGGCGGGCGTTGCAGTTCGGCGAGGCCGGCGACGAAGAAGACGATCGCGCCGACGATCTGCCAGGGCAGCCACCACCAGTGGAAGGCGTGGACGATGCCGGGCAGGGAGACCGTGCCGGCCGCCATCGCCACGGAGGCGGCGGCGAGCAGCATCGGCAGTTCGTAGGCGAGGAGCTGGGCGGCGGTGCGCAGACCGCCGAGGAGGGAGAACTTGTTGGCGGAGGCCCAGCCGGCCATGAGCGAGCCGAGGACGCCGATGGCCATGATCGCGAGCACGAAGAAGATGCCCGCGTCGAGGACCTGGCCGACGGCTCCCTCACTGGGGCCGATCGGGATGGCGAGCAGCACGAGGAGGTAGGGCAGCAGGGCCACGGCGGGGGCGAGCTGGAAGACACGGCGGTCGGCGCCGGCCGGGACCACGTCCTCCTTCTGCGCGAACTTCACGCCGTCCGCGACCAGTTGGGCCCAGCCGTGGAAGCCGCCGGCGTACATGGGGCCGAGGCGGCCCTGCATGTGCGCCATCACCTTGTGCTCGGTCTGACCCACGATCAGGGGGAAGGTCAGGAACACCGCGAAGACGATCACGAGTCGCAGGGCGACGTCGACGGTGCCGTTCACCGCGTGCCTCCTTCCGGTTCGTCGGGGGTGGTGGGGGGTTTCGTGGCGTCGGGGTCGTCGCCCTCGGGGGACGGCCCCGGTTTCGGTTCGGGTTCGTCGAACGCCGGGCGCGCGTGGTGCCAGGGGGCGTCCGAACTGCGCGGTGCCGTGGGCGGCTTCGAGGCCGCCTCCTGCCCGCGCTGGGACGCGGAGCCCTCGCTCGCACTCCGCGCACGGCGAGACCCCGCGGCCCCCGCCCGCTGCGACGCCGACCCCTCGGCCGCACTCCGCACCCGCCGGCCTCCCGCGGTCGGCTCTTCGGCCCCGGCCCCAGTGTCCTCAGCGGCACTCTCGCCGGCTGCGGCACCGTCCCGCCCGGACACGCCTTCGGCGCCGCCCGAACCCTCCACCTCGGCACTCCCGTCGCCGCGCGCCAACCGGCTCGCGCCCCGAGTCCGCCCAGCCTGCTCCGGCGTCACCGCGCCTCCGGCGCCGGCGTCTTCAGGCGCACCCTCAGCCCCGGCCCGCGTGTCCTCTGCGGCACTTTCGCCGGCGTCCGCGCGCCGCACGCCGGTGTTTCCAGCCGCGCCCTCGGCGCCAACCCCGGACCCCCCAACCGCACTCGCAGCCGCAGCCGCAGCCGCAGACCCCGACGCCGCACCCTCGGGCACAGCCCCGGACCCCGACGTCGCACCCTCGTCTCGTTGAGCCGTCTGGCTTGTCGAGCCCTCGCTTGCGCTGCGCATCCGGCGGGGCCGGGCGGTGGGGGCCGCGGGCTGCTCGGTTGCGGGAGCGGTCGTCGCCGTCCGGCCGGACGAGCCCTCCGCCGCCGTGAGCGTGCGGCGGGCCGGGCGGTCGCCCGCCGCCCGGGCCACGCCCCGCGCCGGGCGGGACGGGGCGGGCGGGAGCTGGCCCTTCTGGGGGCCCCACTCGTTGGGGTCGGGCACGCCCGGCGGCAGCATCTGGCGGCGCTTGGGACCGCCGTGGTCCGAGTCGCCCGGCTCCTTGGCCCCCGGCCAGGCCTTGGCGACGCGGGCCGCGAGGACGAAGTCCTTGCGGAGGGGGTGGCCCTCGAAGGTCTCCGGCAGGAGGAGGTGGTCCAGGCCGGGGTGGTCCTGGAAGGAGACGCCGAACATCTCGTGCGTCTCGCGTTCGTGCCAGGCCGCGCCCGCGTAGACGTCCACCGCAGTGGGCAGGACGGGCGCCTCGTGCGGAACCGTCGTACGCACCAGCAGGCGCCGTACCGGGGCGAGGGCGACGACGTGGGCCGAGACGCGGAAGCCCGTGCCCGGCTCGTCGACGGCGCTCAGCCAGTCGAAATACGTGCAGCCCAACTCGTCGCGGGCGGTCAGCAACGCGGAGATCCACGTGTCCGGCGGCACGTCCACCGTCAGGACCTCGTAGGACTCCTCCGCCGTGGCGCCGGTCCCGAAGAGGTCCCCGACGGGCGCGGGCAGCCAGCCGGTCCCACTCATCGCGGGTCCCCCTCGCCGGTGGCCGCGGCGGCCGGCGGCCGTACCAGCCCGCTCTGCAGCGCCGCCGTCGACGGACGGGCCGTCCCGGTCGCGTACCGCTCCCCCAGCGACTCGCGCGCGATCTTCTCCTGGAGTTTCAGGATTCCCTGGAGCAGCGCCTCGGGACGCGGCGGGCAGCCGGGAACGTAGACGTCCACCGGGATGATCTGGTCGACGCCCTTGGTGACGGAGTACGAGTCCCAGTACGGGCCGCCGCAGTTGGAGCAGGCGCCGAAGGAGATGACGTACTTGGGCTCGGGCATCTGCTCGTACAGCCGCTTGATCGCCGGGGCCATCTTGTCCGTGACCGTGCCGGACACCACCATCAGGTCGGCCTGGCGGGGCCCGGGCGCGAACGGGATCACGCCGAGGCGGATGAAGTCGTGCCGGGCCATCGACGCGGCGATGAACTCGATCGCGCAGCAGGCGAGGCCGAAGTTGAAAACCCAGAGCGAGTAGCGCCGGCCCCAGTTCAGGACGACCTTCATCGGCTCCGGGGCGAGCCGGGCGAGCGTGCCCAGCCGCTTCGGCTCCGGCAGCGGTACCGGTTCGGGGGTGATGGGGGTCACGTCCATGCCAGGACGCCCTTCTTGTATGCGTACAGCAGGCCCACGGCCAGGAAGCCGAGGAAGATGAACATCTCCACGAGCGTCGTCGCGCCGTAGCCGGGGGCGGCGAAGACCGTCGCCCAGGGGAACAGGAAGATCGAGTCGACGGCGAAGATCACGTACAGGAACGCGTACACGTAGTAGCGGACCTGGGTGTGCGCCCAGCCCTCGCCGACGGGGTCGACGCCGCACTCGTACGTCAGCAGTTTCTCCGGGGTGGGGACCACCGGGCGCAGCAGGCGCCCCGCACCGAAGGCGACGGCGACGAACAGCACGCCGACGAGGGCGAGCAGTCCGACGACCGAATAGGACTGGAAGTAGTCCGCCGCGACGACGGCGGTCGACCCCCGCAACGTCTCCCGCACCGTCCGTTCCTCACTCCCTGGCCCTGTCGGACCTGTTTTCCCCGGCCCCGTGCTGTTCGGCTGTTCGACGATCTGTACGCACGGGAGTCTAGGCCCTGATAAAGGGCGGGTAAGCAGCCCGTCACACCCTGGGGCGCGAAGGTGGGGTTTTCCCCAGTGGGTGAGGGCGGCCCACCTCATGGCGCCGTCGGCCGCCGCACGGCACGCTGGCCCCTATGACCGCTCGCATCCCCGCCGCCGATCCCGCGGTAGCAGGCGCCGAGGACCGGCTGCCGTCGGCCCGTTTCGCCTACGACCTGCCCACCTGGAAGGAGATCACGCATCTACTGGTGAACCTCCCAGTATCGCTGTTCGGCTTCGTCTATGTGGTGACGGTGCTGCTGACCGGCAGCGCGCTGACGCTCAACGTGATCGGCTTCCCGCTGCTGGCGCTCGGGCTGATGGGCTCGCGCCTGCTGGGCCGGCTGGAGCGGGCGCGGGCGCGGGCGCTGCTCGGGGTGCGGATCGACGAGCCGAGCCCGCTGTCGCTGCACGGCGCGAAGGGACTGCCCGGCCGGCTCTGGGCGGCGCTGAAGGACCCGGTGGGCTGGCGCTCGGCGCTGTACCACTTCATACGGCTGCCCTGGGGCGTGCTCACCTTCACGGTGACGCTGACCTCGCTGTTCGTGCTCTGGCCGGTGCTGCCCTTCCTCGCGCGGGGCCTGGCGAACGTGGACCGGGCGATGGTGCGCGGCCTGCTGTCGCCGTCCGACGAGCTGGAGCGGCGGATCGCCGAGCTGGAGTCGGACCGGGGGGTCGTGGTCGACACGGCGGCGGCGGATCTGCGGCGCATCGAGCGGGACCTGCACGACGGGGCGCAGGCCCGGCTGGTCAATCTGGCCATGGGCCTGGGCCTGGCCAAGGAGAAACTGCTGGAGGGCCGGTCCGACGAGCACGTCGCCGCGATGGTCGAGGAGGCGCACGGTGAGGTGAAGCTCGCGCTCCAGGAACTGCGCGACCTGGCCCGCGGCATCCATCCCGCCGTGCTGACCGACCGCGGCCTGGACGCGGCCCTGTCGGCGGTGGCCTCGCGCTGCACGGTGCCGGTGCAGGTGACGGTCGACCTGGAGTCGCGTCCGGCCGCGGCCATCGAGGGCATCGCCTATTTCACGGTCTCCGAGCTGCTCCAGAACGTCAGCAAGCACAGCGGGGCGCGGTCCGCCTCCGTCGACGTCTGGCGGTCCGACGGCCGGCTGCTGATCCAGGTGGGGGACGACGGCCGCGGCGGTGCCCGGTTGGACGGCGGAACGGGCATGCGCGGTCTGGCCGAGCGGCTGGACGCGGTCGACGGCCTGTTCGTGGTCGAGTCGCCGCCGGGCGGCCCGACGGCCATCACGGCGGAGCTGCCGTGGCGGGACCGTACGGATGGCGCCGGTCCGGCCGGGTCCGGGGTGGCCGCCTCCGGCCGGGGCACCCCCGGCACGAGGTAGGGAAAACCCCCCGCCCAAGACGCCGACGTGCTCCATGGTCCCGCCATCCGCGGCCGAGCACTCTGGGAGTACGGCGGGACAGCCGTAGAAGAAACGGAACGAGGGGACGGGACGACGCCGATGGCCACCCAGTACCGATCGCAGGACGCACCGGGGTACGGGCCCTACAGCGCGGGCGGGTTCCACGACGGTGGCACCGGCCGGGAACGGCACCTGCTGCCGGCCGGGCTGCGGGCGCCGTTCGAGGCCCGCAGCTGGCGCGAGTTCGGGTACGTGCTGCTGAACCTGCCGATCGGCATCATGCTGTTCACGTACGCGGTGACGATGGTGTCGCTGGGCGCGGGCCTGCTGGTGACGTTCCTGGGCGTCCCGGTGCTCGCGGCGGCCCTGGGCGGCTGCCGCCTGTTCGGCGTGCTGGAGCGGGCGCGGGCGCGCCGTCTGCTCGGCCTGGAGGTCGCCGAGCCGCAGCCGCTGCGGACGACGAAGCCGGGCGTCCTGGCGTGGACGGGAGCCCTGCTGAAGAGCGGCGCCTCCTGGCGGGCCCTGCTCTACGCGATCCTGCACTTCCCGTGGGCGGTGTTCTCCTTCTCGGTCTCGCTGGTCTTCTGGACGCTGGGCTGGAGCCTGCTGACGTATCCGTTGTGGTTCTGGGTGTTCCCGATGTGGGCCGGCCAAGGCGGGCTCCAGCTCTACGGCGACGGTCAGCACGGTATCTATCTGGACAATCCGTTCGAGATCACGGTGACCGCGCTGGTGGGGCTGCTGTTCACGCTGGCCACGCCGTGGATCGTGCGGGCGCTGACGATGGTGGACCGGGTGCTGGTGTACGGGCTGCTGGGGCCGTCGCGGCTGTCGGCGCGGGTGGTGGAGCTGGAGTCGGACCGGGGGGTCGTGGTCGACACGGCCGCCGCGGATCTGCGGCGCATCGAGCGGGATCTGCACGACGGGGCGCAGGCCCGGCTGGTGGCGCTGGCGATGGATCTGGGGCTGGCGAAGGAGAAGCTGACGGAGGATCCGCAGGCGGCGGCGCGGATGGTGGACGAGGCGCACGGCGAGGTGAAGACCGCGTTGCAGGAGCTGCGGGACCTGGCGCGGGGGATCCATCCTGCGGTGCTGACGGACCGCGGCCTGGACGCGGCCCTGTCGGCGGTGGCCTCGCGCTGCACGGTGCCGGTGCGGGTGGAGGTCGATCTGGCCGAGCGGCCGGCGGCGGCCATCGAGGGGATCGCGTACTTCACGGTCTCCGAGCTGCTCCAGAACGTCAGCAAGCACAGCGGGGCGCGGTCCGCCTCCGTCGACGTCTGGCGGGTGGAGGACCGGCTGATGCTCCAGGTCGAGGACGACGGGGTCGGCAACGCGGACGTGTCCAGGGGGTCGGGCCTCGCCGGGCTGGCCGAGCGGTTGGACGCGGTGGACGGGATCCTCATCGTGGACTCGCCGTCCGGGGGCCCCACCCGGGTGACGGCGGAGCTGCCCTGGCGGCGCTGAGCGCGCCCGTAATCCCCTGATGGCGGCCTGCCGGCCGCGGCCACACCGGTCGCGGCGGCAGGCCGAAACATGTGGTCGCCTCCCTGCACTTCCCCTGGCCCGGGCGCGGCGCGGTCCGAATACTGGAATGCTGGACCATGTCGCGCGGAAGACCGTGGGGCGAGGCTGTGGGGGGCCGAGGATCATGGAGGACAGGGTGCGGGTGGTCATCGCCGAGGATTCAGTGCTGCTCAGGGAGGGCCTGACCCGGCTGCTGACCGACCGCGGACACGAGGTCGTGGCGGGTGTCGGGGACGCCCAGGCACTGATCAAGACCATCACGGAGCTGCACGACCAGCAGGCGCTGCCGGACGTCGTGGTGGCGGACGTGCGGATGCCGCCGACGCACACCGACGAGGGGGTCCGGGCCGCGGTGCAGCTGCGCAAGGCGCACCCGGCGCTGGGCGTGCTCGTGCTCTCGCAGTACGTGGAGGAGCGGTACGCCACCGAACTGCTGGCCGGTTCCAGCCGCGGGGTCGGCTATCTGCTCAAGGACCGCGTGGCCGAGGTGCGCGAGTTCGTGGACGCGGTGGTGCGGGTGGCTGAGGGCGGTACGGCCCTGGACCCGGAGGTCGTCGCGCAGCTGCTCGGCCGCAGCCGCAAGCAGGACGTGCTGGCCGGGCTCACCCCGCGGGAGCGGGAGGTGCTGGGGCTGATGGCCGAGGGGCGGACGAACTCGGCGATCGCCCGGCAGCTGGTGGTGAGCGACGGCGCGGTCGAGAAGCACGTCAGCAACATCTTCCTCAAGCTCGGACTGTCCCAAAGTGATGGGGATCACCGGCGTGTTCTGGCCGTGCTCACCTATCTGAACTCGTGATCGTCCGACACTGTGACGGACCGTGCGAACCGTCTCATCGGTGCGTCCAGCATGCGAACGATGCAGGGAAGGCGACCCTCACGGTCGTAGGGTTGAAGCCGGGAAGGTCTTCGGGAAGGCCGCTCCCACACAGCAGCCTCGAAGGAGGTCCAGTTCAGTGACCAGCCAGGTCAGCAGTCCAGCGGAGCAGGCCGACGGAGCCGTCGTAGGAGAGCAGCGCAGGGCGGCCGGGACGAAGGACGTCCGCCGCTTGGACCGGGTGATCATCCGGTTCGCGGGTGACTCGGGTGACGGTATGCAACTCACCGGTGACCGCTTCACCTCGGAGACGGCGTCGTTCGGGAACGATCTGTCGACGCTGCCGAACTTCCCGGCCGAGATCCGGGCCCCCGCGGGAACCCTGCCAGGTGTGTCCTCCTTCCAGCTGCACTTCGCCGACCACGACATCCTCACCCCCGGGGACGCGCCGAACGTGCTGGTCGCGATGAACCCGGCCGCGCTGAAGGCGAACGTCGGCGACCTGCCGCGCGGTGCGGAGATCATCGTCAACACCGACGAGTTCACCAAGCGCGCGATGCAGAAGGTCGGCTACGACGCCTCCCCGCTGGAGGACGGCTCGCTGGACGGCTACCACCTGCACCCGGTGCCGCTGACCACCCTGACGGTCGAGGCCCTCAAAGAGTTCGACCTGTCCCGCAAGGAGGCTGAGCGCAGCAAGAACATGTTCGCGCTGGGCCTGCTGAGCTGGATGTACCACCGGCCCACGGAGGGCACGGAGAAGTTCCTGCGGACGAAGTTCGCCCGGAAGCCGGACATCGCGGCGGCGAACATCACCGCGTTCCGCGCGGGCTGGAACTTCGGTGAGACGACGGAGGACTTCGCGGTCTCCTACGAGGTCGCCCCGGCCGCCAAGGCCTTCCCCGTCGGCACGTACCGCAACATCTCCGGGAACCTGGCCCTGTCCTACGGCCTGGTGGCGGCGTCCCGCCAGGCGGACCTGCCGCTGTTCCTGGGCTCGTACCCGATCACCCCGGCCTCGGACATCCTGCACGAGCTGTCCAAGCACAAGAACTTCGGCGTGCGGACCTTCCAGGCCGAGGACGAGATCGCCGGCATCGGCGCCGCTCTCGGGGCCGCCTTCGGCGGGTCGCTCGCGGTGACGACGACGTCCGGCCCGGGCGTGGCGCTCAAGAGCGAGACGATCGGTCTGGCGGTGTCGCTGGAGCTGCCGCTGGTGGTGGTGGACATCCAGCGCGGCGGGCCGTCCACCGGCCTGCCGACCAAGACCGAGCAGGCAGATCTGCTGCAGGCGATGTACGGCCGCAACGGCGAGGCGCCGGTCCCGGTCGTCGCCCCGTGCACCCCGGCGGACTGCTTCGACGCCGCCCTGGAGGCGGCCCGGATCGCGCTGACCTACCGCACCCCGGTGTTCCTGCTCTCCGACGGCTACCTCGCCAACGGCTCCGAGCCCTGGCGCATCCCCGATCTGGACGAACTGCCCGACCTGAGCGTGCAGTTCGCGCAGGGCCCCAACCACACGACGGCCGACGGCACCGAGGTGTTCTGGCCCTACAAGCGCGACCCCAGGACCCTGGCCCGCCCGTGGGCGATCCCGGGCACGCCCGGCCTGGAGCACCGCGTCGGCGGCATCGAGAAGCAGGACGGCACCGGCAACATCTCCTACGACCCCGCCAACCACGACTTCATGGTCCGCACCCGGCAGGCCAAGATCGACGGCATCGAGGTCCCCGACGTCGAGGTCGACGACCCGAACGGGGCACGCACCCTCGTCCTGGGCTGGGGCTCCACCTACGGGCCCATCACGGCGGCCGTGCGCCGGCTGCGCGCGGCCGGGGAGTCCATCGCGCAGGCCCACCTGCGCCACCTCAACCCCTTCCCGAAGAACCTCGGCGCGGTCCTGAAGCGTTACGACAAGGTGGTGATCCCCGAGATGAACCTCGGCCAGCTCGCCACCCTGGTGCGAGCGAAGTACCTGGTGGACGCGCACTCGTACAACCAGGTCAACGGCATGCCGTTCAAGGCGGAGCAGCTCGCCACGGCTCTCAAGGAGGCCATCGATGGCTGAGACGTCCACGGAAGGCACGGGCACGGCCGAGGCGCTCTCCCTGGTGCCGAAGGCCCAGGCCCGGCAGTCCATGAAGGACTTCAAGTCCGACCAGGAAGTGCGCTGGTGCCCCGGCTGCGGCGACTACGCGATCCTCGCGGCCGTCCAGGGCTTCATGCCGGAGCTGGGGCTGGCCAGGGAGAACATCGTCTTCGTCTCCGGTATCGGCTGCTCCTCCCGCTTCCCGTACTACATGAACACCTACGGGATGCACTCCATCCACGGCCGCGCCCCCGCCATCGCCACCGGCCTGGCCACCTCGCGGCGCGACCTGTCGGTGTGGGTCGTCACCGGTGACGGCGACGCGCTGTCCATCGGCGGCAACCACCTCATCCACGCCCTGCGCCGCAACGTCAACCTCAAGATCCTGCTGTTCAACAACCGGATCTACGGCCTGACCAAGGGTCAGTACAGCCCGACCTCCGAGATCGGCAAGATCACCAAGTCGACGCCGATGGGCTCCCTCGACGCCCCCTTCAACCCGGTCTCCCTCGCCATCGGCGCCGAGGCGTCCTTCGTGGCCCGCACCATCGACTCCGACCGCAAGCACCTCACCGAGGTGCTGCGCCAGGCCGCCGCCCACCCCGGCACCGCGCTGATCGAGATCTACCAGAACTGCAACATCTTCAACGACGGCGCCTTCGACGCCCTCAAGGACCGCACCCAGGCCCAGGAGGCGCTGATCCGCCTGGAGCACGGGCAGCCGATCCGCTTCGGCGCCGACGGCGAGCGCGGTGTCGTCCGGGACGCGCGCACCGGCGACCTGTCCGTCGTGGACGTCACCCCGGACAACGAGTCCGAGATCCTCGTCCACGACGCCCACGCGGCCTCCCCGACCACGGCGTTCGCGCTGTCCCGGCTGGCCGACCCCGACACCCTTCACCACACCCCGATCGGCGTCTTCCGGTCCGTGGACCGCCCGGTCTACGACACCGCGATGGCCGACCAGCTCGACGCGGCGATCGAGCAGCGGGGCAAGGGCGACCTGGCCGCGCTGCTGGCCGGCGGAGACACCTGGACGGTCGTCGGCTGAGCGGGCTGCTCCGTCTCACGAGGCCCGGGTCCGTGCGGCCCGGGCCTCGTCCTGTGTCCACCGGGCCTCGTCGTATGTCCGGCGGGCCTCGTCGTATGTCCGGCGGACCTCGCCTCATGCCCGGTGGGCCTCGTCGTACGTTCGCCGGGCCTGCTCCACGTCCGCCATGCGCTCCTGGGTCCACAGCGCGAGCGCCCGTACCTGTTCGGCGGCCTCCCGGCCGAGGCCGGTGAGGGAGTAGTCGACCCGGGGCGGGATCACGGGCCTGGCGTCACGGTGGACCAGTCCGTCGCGCTCAAGGGTCCGCAGCGTCTGGGCGAGCATCTTCTCGCTGACGCCTCGTTCGCTGACCCGGGCGACGGCGCGACGCAGTTCGCTGAAGCGGTGGGGCCGCTCCAGCAGCTCGATCAGGACGAGGACGCCCCACCGGCTGGTGACGTGCTCCAGGACCAGGCGGTACGGGCACATCGCCGCGTCGACGACGTCCCTTGCCGCTCCTCCAGCGCTTACCGTCATGCCAGTACCTTACTTCAAAGTAGGTACTTTCGAAGAGTTAGCGCATCTCCTAGCGTTAGTGCACAGGCACCCCACAAGGAGATTTCCGTCATGAGCATCGTCGTCACCGGAGCCACCGGCCACCTCGGCCGCCACGTCGTGGATCAGCTGCTGGAGAAGGTCCCGGCCGACCAGGTCACCGCCGTCGTACGCACCCCGGAGAAGGCCGCCGGCCTCGCCGAGCGCGGGGTGCGGATCGCGGTCGCCGACTACAACGCGCCCGAGACCTTCGACGGCCTGTTCTCGGCCGGCGACAAGGTCCTGCTGATCTCCGGCAACGAGTTCGACAAGGGCCGGGTCCGGCAGCACCGGGTCGTCATCGACGCGGCCCGCGCCGCCGGTGTCGCGCTGCTCGCCTACACCAGTGCCCCCGGCACCCTGAAGGCCGCCCTCGCCGACGACCACCACGGCACCGAGGAGGCCCTGCTGGCCTCCGGGGTGCCCTACGTACTGCTGCGCAACGGTTGGTACCACGAGAACTACACCGAGCAGCTCGCCCCCGTCCTGGAGCACGGCGCCGTCGTCCACGCCGCCGGCGAGGGCCGTGTCTCCTCCGCCCCGCGCGCCGAGTACGCGGCCGCCGCCGTCGCCGTCCTGACCGGCGAGGGCCACGAGAACAAGACGTACGAGCTGGGCGGGGACGAGGCGTGGAGCCTCGCCGAGTACGCCGCCGAGCTGAGCCGGCAGACCGGCCGGCGGATCACGTCCAACCCGGTCACCGTCGAGGAGTACGCGGGCATCCTGACCGGCGCCGGTCTCCCCGGGCCGCTCGCCGCGATCCTGGCGGGCGTGGACGCCTCCATCGAGAAGGGCGAGCTGGTCATCACCTCCGGCGATCTGTCCCGCCTGATCGGGCACTCCACCAGCCCGGTCTCGGAGGCGATCGCCGCCGCGCTCGGGGCCTGAGCGACACCGGGGAAACCGTCACCCGCCCGTCATGACCGTTTGACCATACGGACATGACAGGCGGGGGCGCGTGGCGCTACCTTCTTTGATGCCCGCCGCACGGTACGCGGCCGGCACGAAGGAGGAACCAGTGAGCGAGCAGCCGAGGGGTGAGCGGCGCACGGGACTGCTGAACGGTGTCGCCGCCTACGGGATGTGGGGCCTCGTCCCCATCTTCTGGCCGCTGCTCAAACCCGCCGGGGCGGTCGAGATCCTCGCCCACCGCATGGTGTGGTCCCTCGCCTTCGTCGCCGTCGCCCTGCTCGTCGTACGCCGCTGGGCCTGGGCCGGCGAACTGCTGCGCCAGCCGCGCAGGCTGGCCCTCGTCGTGATCGCCGCCGCGGTGATCACCGTCAACTGGGGCGTCTACATCTGGTCCGTCAACAGCGGGCACGTGGTGGAGGCGTCCCTCGGCTACTTCATCAACCCGCTGGTCACCATCGCGATGGGCGTACTGCTCCTCAAGGAGCGGCTGCGGCCCGTGCAGTGGGCGGCGGTCGGCACCGGCGCCGCCGCCGTCGTCGTGCTCACCATCGGCTACGGCCGCCCGCCGTGGATCTCCCTCTGCCTCGCCTTCTCCTTCGCCACCTACGGCCTGGTGAAGAAGAAGGTCAACCTGGGCGGCATCGAGTCGCTGACCGCCGAGACCGCGGTCCAGTTCCTGCCCGCTCTGGGCTATCTGCTGTGGATGGGCGCCCACGGCACCTCGACGTTCGCCGCCGAGGGCGCCGGGCACGCCGCCCTGCTCGCCTCCACCGGCATCGTCACCGCGCTGCCGCTGGTCTGCTTCGGCGCGGCCGCGATACGCGTGCCGCTGTCCACCCTGGGCCTGCTCCAGTACATGGCCCCGGTCTTCCAGTTCCTGCTCGGCGTCGCCTACTTCCACGAGTCCATGCCGGCCGAGCGCTGGGCCGGCTTCGCCCTGGTCTGGCTGGCCCTGACCCTGCTGACCTGGGACGGGCTGCGCACGGCCCGGCGGGCGGCACAGCTCAGGGCCCGGCTCGCCGCCCCCAGGACCGCGACGGCGGCGGAGGCCGACCCGGTGGACGCGTAGCCGCTGCCGCGGGTGGTGCGGGCGCGGTGTGCTCGCGCCTCCTCCTTGGTGAAGTTCCAGCCCCGGGGCGAGCCCGCGCATATAACTGGTTGCATGACTCTGACACCCACGGGCGCCGCGCCCGCCCCGCTGCACTGGAAGCTCGTCATCGACGCCGCCGACCCGCACGCGCAGGCCGACTTCTGGGCCGCCGCGCTGCACTACGAGGTGGAGGACAACAGCGCGTTGGTCGAACGGCTGCTGAAGCTCGGGGCGCTGCCGGGCGAGGCCACCGTCGAGTCCCACGGCCGCCCGGCCTTCCGGGATCTGATCGGCGTGCGGCATCCCGACGACCCGTACGACGAGGAACGCGGCACCGGTCTGGGGCGGCGGCTGCTGTTCCAGCGGGTGCCGGAGGCCAAGTCCGGCAAGAACCGGCTCCACCTCGACCTGCACCCCGGCGAGGGCCGGCGCGCGGACGAGGTGGAGCGGCTGAAGGGGCTCGGGGCGCGCGTGCTGCGGCATGTGCGGGAGCACGGCGGGGAGTGGATGGTGATGGAGGACCCGGAGGGCAACGTGTTCTGCGTGGCGTAGGACGCCGGGTCAGCTCGGGGGCGGCGGGGTGGCGTCGCGGGCCCGTTCGGCCAGGCGGCCCATGCGGGCGCGGGCGGACTCCAGTTGTTCGATGTCGTCGGCGGCGGGGCCGTCCTCGGCGGTGAGTTCGGTCCACAGGTCGATGAGGTCGCGGCCGAGCCGCAGGCCCTGCTCGGGGTCGCGGACCGCGCGCCAGGCGGCGGCCGCGCTCTGCACGTCGCCGTAGGCCGCCGCCGCGTCGCCGGCGCGGCGGCGGATGCGGGCGAGGCCGAACGAGATCCCGAAGGAACGGAGCGGATCGCCGGCCAAGTAGGCGATGTACGCGGTGAGTTCGCGCACCCGCAGCACCTCGGGGTGCTCCGGGCCGAGCGTGCCGGACGCCTCCGCGACGGTGCGTTCGGCCAGGGCCGCCGCCTCCTCGATCCGGCCCTCCTTCACGGCCTCGTTGACCCGCGCCAGGGGTTCGGCGAGCAGAACGGCGCCCGCTTCACCGGCCGCGGTCCTGGGATCCTCCCCGAGCACCGCCTCGGCCACGGCGTCGAACCCGCGGGCGGGGGTGGGGGTGGGCTTGGGCTCGGGATCGTCCAGGCCGGAATCGTCCAGGCCGGGATCGGCCGGGTCGGGGTCCGGCCGCTGGTGCTGGTGCGGAGTCGCGGCGGACGCGGGGGCACCGGGCACGGAGGCGTGGTCGCCAGGCGCTGGGGCACGCTCGGCGGGCGCGGGCGGTTCCGGCCACACGTTCACGTCGGCCGGGCCCGCGTCCATCATCGGTGGCGGGCCGAACACCCCCGTGGGGGCGACCGCCGTACCGAGGGGCGTGTCACCCGCCGGTTCCGGCAGCGCCCGCAGCGCGAACGTCGGCGCCACCTCGCTGGACGGCGCCGGCGAATCGGAAACCGCCCGCAACGGGAAAGTAGGCGCGCTCTCGCCGTACGGCGTACCGCCACCGCCCCGGGGCACGCTGTCCGACCCGGACCCCGGCAACTCCCGCACCGGGAACACAGGCGCCCCTTCGGCGGTCGGCGCCTGCGACTCGGAAACCGCCCGCAACGGGAAAGTAGGCGCGCTCTCGCCGTACGGCGTACCGCCACCGCCCCGGGGCACGCTGTCCGACCCGGACCCCGGCAAG
>NZ_JBEYTS010000073.1:0-7177 GCF_040643155.1 Streptomyces sp. NPDC047453 | reverse complement strand
CTCCCGCACCGGGAACACAGGCGCCCCTTCGGCGGTCGGCGCCTGCGACTCGGAAACCGCCCGCAACGGGAAGGTGGGCGCGCTCTCGCTGCGCGGTGTACTGCCGCCGGCCAGGGGCTCGCTGTGCGGCTCGGGGGGCGCGGGCGGGGGGAAGGGGGCGGGCTTCGGGGAGGGCGGCTCCGTGTCGGGCTCGCGGGCCGGTTCCGGGGTCTGCCTCAGTACGTGCGTCACCCTGTCGTCCTCCGGTCGCGGGGCCGGGCCCGGCCGGGACACGTCGGCCGGCGGGTCCGGCGGTGCCGTGCGCAGGGGCTCCGCCGCGAACGTACTGGAGCCGTCGGTGTGGACCTGGAGGGGGACGACGTAGCCGATGCGCTCGTCGGTGACCGTGGCGAGGACGGGGTGGCCTGAGGCGAGGGCGATGCGGTGGAGGTGGCTCAGGACGGCCTGCTGGATCTCCTCGCCGGGAGCCGGGTGGACCGGTACGCCGCCGACCGAGGCCCCGGAGCCGTCCGCCGGGACATGGACGGCGACCGGCGTCGCCACGGGTGCCGCCGGCCGCGCGGCGCGCTCGTGTTCCCGCTTCTTCCCGCGGCTCAGTCGAGACATCGGCTCCCTCACTCGGATGAGTGCCATCCGGTCGTTCGCGTACATTCGAGTCTCTCCGCCCGCCTGCCCTCCCCACGTCACCACGACGTCACAGACTCGCACCAGGAACCGCACTCCTGTGACGCGGGTAACGTTTCGGGGCGAGGATCGTCGGGCTGACACGGGAGGGGGACGGCCATGCGGACAGGCGTACGACAGGGACCGGAGATCTGGATCCGCGGGCCGGTGACCGACGCCCGTGCCGAGGCCGACGGGTGGGAGGACAGGCCCGGACGGCCCGCAGGCCGGCCCGTCATGCCCCGCCGGTTCTCCTGGCTGGCCACCCACGGCGGCGCGGGCACGACCACGCTCGCGGCCGTCTACGGCGGTCACGACTGCGGACGCGCCTGGCCGGGGCCCGGCGCTCCGGAGTCGGTGCTGCTGGTCGCCAGGACCCACTCGGCCGGCCTGGACGCCGTCACCCGGGCCCTCGACGTGTTCCGCGGGGGCGAGGCGCCCGCCGGACTCGACCTGGACGCCGTGGTGCTCGTCGCGGACGCGCCGGGCCGGCTGCCGCGGCGGCTCGCCCAGCGGGTGAAGCCGATCGAGTCCGTGATCGACGTCTACCGCGTCCCGTGGGTGGAGGCCTGGCGGCTGGGCGACCTGAGCGGAGCGCCGCCGCGGGAGAGCGAACCGCTGGCCCGTCTCACGGGGGCAGGGACCGCGCGGGCGGCCTCTAGGCCGTGATGTCCTTCGCCGTGAACCGTGCCCAGGCCGCCGAGCCGAACACGGCCGCGTACAGGGCCTGCAGCTCCAGGTTCTTCACCAGGCCGTCCCAGTAGACCGGCTCGCGCATGAGGTCGGCGAAGGACAGCCAGTAGTGGGGGAAGAGGTACGGCTGGATCGCGTGCAGTTGGGGGATCTGGTCGAGGATCTGAACGGTGATCAGCAGGCCCACGGTCGTGGCCATCGCGGCGATCCCGCTGTTGGTCAGCGTCGAGACGAACAGGCCGAGGGCGGCGAGCCCGATCAGGGACGCGGCGACGACAAGGGCGATCAGCAGCGCCCGGCCCAGTCCATCGGCGAAGCTGATCCGCGTGCCCGAGATGGTCGTCAGATCGCCGAGCGGGAACAGCAGGGCGCCCACGACGAGCGCCGAGACGGCGACCACGAGGGTGGCGACCAGGCAGAAGGCCATCGCCGTGGCGTACTTGGCGAGCAGCAGGCGGGTGCGGCCGGCGGGGGCGACCAGCAGATAGCGCAGGGTGCCCGCGTTCGCCTCCCCGGCGACGGCGTCGCCGGCGATCACGCCCACGGCCATCGGCAGGAAGAACGGCAGGGTGGCGGCCAGCGCGGTGAAGACCAGGAACAGCCCGTTGTTGGTGACCTGTGCGATGAACGCCGGCCCCTCGCCGCCCCCGCCGCCGGCGGACGAGCCGTCCCTCGTCTCGATCCTGACGGCCAGCCCGACCAGGACTGGCACAGCGGCCAGCACGCCCAGCAGCGCGAGGGTGCGCCAGCGCCGGAAGGTGGTCACCAGCTCGCTGCGCAGCAGCCCGAAGGTCCACAGCGGGCGCGGGGCGCGCACGGCCGCGTCCGCGGCCTGCCCCGGCGACACCTCAGCCCGCGACATCGAAGCCCTCCCCCGTGAGTGCCACGAACGCGTCCTCCAGCGAGGCCCGTTCGACCCCGAAGCCGCGTACGCGGACGCCCGCCGTCACCAGCGCGGCGTTCACGTCTGCGAGGTCGCGCTCCGGTGGGTCGCCGGTCACCCGGTCCTCGCCCACGACGACGTCGCCGACGCCCTGTTCCTTCAGCACCCGGGCCGCCTCCCCCGTGTCGGGCGTGGTCACCACCAGCCGGCCGCGCGCTCCGGCGGCCAGCTCCGCCACAGCACCCTGGGTGATCAGCCGCCCCTGCGCCATGACCGCCGCGTGAGTGCACACCTGCTCGATCTCGTCCAGCAGATGGGAGGAGAGGAAGACGGTCGTACCGTCGGAGGCCAACTCCCGGACCAGGGAGCGGATCTCGCGCATGCCCTGCGGGTCGAGACCGTTGGTCGGCTCGTCCAGGACGAGCAGTCGTCGCGGCTGGAGCAGCGCGGCGGCCAGCCCCAGGCGCTGTTTCATGCCCAGGGAGTAGGCCTTGGCCTTCTTGCCCGCCGCTGCCGTCAGGCCCACCCGGTCCAGGGCGGCGGCGACCCGGGCACGCCGGGTGCGGGGGTCGGCGGTCGGGTCGGCGGCGTCGTAGCGCAGCAGGTTGTCCCGGCCGGACAGGAAGCCGTACAGGGCCGGGCCCTCGATGAGCGCGCCGACCTGCGGGAGCACGGTGCGCGAGGACCGGGGCATGGGGCGCCCCAGCACCCGCGCCGTGCCGGAGGTGGGCTCGATGAGCCCCATCAGCATGCGGATGGTGGTGGTCTTGCCCGAGCCGTTCGGGCCGAGGAAGCCGAAGACGCTGCCCGCCGGGACGGTCAGGTCGAGACCGTCGACGGCGAGCTGTCCGCCGCGGTAGCGCTTGGTGAGCCCGCGCGTGTGGATGACGCTGTCATCCCCTCCGTCCATCGGCTCCCTCGATTCCTCGTGCCCGTCGCGTCCTTACTGCCCGGTGTTCGCAGCCTTCACCAGCGTGTCCTTGGTGACGGCGCCGACGTACACCTTGCCGTTGTCCGTGATCAGCGCGTTGACCAGGCGGGTGGAGAAGACCGTGCCCTTGCCGAACTTCCCGCTGACCTGGTCGCCGAGCGAGCCGAGGAACCCGCTCAGGTCGCCCTTGCCGGAGGACGACGGGATGCCGCCCTTGTTGCCGGTGTCGAACACGGCGATGGAGTTCCAGCCCTTGCCGAGGACCTTCGGGCCGTTCTCGGCCAGGTCCTTGTGCGACGCGCCGGGCTCGTGGAACTGCCGGCCCGGGCCGGCCTTCCGCTCGGCGCCCCGCCCGGCGTCCTGCCCGGCCTCCTTCGCGGCGTCCTTCTCCTCGGTGACCTTCGCGCCCTTGGGCGGGGTGAAGTCGAAGGTCGCGGCGGCCGGCCTGGCGAAGCTGACCTGGGTGAAGCCCGCGTCCACCACGGCGGCGCCGCCGCTCGCCGGGGTGAGCGTGAACTTCAGCGGCAGCCCGGTCTTGGCGTCCACCGCGATGCTGATCGCACCGACCGTGGTGCCGGAGGCGTGCTTCGGCTCGATGACCAGCTTGTAGGCGTCACGGCCGGCGACCTGCGCGGTGCCGTCGACCTTCACCGAGGTGGTGTCGTCGACCGACTTCAGGGCCTCGTCGGCGAAGTCCTTGGGCGTGGCGGGGACCTCGTCCCGGTGCTTCTTGCCGCCGTCGGCCGCGGTGCCGTGGAAGACCTCGTTCGACTTGCTGTCGTAGCCCCAGACGTCCTTGCCGTTGTGGATGAGGCTGTACTCGGCGGCGCTCTCGATCAGCGAGACCTTCTGCCGGTCCTCGCCGTCGGCGGCGACGCGCAGGGTGTGCGTTCCGGAAGCCAGCTCGGGCAGCTTTGACGTCGGGTCGGCCGACGAACCGTCACCACCCCTGGCTGCGCCGGAGGCCAGGCCGCTCTCCAGGCCGCCGAGGTTCGGCAGACCCAGGTCGGTGCTGACCTTGACCGTGCCGGACAGCTGCTGGACGTCCGACTTGGCGATTTTCTCGATGAGTTGCTGTGCGGTGATCTTCGGCAGGTTGGGGTCGCCGGACGCGGCGAGCGCGGGGACGAGCCCGATGGTCGCCGCCGCCACCCCCACCACCGTGACCGGGACGACGTAGCGCGCGGCCTTGCGGCGCCCCGTGCGCAGGTCGTCGGCTTCGGATTCGTTCGGTGCCATGTGTGCCCTACCTCCGTCATCGGCGGCGGCTGTCCTTCTGCACTGGGATGTCACCCTCAGCCGCCATTCTCACCCAGATCGGTGAGGAGTGGTGTGGTCCGTTGTTTCCATCTGACCAAATCGGCGGGGCGGAAGCGTCAGACCCCGGAGCCAACTCCGTGTACGCCTGCGGTATGACACACCAAGGGCGGCGCCTCCCCCATCCCGTAGGGGTAGGGGTGGAGAGCGCCGCTCGAAGGGGCCGCCCGGCGGGGGCGTCCGGCGAGGTCGCGGGACCGGACGGGCATCAGCCGGCCCGGTGCACCACCGCGTCGCACAGCTGAAGCAGTGCGGCCTTCGCCTCGCACTCCCGCAGCGGCGCCAGCGCGGCACGCGCCTCCTCGGCGTAGCGCACGGTGTCCCGGCGGGCCTGTTCCAGCGCCGGGTGCGCCCGCAGCGCCGCCAGCGCCTCCGCGTGCCGCGCGTCGTCGCTCAGGTCGGAGTCCAGCAGCTCGCACAGGGCGATGTCCTCGGCCAGCCCCAGCCGGGCCGCGCGCTCGCGCAGCCGCAGCACCGGCAGTGTGGCGATGCCCTCGCGCAGATCGGTGCCGGGCGTCTTGCCCGACTCGTGCGAGTCGGAGGCGATGTCCAGGACGTCGTCCGCCAGCTGGAAGGCGACGCCCAGGCGCTCGCCGTACTGCGTCAGCACGTCCACGACCGTCTCGTCGGCGCCGGACATCATCGCGCCGAACCGGCACGACACCGCCACCAGCGAACCGGTCTTGCCGCCCAGCACGTCCAGGTAGTGGTCGACCGGGTCCCGGCCGTCCTGCGGACCCGCCGTCTCCAGGATCTGCCCGGTGACCAGCCGCTCGAACGCCACGGCCTGCACGCGCACGGCCTCCGGGCCGAGGTCGGCGAGGATCTGCGAGGCGCGGGCGAAGAGGAAGTCGCCGGTCAGGACCGCGACCGAGTTGCCCCAGCGGGTGTTGGCGCTGGCCACCCCGCGGCGCACGGCGGCCTCGTCCATCACGTCGTCGTGGTACAGCGTCGCCAGATGGGTCAGCTCCACCACCACGGCCGAGGGCACGATCCCCGGCGCGTACGGATCCCCGAACTGGGACGCGAGCATCACGAGCAGTGGCCGGAACCGCTTCCCGCCCGCCCTGACGAGATGCTGGGCGGCGCCCGTGATGAACGGGACCTCGCTCTTGGTGGCTTCGAGCAGCCCTTCCTCGACAGCCGCCAATCCGGCCTGGACATCGGCTTCGAGAGCCTGGTCCCGCACGGTCAGCCCGAATGGCCCGACGACGGTCACGAGGGGTCTCCTGTCTGCTGGTGTCTGCTGGGGATTACACGGTTTGTCGATAGGTCGCTGCCCTCACTCAAGTCAGCGTATCCGGTCACGTTTCGATCACCGATATCGCCCACCTATACGGGCCAGGCCACTTCACCCGACGTGACCACCGTCACGTGTCAGTCACACGGCCCACGCACCCTCACGCATGGAGTCCGATTCACCCCTATTAGGGTTTCAATTCTCTTTAGTGGTAATTGCCCTTCGGTCGCCCGAGCCGTGACTTGGAACACACCTCCCTCCGTCCGCACCATCTCTCGCACTCCTTCACATTCCCTTTACAGACAGCCGAGTTGAGCCTTGGCAGGTGCAAAGGATCAAGCACCACATACACCCCAGACCAAGGTCAAACAGGACGAGTGTGATTCCGGCACTTGTTCGGGACATGTGCTCTCGCATACGTTCCCGGCACCGACGGGCGGACGCCGAATCCTGCCGCCGCCCGTAATCCCAACGACCGAATGACCCACGGCAGGAGCGGGGGACCCAGGTAAGTTCGCCGGGCCGGGTGTCGTACGCACCGCGTACGCCGCACCGGAACGGCTTGGGGTGAAGCCGTGCCCTTCAGGGCGCGGCCGGGCACCTCCCAGCCCGAACCCGACAGCTCACCTCGCAGGCGACGGAGAGGAATTCCCCCATGCCTGCAAACGGTCAGCGCCGCTCTACCCGCACCGCCCGCCTCATCCGCACCCTCGCCGTCACCGGCACGGGCGCAGCCGTCCTCGCCGTGCCGCTGCTCGGCGCCACGACCGCGTCCGCGGCGACCCCGGCCACCGTCCGGACGGCCGCGAGCTTCGGTTACTCGAACAACCTCGACGGCTGGATCCGGGCCTCCCTGGCGGTCATGGCACAGAAGGGCATCCCGGGCTCCTACAACGGGATCCACCGCAACATCATCCGCGAGTCCTCCGGCAACCCGCGTGCCATCAACCTCTGGGACTCCAACGCCAGGAAGGGCATCCCGTCCAAGGGTCTGCTCCAGGTCATCGACCCGACCTTCCGGGCCTACCACGTGAACGGCACGTCCTGGGACATCTACGACCCGATCGCCAACATCACGGCCGCCTGCAACTACGCGGCCAAGCGGTACGGCTCCATCGACAACGTCTTCGGCGCGTACTGACCGGACCGTAGCCGGACCACCGGCTAGTGCTGCGACCGGAAAGGTTCACCGGCTCGCGACGCCCGGCACGGCACTCCCCCGGCCTTCGGCCGGGGGTACCCCCACGCCGCGTAGTCGCATCACCCGAGTACATCCAGTACGCGGGCGATACTCCGCCTTGCGACGCACCGCACCGGACGCCGCGAGCTTTCCGGCAAACCTTTCCGGCCACAGCACTAGTAGGGCTCCGTTAGGTCTTCTCGGCCCTGTTTGGGGCATGTTGGACGTTGTGGACTTACATGAAGTGAACCGTGCTCGGGCGAAGTTGGC
>NZ_JBEYTS010000072.1:0-34401 GCF_040643155.1 Streptomyces sp. NPDC047453 | reverse complement strand
AAGGCAGGTCGATGATGCTGTACGACGAGTCCGAGACGGATCTGCCCACCGGACGGCCTCAGGCCGACGAGGGGTATGAACTGCTGCGCTCCTACGCACTGCTCGTGGACCCGGAGACCGACCACCTCGACATCGAGGACACCACACCGGGAGCGGACCCCGCTGCCGGACGGACCCGCAAAACGCTCACTTCCCAGGTTGCCCTCTTCGCCCTCTTCCCGGGCGAGCGCTTCACCATTCACGCAGTAGCACGAAACGGCTCCCATTCCCAGAACCTGGGCGAGCCATACGAGCTAATCGGTCCTGATCCCGGGGCCGGGCCAGAACTCCCCAGTTGGCTCGCTGACCTGGGCTGAGAAGCGTGACCGCCCTATAACGCCCGTAGTTCGCTTCGAGGGGCGCACCGTGACACCTCCGCTCGGACCGTCTCTGGGCCGTGCGGGGGTGCGCCTCGTGTACATCGGCTACGACGGCTACCTGCTCACCACCCGTGGCCGGACCATCGGCAAGCAGTGGGATGAAGATCCAGGTCGGCATGCCCCATGACGGATCGCTCCCGACCGGCTGGCCTGGCTGGCTGCGTGCCGCGGCCTACGGCCTGCCGGGGGTCCTCGCGGGCGCCGGATGGGCGCTCTGGGCGATCAACGTGCTGCCGGCGCTCGTCCCGTCCGCCCTCGGGATCCTCTGGCTGATCAACGTCCTGTGGTTGCTGTGGGACAAGCCCTGTGGGACAAGCCCTATCGCCAGGCGCTGCACGACAAGGTGGCCAAGACCGTCGTGGTCTCGGCCCAGTGAACGGTACTCACGGTTCGGCGGCGCTCTGGCAGCCGTATCGCCCGATACGCGGGCTCGGCCAACCTTGTTGAGCCCCGACATCCCGGGCTCGGAGCCCGTGCGACCTAAGAGGTGGGCAGCACGGGCATCCGTGTGCTCGTCATCGCGCACTCCGACAAAGAGGGTGCCGCCGCGACCAGGAAAAGGCCATCGAGCGGGAGCGCTTCAATGTGTCAGGACGGTGGCTGGAGCACGGAGTCGATGACATACACAGTGGCGTTCGCAACCTTGATGTTGCCGCAGACGATGTTCGCCTTGCCGTTGACTTTGAAGTCGGTGCCCGATCCCGACGTGGTCAGCTTCCCGCCTTCCAACGTCGTGAAGGAACCCTTGGAAAGTTCGCTTGGGGTGATTTGCTTGTCCACGACATGGTAGGTCAGCACCTTCTTCAGTTGGCCCTGATTGTCCAGTAGGGAACTGAGGTGCGACACGGTCAGCTTCTGGAAAGCCTGGTTGTTGGGCGCGAAGACGGTGATGTTGGGCTTCCCGTCGAGGGAGCCGCTCAGCCTCGCCCTGACCACGGCTGAGACCAGCTGGCTGAGTTGTGGATGTGCGGCCGCACCCTCCGTGACCTTGTCCTTGGACGTGTCAACCTTCTCGGAGAGCGCCGCACAGCCGGGACCGAATGTTCCCGACGGGCTGGGGGACGGACCCTGCGCGTGACTTTGCGATGTCAGGCCGCCAAGCGTGAGGGGTATTGCGATCGCGGTTGCCGCGGCAGCTTTTGCTGTACGTGTAGTAGTGAAACTCATAGCAAACCCTCCTCCCGTGGAGGCGTGAACGCTGCATGAGTCTGTGTCGCGGAAGTCGTCGCTTCCGCCGGAGCAGTGGTACGCCCGGACACGGGACCCGTCACCACCCCACCCACCGAGGGTATCCGGCAAGTGCCGGCAACCGCATCTTGAAGCACGGGCTCGCCGACGTCCTCAACGGGCGAGGGACGCTCACCCCGTGAAATCCATGACTGACTGGGAAGACGACGAACACCAGCGGCCCGAAACAGCCGGCACCGGCGGAGATCGCGGTGCGGTTGGGCATCGCCGAGGGTGAGCTGTGCGTCCGGACGTCATACGAGTTTCTGGTCGGCGGCAGGCCGGTGCAGTTGTCGACGAGTTGGCAGCCGTACGACCTCGCCGCCGGCAGTCTCGTCGTCCTCTCCGAGGGAGGGCCGCACGCCGGGGCGGGTGTCGTGAACCGGATGCAGCCACCGTTCGCCCCAATGTTCCCCGTCCCTCGCGCCGTTCCGTGAGCCAGAAGGCTCGTGGCCGTTTCCGGGAGCCGGCGGAGAGCCTTACCGTGGCGCGATGAGCGATCACTCGGAAGCGCCTGCCGCGCCCGTCGAGGCCTTTGAACCCCCTTACTACGTGGCTGTCTTCACTACGGTGCGCACCCAGGAGCAGAGCGGCTACAGCGAGACCAACGCACGCATGGAAGACCTGGTGAAGGACGTCCCTGGGTTCCTGGGGATGGACCACGCGCAGACTCCTGGCGGGCTGGGCATCACCGTCGGGTACTTCCGCGACACCGATGCCCTCACGGAGTGGCGGAGCAACGCCGAGCACCGCGCGGCGCAGAAGCGCGGGCAAGCCGAGTGGTACCAGAGCTACACGCTGCACGTGGCGAAAGTGGAGCGCAGCCACGGGTTCACGCGAGCGTAGGTCCGCAGAGCCCGACAGCGGGCTGACCAATGGCCGGGTTTCACCGGGCACGGCGAAGCCCCGGGCACTCCCCCGATGATCGCGGAAGGCTCCGAGGCTGTCCCGCTGTAACCGGTTTCACCCGGATGGCCACCGCTTCCACGGGACGCCGACCGCAGTAGTACGGCGTGGCGAAAAACGCGTGTGGGCGTGTGCCGACGGCGCGTAAGACCTACGCGTTCCAGCACACGCCCCGGGCGGAATCCTCGGCGGTGTCAGTCTCCGGCCGTGCTGCTCGCGGCGGCCGTCTGCTCGTCCCAGTCCTGCATGACGTCCTCGACGTCCCGACGTTCATCGGGTCGAAGTCCACGACGTCCGCGATGGCACTCACACCCGAGATCATCGAGATGAACCCGACACGCGAGTTCTGCGTGACCATCTTCTGGATCTGCAGGGCCCGCTCCTCGTACTCCTCGCGCAGCCGGGTCGGGTCCATGAAGAAGGGCACATAGGCCAGGATGTCCTTGAACATCTGGCGGTACAGCGTGTCGAACCGCTCCAGGGCGAGTTGCTCCTGCTCCGCGTCCTCCAGTGCGGCACCGATCGCCCGCGCCGCCAGCCAGGCCGCCGAGGTGCCGAGCCACACGCCGGAGGAGAACAGGGGGTCGATGAACGCGGCGGAGTCGCCCACCGCGACCCAGCCGGGACCGTGGAAGGTGTCGCACACATGGGACCAGTCACGTGTGGTCTTCATGGCCCGGTCGGCCACCTCGCCCGCGAGGGCCGCCATCTTCGGGCGCAACACCCCGAGGCCCACCTCCACCTGCGGCGCAGGGCGCTGCAGCAGCCGGGCGGCCACCGAGAAGTACTTGCCCTCGACCATGGCGTCCTCACCCGACACCAGGGCACGCACGATCGTCGCGTACTCCCGGGAGGCCTGCAGCGGTCTGGCGTACGGCCGGCCCAGAAGGGCGCTCTGGAACGACACCGGACCTGGCCCGAACCCGGCCACGACGGAATGACCGGTGGCGAGTGCGACCGAGCGCGCCTCGAAGGCCGCCTGGTAGGGCGACCGCATCGGCATCAGGGACACCCCGAATCCCATCGGGACGCGGATACCGATTCCGGCGAGCCACTGGGCCAGGTGGTGGGGGTCGAGGACCAACGACTGCCCCTGCCAAAGACTTTCGGCAGCGGTCCACTGCACGAGGTTCGCGAACATCACCGCCGGTTCGGCGGGCCGGCACCACCGGCAGTAACACGGAGTACTTCATCGTCGCCTCACCGCCTCCGCCGACGTACCGACACGATCAGCGAGATGACGGCGCCGGCCGCCACACCGAGCGCGGCACCGCCCCAGTTGTCCTGCGAGATGGCGACGGTCGCGATGACAACCCCGATGAACAGGGGGAACGCCGGCGCCATACTGCCTTGCTTGCCTTGCTTCATGACTGCTACTTCCTTGCTTCCGGTCGTGATCGCCAGTCTTCCGCAACGACGGTCGCGTCACGCTGCCGTGGTACGGCCGGGGCCGGTACGGGCGGTGCGGTCAGCGCGACCGGTACGAAGGCCGGGTCGGTACCGTCGAGTGCGGTGTTCAGCATCAGATCGGTGTGGCCGATGCCCGACCAGCCGAACATGTAGCCCAACAGCGAGGTCCTTCCCGGGCATCCGGTGTGGAACCCGTTACCGCGGGCCGTCTCCGCCACCCGCCGCCGGAAGCCGGCCGCCCGGTCGAGCAGGGACCGGTCCCCGAGGATCCGGCTCGCCGCGATCAGCGACTGGATCACGCCGCTGGTGCCGTGGCACACCGACAGGTCCACCGGACCCTGGGACGGCAGCCGCGTCGCCCCGTCCGCCAGCTCCGGCAGGCGGCCGTCCGTCAGCACCTCCGGCCGGCCCGCCGACGTGAGGATCTCCGCCGCGACCAGCAGCAGACCCGCGTGGCCGTTGCACCAGCCGGGAACCGGGGGCAGCTCGCCCTCGGCCAGTCGCTCCGTCAGCCAGTCGCCGGCCGCGCGGGTCGGGCCCCGGTCACCCGTGAGGCGGCCGATCCGCGACAGGGCCCACTGCATCCCGAGGTCGCCGTGCGCGACGTCGAACCACGCGCGGTCCCGTGCCCTCTTGGCCTGATCGAGCACCAGGTCGCACAGACGCGACAGCCGGCCGGCGTCCAGCGGTGCGTCCTGGCCCGCTTCCAGACGGGCCAGCACGGCCATGAGGAATCCGGCGGGACCGTTGGCCAGGTCCGTCTCCAGCGTGCCGGCCTCGGTCCGCTCCGGGATCCTCCGGAGGAGCTGCTCCACCCAGGCCCGGTCTTGCTGGTCGGGCCGGATGAGCAGCATCGAGGCCGCGCCGGTGAACACGCTCTCGGGGGCGGCCATCAGCGCCTCCCCGTACGTTTCGAGGAGCGCGTTCAGACCGCGGTCGGCACCCAGGTACAGCTCCCGCAGCCCCGGGTCCTGCCGCCGGGGCCGAAGGACATGATGGTGACGGTGCTGTGGTTCCTCCTGACCTTCGCCATGTTCGCCTCGCTGTACGCCGCGGCGGGGTCACTGGTGTCACGACCGGAGGACCTGCAGGGTGTGCTGACACCGGTGATGGTGCTCGCGCTGGCCCCGGTGGGCGTCGCGACGGCGGCTGCCGCCCATCTGTCCGCGCCCTGGGTGTCGGTCGTGCAGTACATACCCCCCTCTCCGGCCTGGTGATGCCGCTCAGGTCCTCGGTCGGCACGGTGACGGCGGTCCAGCAGTTCGCCGCCGCCGGCGTCCTGCTCCTGGTCACGGCCTGCTGCATGGCCCTCGCCGCGCGGATCTACCGCAACTCGGTGCTGAGGGTCGGTGCGCCGGTCCGGTGGCGGCAGGCCCTGGCCGCCTGACGGGTGTTTCCGGCGGCAGGAGGCAGGGGCCCGACGGCGAACCACCGGGCCCCTGCGCTGCCCTCGACGCCGGTCCTCTGTCCCGCCCCACCCGTGGGTGGGCGTGCCGTTCCCTCTTCCCGAAAGCTTCCCGAGAGCCGGAGGATGCCATGGGCGCCAACCCTGACCTTGTGCACCTGTTAGTGGGACTCGCCGCCGCCGTGCTGCTGTCCCGGATCGCCGGACGGGTCGCCGTCCGGCTGCGACAGCCACCCGTGGTCGGCGAGATCGCCGCCGGCGTACTGATGGGCCCCACGATCCTGCACGGCGCCGTCGGCGAGTTCCTCTTCCCCCACGACATACGCCCGCTGCTCACCGCGGTCGCCAAACATCGGGCTCGCCCTCTTCATGTTCGGCGTCGGCCTGCACCTGCAACCGGCAGCCCTGCGGGGCCAGTTGAGAGTGGCGGGAGTCGTCGCGGCCGGTGCCACGGCTCCCGTGTTCCTGCTCGGCACCGGCCTTGGACTGCTGTTCTTACCGGAAGGTGCCGACGACCGGTCCGGCGGCGGTCAGGCCGGTGCCGTCATCTTCCTCGCCCTCGCGCTCTCCGTCACCGCCCTGCCCGTCCTGGCCCGCATCCTCGTCGACCGGGGCCTGACCACCACCCGCGAGGGCACCGTGGCCATGGCGTCCGCAGCGGTGGTGGACGTGCTGGCCTGGATCGGGCTCGCCGCCGTCACCGCGGCCGTGTCGGGCGGCGGGGCCGGTGCCCTGCTCTTCGTTCCGTATCTGCTGCTCATGCTGATGGTGGTACGGCCGCTGCTCGCGCGTACCACCTGGCGGCCCGGCCCGCTCCTGCTGATCGTCGGCGCGCTGCTCTCCGCTGCCGCCACCGAGGCGATGGGAACGCATCTCGTCTTCGGTGCGCTCCTCTTCGGCCTCGTCGTCCCGCGCGACCACGGGAACTCCGGCTCCGCGTCCCCGGGCTCCGCGTCCTCCGGCTCCGCCCTCTCGGCGTACGACCGGCTGCGCGACACCGTGGAGCAGTCCTCCTCCCTCCTGATGCCGGCCTTCTTCGTGCTCAGCGGCCTCACGGTGGACCTCACCGGCCTGAACGGCCACGGCTTGCTCGAGCTGGCGCTGATCCTGGTGACCGCGGTGGTGGGCAAGGCCGGCGGCACCTACGCCGCCGCACGGCTCGGCCGCCTGCCGGCCCGTTCGGCGGCCGTGCTCGCCACCCTGATGAACACCCGCGGCCTGACGGAGCTGGTGATGCTCTCCGTCGGCCTCCAGCTGGGCCTGCTCGACCAGGACCTGTACTCGATCATGGTGGTGATGGCCCTGGTCACCACTGCCATGACCGGCCCGCTCCTCACCCTCCTCGAGCGCCGCCGCCCGGCGTCGGATCCGGTGCCCGAAGACGCCGGATCCGACGACAGGCCCGTGGCCGGCGCCGGGCGCCCGGCACCTTCCGACACCTTCGGCTGAGGCCCACGGCACCTTTCACGGACGGGCCCTGACCGCGATGCCGGACGGGATCCGACGAGGCCCCCTACCTGCGGGTCGCCCGCTGGCAGGGGGCCTTCGACGGCTGCTGCGTCACTCCTTCGCGCAATCCGCACTCTTCGCGATCACGACTCCGGGCACTAACGGGCAGGCTCGCAACCTGCCCCATCCGGGCCGGCGGAAATGCCGCTGTGAACTCGTCACTTGTAGCGAGATCGCCACGTGTTCAATGTCTCACCCACCAATGGAGTACCAAGACCGGTCACAGCGTCGGCAAATTCACTCCACAGCCTCGACCCATCGGGTTCAAAGACAGGAACAACACCCCGCTTCGAATACAACACGGAGCGTCAGCACAGCTCAGCGGCATGATCCTTGATCTTTCGAATATGCCTGGCCACAGCCGCTTCGGCACAGCCACGCCACGCATTTCGTGAGGGGCGCCACACGGTTACTTGAAGGTCACATCGGGCACAGTGATACACCGTTCCTTCAAACAAAATCCTCCTGTTCTCCCTGGAGTCAGGGATGTCCCATAGGTAAAGTCCGCTGAAATTTGAAGGAAAACATCCGTAAGCATCGGCTTCCGGCCCGTGGTCATCCGAGCGCGCAAGTCGGCAGGTCCGTGCACAAGGATGGTGATTGGCCTGGAGCCCGCGAAGTTGTCAGCAATACCCCCACCCGCTCGGTTGCGCACCGCCGCGGCGCGCCTCCTCCTGCCCACAGTGCTCGCCCTCTCGTTCGCCGCTCAGGCAGTAGGTGCGCTCCTCCCCAGCGTTCCCCTGCTCGTGGCCTCCACCACTGTCGGGCTGGCGGCGGACATGGCCCTGCACCGGTGGCAGCGGAACGTGACCACCACCCTCGGGAAGCTGCACGCGACCGTGACCGTGCGCCAAGTCATCCGGGACCTTCTGCTGGTGACCGGCCTGATCCGCATCAGCAACGAGGACTACGAGACGAAATACCTGGCTCTGGTCTGCGGTCTGCTGCTCTTCTACGCCCTGCATTTCGCGTCCCAGGCGCTTGCGATCCTCGTACGCCGCACCCGCACCCTGCCCGTGGTGACCCGGAACATCGACGCCTCGCCGCTGCTGCTGAGCCCCGCTCCCCCGGCGCTGCTGGCGCAGCGCTCCGGGCAGCGGCTCCTCGCGTTCGGTCTGCCCTCGGCGGCCGGACTGCTGACCACCGCGGTGGGCGGTTCGGCCTGGTGGGCCGTCGCGGGAATCGCCCTGTCCGCCGCCCTCGCCCTGGTGGCCAACGGCATACTGCTGCGGCGGCTGCTGCCGGGACGCAGGCCGGTGACGAGCGAGCAGGCGCTGGAGTGGTTCGACGCCTGGCTCGCGGAGTACCAGCCGACGGTGGGCATGTACTTCTCCGGCGGCACGAGCTCGGCCTATCAGGCGAACATGTGGCTGGAGCCGCTGTCCCGGCTGGAGGGCCGCCCGCTGATCGTGCTGCGTGAGCGCTTCATGATGAACCAGATCGCGTCCACCGACATCCCGATCGTGTGCCTGCCGAAGGTCGCCGACCTGATGAGGCTGGAGCACTCGACCCTGACGATGATGATCCACCCGTCGAACTCCGGGAAGACCTCGCAGGTGTTGCGCATCCCGACCATCAAGCACGCGTTCGTCAACCACGGCGAGAGCGACAAACTGTCCAGCTGCAATCCGTATGCGAAGGCGTACGACGAGGTGTGGGTGGCCGGTCCCGCGGCGCGCGAGCGGTACGCCCTGGCGAACGTGGGTGTCGACGACAACGACGTCGTGGAGATCGGACGCCCGCAACTGGACGCGATCGAGCCGTACGCCGGTGCGCCCGTGGGCCCGTACACCACGGTTCTCTACGCCCCCACGTGGGAGGGGTGGGACGGCAACCCGGGCAACACCTCGGTCATCGAGGCCGGCGAGAACATCGTCCGCACCCTCCTGGCCGACCCCGGGGTCCGGCTCCTGTACAAGCCGCACCCGCTGACCGGCTCGGTCGATCCGCGGGCGGCATCCGCGAACACCCGGATCCAGGAGATGATCCGCGCCGCGAACACGCTCCGTGCCGCGGAACACTCCGATGAGCGACCCGCGCCCTCCGCGGCGGCGGAACTGGCCCGGCGGACCGCCGAACTCGACCGGCTGACCACGTCCTCGTTCCGGGCGAGCGCGGACAACACGGAGCGGATGCTGTTCCAGTCGGTCCCGGAACCCGGTCGAGCCGCGGCCGTCGCCGAGGCGACCGCCGCCTGGGAGACCGCGTACTGGGCCTCGTTCCCCGCGTGGGAGCACCGGATCATCACCGAGGCGCGGCCGACCGTCTACGCCTGCTTCAACGTGGCCGACCTGCTGGTCAGCGATGTCTCCAGCGTCATATCCGACTATCTGGCGAGCGAGAAGCCCTACGCCGTCGCCAACACCAGCGGCCTTCCGGAGCAGGACTTCCGCGACACCTTCCCCACCGTCCGGGCAGGCGCCGTCCTCACTCCGGACGCCTCCGCCGTACCGGACCTCCTGGAGTCCGTGCGCCACCCCGAGAAGGACACCCACGCCGAGGCCCGCGCCGAGCTCAAGCAACACCTGCTCGGCCCGAGCGATCCGCCGTCCGCCGTCCGCTTCAACGAGGCGGCCCGTGCGCTGAGCGCGGAACCCGGCGGACACCGGGCGGGTACGGCGGCGCGAGCGCTCACCGCCATCCCGGCACAGCGGGACACCAGGTCACCGCTGGGCAGCAAGCACGTCAGGCGCTGATCCCGCAGGCCTGTACGCCCCTGCCGCCCGTGGGGCGGAGATGCCTGCGGACAAGAAGCCGGGGTCCGGCGGGCAGCGGGCGGTCAGGGCCGGGTCACAGCGTCCCGTCGTCCCACTGGTCGAGCAGGTCGCCGCCCACGGGGCCGTCGGCCGCCCCCGTCCCGCCGTACAGCGGCTGCTCGGTCCAGATGACCTTGCCGGTGGGGGTGTACCGGGTTCCCCAGCGCTCGGCGTACCGGGCGACCAGGAACAGACCGCGCCCGCCCTCGTCCGTGGTCGCCGCGTACCGCAGATGGGGCGAGGTGCTGCTGCCGTCGGAGACCTCGCAGATCAGTTTGCGGTCACGCAGCAGGCGGACGTGGATGGGGGCACTGCCGTAGCGGATGGCGTTGGTGACCAGTTCGCTGAGGACGAGTTCGGTGGTGAAGCTCGCGTCCTCCAGGCCCCAGTCCTTCAGCTGCCGGGCGACGTCGGCGCGGACGCGGGAGACGGCCGCGGGGTCGGCCGGCACGTCCCAGTCGGCGACCAGATCGGGATCGAGTACGCGGGTACGGGCCACCAGCAGGGCGATGTCGTCGCTGGCGTGGTCCGGGGGAAGGGCGTCGAGCACCGCCTGGCAGGTCTGCTCCGGGGGCCGGTCGGAATGGGCCAGCGCGGCACGCAGGAGTTCGAGGCCGGCGCCGATGTCCCGTTCGCGGTCCTCGACGAGCCCGTCCGTGTAGAGGACCAGCTGGCTCCCCTCGGGCAGCCGCAGTTCGGTGGCCTCGAACGGCAGGCCGCCCAGGCCCAGGGGCGGTCCGGCGGGCAGGTCGGGGAAGGCCACACTGCCGTCCGGGGAAACGAGGGCGGGCGGCGGGTGGCCGGCCCGGGCCAGGGAGCAGGTGCCCGAGGACGGGTCGTAGACGGCGTACAGGCAGGTGGCCCCCGCGAGCGCCTCCTCACCGCCGTCGGCCGGGCCGTCCCGGTCGAGCCGGGCCACCAGGTCGTCCAGGCGGGCCAGCAGCTCGTCCGGGGCGAGGTCCAGGGCGGAGAAGTTGTGCACCGCGGTGCGCAGCCGTCCCATGGTGGCCGCCGCGTGCAGCCCGTGTCCCACCACGTCGCCGACCACCAGGGCCACCCGGGCTCCGGACAGTTCGATCACGTCGAACCAGTCCCCGCCCACCCCCGCCTGGGCCGGCAGATAGCGGTGGGCCACCTCCAGGGCGCTGTATTCGGGCAGGCCGCGGGGCAGCAGGCTGCGTTGCAGGGTGACCGCCATGGTGTGCTCGCGGGTGTAGCGGCGGGCGTTGTCGAGGGCGACGGCGGCCCGGGCGGCCAGTTCCTCGGCGAACGGTACGTCCTCCGCGTCGAAGGCCTCCTCCCGTCGGCGCCAGAAGTCCACCACCCCCAGTACCGTGCCGCGGGCACGCAGCGGCACCGCGATCAGGGAGTGGATGCCGCGCTCCAGGACGCGCCGTGCGCGATCGGGATCGGCCGCCCGCCACTCCCCCGCCTCCGTCAGCTCCGCCTCGAGCGCCCCTCGACCGCTCTCCACGCATCGGGCCTGTGGTGAGCCGGGCGCGAAACTGAGCCGTCGGCCCACCTCCACCAGCGGCTGGTACCCGGGACGGCCCCGCGCCGCGGCCCGGCGCACCTCGCTGACCGCCCCGGTCGGCTCCTGGCCGCGCAGGACCTCCTCGACCAGTTCGACGGTGACGACGTCGGCGAAGCGGGGAACGGCCACGTCCGCCAGTTCCTGCGCGGTGCGCGACACGTCCAGGGTGGTGCCGATCTTCATGCCCGCGTCGTAGAGGAGTTTCAGGCGCTCGCGCGCCACCTCGGCGCGTCCCGACAGCGCCCGCAGCTCCGTGGTGTCCCTGAGCGTCACCACACTCCCCTCGTACTCTCCGCACGGGGCGGTGGGCCGCTTGTTGACCGCGAGCAGGGTGTCGGCCGTGAGGTGGACCTCGTCGCTGGCCGTGCGCTCCGACGTCAGCAGCTCGGCGATGCCGGCGTCCAGGGGCAGATCGGTGACCTTCTGCCCCTCCGCGTCCGGCGGCAGTTCCAGCAGCCGCAGCGCCTCGTCGTTGGCGAGCAGCAGCTGTCCGTCGCCCCCGACGATCAGCACGCCCTCGCGCACCGCGTGCAGGACGGCGTTGTGGTGGTCGTACATCCGCGTCATCTCGGCCGGCCCCAGGCCGTGGGTCTGACGCAGCAGCCGCCGGCTCACCAGCGCGGTGCCGGCCGCGGCCAGGACCAGCGCCCCGGCCGCCGTCCCCAGCAGGACCGGGAGCTGCCGGCCCGCCGAGGTCTCCACCTTCTGGACCGTGATCGCGACCGCGACGGTGCCGACGGCCCCGCCGCCCGGCCTGGTGACGGGGACGTACGAGACCACCGAGCGCCCCTGGGTGGTCTGGATGGTCTGGGTGACCGCGGAGGGCGGCGGCTTGCGGAGGCCGAAGACCGGTTTGCCGATGAAGGCCGGGTTGGGGTGGGTGTAGCGGATCCCGTCCTTCGAGTAGATGACGACGAGGTCGACGTCGGTCCCCTTCATGATCTTTTGCGCGACGGGCTGAAGCACCTTGGTGGGGTTGGGGCCGGTCATCGCCTTCAGCGTGTCCGGCGCGTACGCCAGCGTCTCGGCGATGCCCAGGGAGCGTTCCCGGGCGTCCTTGGCGCTGTCGTCCCCGGCCTGGAGCACCAGGGCGACCAGCGCGGCCGCGACGATCAGTACCGCGATGACCACTTGCAGCAGGAACACCTGGCCCGCGACGGTGCGCGGCCTGAACAGTGACCGCAGCCGCCCCGTGGGTGGCGTCGGCGAGTTGTCGCGCCCGCCGCGCCGGAGGGATCGACGGGAGTGTGCGATCACTCCTCCATTTTGCTCCCTGTGTCCCGGTCGGCATTCCGGCAAGGGCATGATGGAGCGCACCATGGCAGGCAATACGACGGACGAGATCCCCGACAACGGTACGGCCGGCTCCGGGCGCGGTATGACCGTGCTGCGCAACGGCATCGGGGTACTGCGCACCTTCAGCGTCGACGAGCCCGAGCTGGGCGTCACCGAGATCGCCACCCGGACCGGACTGCACAAGTCCACCGTGTCCCGCATCCTCGCCACGCTGGAGCAGGACGGCCTGGTCGAGCGCGACCCGGGCTCCCGGCGGTTCCGGCTGGGGCTCGGCGTGATCGCGATGGCGGGTCCGCTGCTGGCCGACCTCGATGTGCGCCGGGCGGCGTACCCGGTGCTCCAGGAGCTGAGTCACCGCACCGGCGAGACCGCGGCGCTGCTGGTGTGGAACGGCGCCGAGGCGGTCTGCGTGGAGCAGGTGGCGAGCCGGCACGAGGTCAAGCACAGCACTCCGCTGGGCACCCGCTACCAGACGGCGGCGAGTTCCTCGGTGCAGGTGTTCCTCGGCCGGCTGCCCTCCGAGCGGGTACGGACCTTGGTCACCGGCGGGGCCGTGGTCCACCCCGGGCTCAGCGACGCCGCGGTCGACGCCTATCTGCTCCGCCTCGCGGAGAGCGCCGAGCGCGGCTACGCCGTCAACTACGGCGAGACCTCGGTGGAGGAAGTGGGCGTCGCCGCCCCGGTCTTCGACCACCGCGGCGAGGTGGTCGCCTCGGTCCTCGTCTCCGCGCCCCGGTTCCGGGTATCCCCCGAAGGGCTCCCGGTCCTGGGCGAGACGGTGCGCGATTCCGCCGCCCAGGTCACCGCGCGCCTCGGCGGACGCCGGCCCACGTCGGACGGCTGACGTCTCTCCTTCGCCGCTACAGGCCGGGACCGGCCGTCAGGTCGGCGCCCGGTGTGGTGCGCAGTACAGGAGCGAGGACGGCCAGCTCCGGCTGCTTCAGGGCGGGCAGTTCACCGGGGTTCGGGGCGGTCAGGGGGGCGTCCAGGGCGAGGCCCGGGGTCAGGCTCCGCACGTCGGAGGCGGGCAGGCCGACGCCGACGTGGTCGAAGCCGTCGTCGAGGGTGTGGGCCAGCGGGGCGCGCAGCTCCAGGCCGGGCAGCCCGCCGTCGACCGGCAGCCGCGGCACGGCGCGTTCGGGCAGGAGCCGTCCCTGGACGAAGCGCGGGGGTTCCGGCACGCGCGCCGTGGGCAGCGGCAGTTGTCCGCCGACCTCGGGCAGTTCCGTGCCGAGGGCCGCCTCCGCGCCGCCCAGCGGGACGGGGACGGGAGCCGTGCCGGCCGCGACGGCGGGGGTCTCTGCCGCGCCCATGGCTGCGGCGACGCCCGTGATGACGGCGGCGAGGGTTCCTCTTGTGATCGACTTCATGTCAGGTACGGTCCCTTTCCGGGTGGGGCTCGACGTCCGTACCGCCCAACGATCCTGACGCCACCACCAGCACGGGATTCCCCCGAGTGCCGCAGTAGTACGGCGGGTCCGGCCGGTACGGGGCGGCTGGCTCACGCCTCTCTCGGCTCAGCGCTGCAGCGTCAGGCCGCCGAGCAGCGGCTTGGGGGCGTTCAGGGTCTGGGTGGCGCCGTTCACCGTGTGGAGCAGCGAGTCCTGGTTCTCGGTGTTGAGGGCGTCGGACTGGTGCTGGAGCGGCATGACGTCGACGGGGCCCTTGGTGAGCGTGTTCACGGCGCCGTTGAGGCTGTTGGGCGTGAGGTCGGCGGCGTTCTGGGCGAACGCGGGCGCGGCGGCGCCTGTGAGGGCCAGGGACCCGGCGAGGACGGCGGCAGCCTTCAGGGCCTTCATCGTGTTCCTTTCTTCGGCGACGTCGGTCACCTCGGGGCATTGCGTCGCCCTGCCCAACGAGCCGCGGCCGGACCGGAAACCCCGGCGGCCCGAATTCGCCGGGTACTCCTACGGGATCTGCGACACAGGGGGTCTCCTACGCGTCCGGCCGCCGTCTCACGGGAGGAACCCGGGGACGGGGCCGGACGGAGGAACGCGCGCGGACGTCAGCCGTTGACGCAGGCGTTGCCGAACGTCGGGTTCAGCACGCCGATGACGTCGATGGTGTTGCCGCAGACGTTGACCGGAACGTGCACGGGAACCTGGACGACGTTGCCCGACAGCACGCCCGGGGAGTTGGCGGCGCCGCCGGTCGCGCCGCTGCTGGCGGCGGCGATGCCGGCACCACCGGCGACGGCCGCTGCGGCGACGGAGGTAAGGACCAGGCCCTTGGCGATACGCGACATGGAGAGGTGCTCCTTGGGTTGATGCAAAAACACCCGGGCGGGGATGCCCGGCGTTGTGTCAACGCGTGGCAGTCCCACGAGTTGTGCCGCCAAAGGAGTGATCTCAAAGGTTTCCGCAAGCACGTCCGGCTCGCCTCCCAACACCGAGGACGGGCCACGACCAGGGGCCGGCCGGCGCCGCCGGCAAGCCAGGACCGAGGCGGGCCGGGAGCGGGGACGAGCCAGGAACGGGGGCGGACCGGGACCGCCGACTGGCTGGAGCCGGTGGCGAGCCTGGACCGGGGGCGGGCTGGGACTGGCGGCAGGCCACGGCCGGAGGCGAACCAGGACAGGGGGGCGGATCGGGGCCCGCAGCGGCCCAGGACCGGCAGCGGACCAGGGCCGGCAGCGGGTCGGTACCTAGGGTCGGGCCACGGCCGGAGGGCAATCCAGGACCGGAGCCGAACCAGGGGGCCCACAGCAGGCCCAGGACCAGAAGCGGACCAGGACCAGCAGCGGGGCCAGGACGAGGGGCGGGCCACGGCCGGAGGCAAGCCGGGACCGAGGGCGGACCGGGGCCAGTGGCGAACCAGGACCGGAGGCGGGCCACCGGCCCGGGGGGAACCCAGGACCGGAGCGGGCCACGGCCGGAGGCGAACCAGAGCCGCGGGCTGGCCGGGGCCGGGGGCGCCGGGACCGGGTAGCGGACCAGGGCCGGGGGCGGGCTGGGACTGGGGGCAGGCCACGGCCGGAGGCGAACCAGGACCGGGGGGTCGGACCGGGACGCGCAGCAGGCCAGGACCGGCAGCGGGCCGGAACCGGAGGCGGACCAAGACCGAAGGTGAGCCACAGCCAGGGGCGGACCAGGACCAGGAGCGGACCAGGACCAGAGGTGGGCCAGGACCAGAGGCGCGGCAGGGTTGGCTGTGGGCCAGGAGTGGCGCGGGCCGTAGCCGGTGGCCGGCCGGCAGCGGGCGGCAGATCCGGACGTCGGCAAGACAAGTGCGCCCGGACGCCAGGCAGGCGAGCGCTCGGCCGACAGCAAGGCAGACGCGACGGCCGGCAGCAAGACGAGCCCGCCGGCCCCAGTCAGACGAGACCGAGAACCAGCGCGAGCCCGTCGGCCGGCAGGAAGACGAGTGCGCCGGCCGGCGGCAAGACGGGCACACCGACCGTCAGCAGAACGGGCACGCCGGCCGTCAGGGAAAACAAGAACGGGTGCCGGACAGCATGTCCGGCACCCGTAGGGGGCCGCTTCGCCGGCCCGCGAGATCCAGCCCTAGCGGTGCGACGCCGCGCGGCCGCGGCGGTAGAGGATCACGCCGCCGGCGATCAGGGCCGCGCTGGCGGACGAGGATGCCAGCAGGGCACCGGTGCCGGTCTCGGCCAACTGCGGGGCCGCGTCAGGCGTGGCGTGCTCGAAGGCCGCCGGAGCCGGCAGGGTCTGGGCACGCTGGGGCTCGGCCACCGGCTCGTTCACCAGCTCGTCCACCGGCTCGTCCACCACGCGCGGCGGGGTGTTCGTGGTCGGCGTTTCGGCGGCCGGTGTGGGCGTCGGCGTGCCCGGGGGAGGCGGAGTCGTGGAGCCGCCGCCGGTCGGTGGCGTGACACCTGGTTCCGGCTCCGTGACGGGCCCGGGCCGGGGCCCGGGCGCCGGTGAGCCGTTGGCGCAGCCGTTGCCGAACGCCGGGTTGAGCGCCGCCACCACGTTCACGGTGTTACCGCAGACGTTCACCGGCACCGAGACCGGTGCCTGGATGGTGTTCCCGGACAGCACGCCGGGCGAGTTGGAGGCGGTACCGTCGGCCTGCGAGTCGGCCAGGGCGTAGCTGCCGCACAGGGTCAGCATGCTCGTCGCGGCGGCGGCCGCGAACACTCCCCTGCTCAGAGTCTGTCGCAATCTCGTTGTCTTCCTGCTTGCAGCCGCCAGGTCTATGCGGCTTGAAGAAGTGGGAGGGCCGGCCTTGGGCGAGAGATCGATGTCCAAGGCCGGCCGTGACACAGCCGGTGCGGCTGGGTGCGCCGGACGGTCAGCCGTTGGCGCAGGTGTTGCCGAACGCCGGGTTCAGCAGCGCGATGACGTTGACGGTGTTGCCGCAGACGTTGACCGGAACGTGCACGGGAACCTGGATGACGTTGCCCGAGAGCACACCCGGGGAGTTCGTGGCGGTACCCGAGGCCCCGGAGTCGGCGAAGGCGGGGCCGGCCATGCCCAGGGCCACGAGGGCGCCGGTGACGACAGCAACGCTCTTCTTCATGAAATGTTCCCTTCTTGGGGACGATGCCCCGATGACGGTCAGAAACCGATTGAACACAACCGATACGGTCGTGATGCTGAACGAGGAATAGCCGTAATGGGAAAACGCGGAACGTGAGTCGCCGAGCACTTCACTCGATTGACCCTCGCGGCCATACGATTCACCCTCGACTGCATTGCCGGAAAGAGCTCTTCGGAAAGGTCCGGGCAGTCCTCGGCCGAAGCGGCAAAGGACCATGGGCCACCTGACTCGACTCAGCTCCCGGTGTTGGCGGAGAAAACCGACAGGTTGTCCCGGAGGTGCGAAAGCGCGGCGTCCCGCTTGGCCTGGGTGGAGGTGTCCGAGCACTGCTGGTTCTGCTGGTCCGACAGAACCGGAACGTCCTGGACGTCGACGGCCTGCAGCACACCGGCGCTGGTGTCGCCCAGGCCGAGGCACGGCTTGTTGAGCGACCCCCGGGTCGGCGAGAACTGCGGGCTCACAGTGCCCTCGTGGCCGAGTTGCCGAACGACGACGAGGCTCCGGCGCCGTTCGAGACGGTCGGGCCACTGTCGTCGCCGATGGCAAGCGCCGCGGGAGCGGCCGTCACCGGCATATCGACGACAGAAGCGGCGGCCGCCGCGGCGACCTTTGCCTTCTTGAGCACTGCGCGGTCCTTTCCTCTTAGCGACGCAGGTCCTACGCCCTCATCAACCCGGCGCCGCATGTTTGGTTGCGGGGGTTCACCCGCTTGGACGCCACCGCATCCAAAACTCCGGAAAATCACGGATTCCAAAAAACACACAATCAGTCCGCACCCTCGACCGACGGAGTGAACGGGAGAAACCGGGGTGTGGCCGCGCAGTTGACCAGAGCGCTCCGGCGTGGAACGCGGTTTTTCAGAAAGGACTGGTCAGTGATGAGGAAGTTTGTCGCCACCGCGGCCGTCGCCGCGACGGCGGGCCGACCGTCACGAACGGCCTGAACTCGTGGGGGAGCTACGTCAACTCGACCACGTACGGGAACGGGTTCGCGGCGGGCCGCCCGGTGGTTCGGGCGGGCCCGCCGCAAGCGCGACTGCTACGACACCACGTCCTTGCGGGCGAACCCGCGGAAGGCCAGGGCGAACAGCACCAGCGCGTAGCTGACGGAGACCGCCGTGCCCTGGATCATCCCGGACCACTCGGGGTGCGGCTGCACGGCGTCGGCCCAGGCGTACTGCCAGTGCGCGGGCAGGAAGTCGCGCCAGTGCCCGAGGGCCGTGACGGCGTCCAGGACGTTGCCCACGATGGTCAGGCCGACGGCACCGCCCACGGCGCCGAGCGGCGCGTCCGTCCTGGTGGACAGCCAGAACGCCAGTGCCGCGGTGACCAGTTGCGACACGAAGATGTACGCCACGACCACCAGCAGCCGCTGCGCCGCGGTGCCCGCGTCCAGCGCGCCACCGGTGGGGATCTCCAGCGGGCCCCAGCCGTAGGCGGCCGTGCCGACGGCGAGGGCCACCAGCGGCAGCAGCAGCATCGCCGCCAGGCTGAGCCCGAGTCCGACGACGAGCTTGGACCACAGCAGCCGGGCCCGCGGCACGGGCGCGGCGAGCAGGTAGCGCAGGGAGGACCAGCTCGCCTCCGAGGCCACCGTGTCCCCGCAGAACAGCGCCACCGGGATCACCAGCAGGAAGCCGGCCGAGACGAACAGGTTCACCGCGGCGAAGTTGGCCGCGGACGCGGTGGCCGTGTCCATCAGCGTCACCCGGCCGCTGCGGCCGCCCGGACCGCCGCCGATCGCGAAGGCGACGGCCAGCACGACGGGCAGCGCGGCCAGGATGCCGCCCATGACGAGTGTGCGGCGCCGCTTGAGCTGCCGCACCAGCTCCACCCTCAGGGGCAGGGTGCGGCCCGCCCGGTATCCGGAGGCGACCTCGCTGCTCTCGGCGAGCGTGCTCATGCGGAACCTCCGATCAGGGTGAGGAAGGCGTCTTCGAGCCGGCGGTGGGGGCCGACCGAGACGACGGGCACCTCCAGCCGGACCAGCTCCACGACCAGCCCCCGCGCCGTGCCGCCGGTCTCCAGCCGGACCAGGAGGCCGTCCTCGGTCCGCAGTGCCGAGGCGACGCCCGGCAGGGCGGACACCTTCTCCACGACCGGGTCCTCCACCGGGGTGGCGGTGCCGACCAGCAGGGTGTCCCCGGAGCCGACGATCTCACCGACCGGACCCGCCTGCACCAGCCGTCCCCGGTCCATCACGACCAGGTGCGTGCAGGACTGTTCGACCTCCGAGAGCAGATGGCTGGAGACGATCACCGTGCGGCCGTCGGCCGCGTAACGGATCATCACCTCGCGCATCTCTCGGATCTGGGGCGGGTCGAGGCCGTTGGTGGGCTCGTCCAGGATCAGCAGGTCCGGCAGGCCCAGCATGGCCTGCGCGATCGCCAGGCGCTGGCGCATGCCCTGCGAGTAGGTGCGTACCGCGCGGGCCAGCGCGTCGCCGAGGCTGGCGATCCGGAGGGCCTCGTCCAGGTGTGCGTCCTCGGGCGGGCGGCCGGTGGCCCGCCAGTACAGCTCCAGGTTCTCCCGGCCGGACAGATGGGGCAGGAAGCCGGCGCCCTCGACGAAGGCGCCGACCCGCGACAGCACGGGCGCGCCGGGCCGGACGGCGTGGCCGAAGACGCGGATCTCGCCGGCGTCCGGCTGGATCAGGCCCATCAGCATGCGCAGGGTGGTCGTCTTGCCCGCGCCGTTCGGCCCGAGCAGGCCGAGGACCTGGCCCTTGTCCACCTGGAACGACAGGTCCCGTACCGCGTACCGGTCCGCCGACCTCGCGTACCGCTTGCTCAGGCCGGTGATCCGCAGCGGGACGTCGGCCAGTTCCGGGTCGGGTGCGGGCGCGGCGGTGCGGCGGCGGGCGGTCAGCAGCAGGGCGAGCGCGACCGCCGCGCCGGCCGCCGGCAGCCACCACACCCAGCCGGGCAGCGGCGCCGCCGCGGTGGTCACGCCCGGCGCGGTCGGCACCTTCAGATCGCTCTTCAGGCCGACGGTGTACGTCGCGGGGGCGGCCGGTGAGGCATAGCCGAGGTCGGTGGAGGCGAGGACCAGGCGGAGCCGGTGGCCCTTCTGCACCTCGTGATCGATCGCCGGGAGGGTGAGGGTGACGTCCTTGCCGGCCTTGGCGCCCTCGACGCGCACGGGGGCCACCAGCTGGGCGGGCAGCACCGGCTGCTCCTTGCCCGGTCCCACGTCGTACAGCTTGGCGAAGAGCACCGCGTCGTCGGCGGTCGAGGTGACGTGGACGGTCACCATGGGCGATCCGGTGATGCGCAGGCCGCCGCCGAGCGGCGCGGAGTCGAACCGCGCGTACTGGCCGGGGAAGTCCAGGGACACCCCGACGCCGAGCGAGGACAGCTGGGCCAGGCCACCGGAGCCGCCGAGGCCCGGCAGGGAGGACACGGCGGGCGGGTTGGCCCCGGCGGGGTTCTCGAAGCGCCGCTCGCCTCCGCGCAGCGCGATGGACCGCTGCCCGCCGTCCAGTCCCGGATAGGCGCTGCCGCTCGCGCCCCGCAGCAGGGCCCGGCCGTCGGTGGAGTCGACCCCGCCGGTGCGGGTGATGCGGAAGGCGGGGCCCGTGTCGGCGTTCTTTTCGCCCTTGAGGTACCGGTCGAACCAGGTCTTCACGCGTGCCTCGACCCGGCCGGTCTCCAGGTCGCCGCCGTCGTGGCCGCCCGCGATCCAGTCGACGTCGACCGGGGCGCCGGTCGCCCGGATCGCCCGGGCGGCGGCGTCGGCCTGGCCGAGCGGGAAGAGGGAGTCGGTCTGGCCCTGCACCAGCAGGGTCGGCACCTTGATGCGGTCGGCGACGGCGGACGGCGAGCGCTCCTGGAGCAGTGCGCGCGCCTCGGCGTCCGGCTTGCCCGACTCGGCGACCCGCTCGTACATCCGGCACAGCGCGGGCTCGAACTCGGCGCATCCGCCGCCGGAGTTGATGAAGGCGCCCGCCCACAGCTTCTTGAAGACGCCGCCCGGGAAGAGCGCGTCCGCGAGGTTCCAGTAGGTGATCGCCGGGGCGATGGCGTCCACCCGGCGGTCGTGTCCGGCGGCGAGCAGGGAGATCGCTCCGCCGTAGGAGGCTCCGGCCACGCCCACCCGCGGGTCGCCGGGCCCGTCGAGCTGCACCTCGGGCCGTCGCGCGAGCCAGTCGATCAGCTTGGAGACGTCGGCGACCTCGCCCTCGGGGTCGTTCAGCCCGATCTTGCCGGTGGATCTGCCGAAGCCGCGCGCCGACCACGTCAGCACCGCGTACCCGTCCCTGGCGAGGTCCTGCGCCTGCCGCCGTACGTCGTCCTTGCTGCCGCCGAAGCCGTGCCCGAGCAGGACGGCGGGGTGGCGGCCGGGCGTGGCCGGGGTGAAGTACGAGGTGTCGATCCGCACCCCGTCGCCCGTGGTCATCATCCGGTCGGCGCGGTGCACAGGAGGCGGGTCGTCGGAGGCGATCGCCGTCCACGTGCCGGCACCGGCCAGCACGACGACGGCGGCCCCGGCGGCCAGCAGGCGCCGGGGCCTCCGCGGCAGCCCGCGCAATCCGGGCAGTCGAAGATCCATGTCCTCCACCGTACGGGCCGCCGCCGGCGACCGAAGCCGCCGCCGGACCGAACCTCCGCCCCTCCCCGGGGAGTACGGGGCCGCCGCGGTGTACCGCGGACGCGGTACGCGGCGCGTCGTCCTACGGCTGGGTGTCCTCCGGGATCGACACCAGCCAGCGGGTGTCGCGGCGGGGGCGGAGGTAGAAGGCCCAGTAGAGGGTGGCGACCGCCATGATGCCGCCCGTCCACAGCAGGTAGGTGATCTCCTGCCGGCTGAGGATGTAGGCCAGGAACGCGATGAGCAGCACGGGCACGGCAGGCCACAGCGGCATGCGCCAGGCGGCCGTGTGCTTGTGGGAGCCGCGGCGGGACAGCAGCGCGGCGACCGCGACCAGCAGGTACATGCCGGTCACCGAGACGCCCGTGACGCCGTACAGGGTGTCCAGGTTGACGAAGCACAGCAGCGCGCCGGGGACGCCCACCGCGAGGGTGGCGACCCAGGGGGAGCCGAAGCGGCCGAGCCGGGAGAAGACGTTGTTCACCGCCGAGGGCCAGGCCTTGTCGCGGGCGGAGGCGAACAGCACGCGGGAGTTCTGGATGACCATGACGATGCCGGCGTTGATGATCGCCAGGGCCACGCAGAGGCTGACGAAGGTGCCGACCGCGGAGTTGGACCAGGCGATCACCATCGAGCTCAGGTTGCCTGCGGCCAGCTCCTTGATGTCGGAGGCGCCCATGGTGATGGCGACGACCGGCACGAGGATGATCACGGAGGAGATGGCGAGGGTGGCGAGCACCGTGCGGGCGACGTTGCGGCGCGGGTTCTCCAGCTCCTCGGAGAGGTAGACGGCGGTGGAGAAGCCCTGGGTGGCGAAGAGCGCGATGGCGAGCCCGGAGATGACGAGCATGGCCGTCACGGCGTCCGTGTGCCCGTCCGCGCCGGCCACCTGCATGGAGACCAGGCTGCCGACGCCCCGGTGGCTGTGCGCGAAGCCCAGCAGCGCGACCACGCCCGCCGCGATGACCTCCAGGACCAGGAAGATGCCGGTGATCCAGGCGTTGGCGCGCAGGTCCAGCAGGCCGGCGAGGGTGGCCAGCAGCATCACGCCGGCACCGGTCCAGGCCGGGTCGAGGTGCACGATCGGCGCCAGGTAGTCCGCGGTGCCCATCGCGATCACCGGCGGGACGATCATGACGACGAGCAGGGACAGCACGAAGACCAGCCAGCCCGCCAGCCGCCCGGCCATGGTCGACACCATGGCGTACTCGCCGCCCGCGCTGGGGATGAGGGTGCCCAGCTCGGAGTAGCAGAACGCCACGGCGATGCAGAGCAGGGAGCCGATGGCGATGGTGAGGGCGGTGGCGGTGCCGAGCGTGCCGAGGAGGTCGGGCACGACCACGAACAGCGTGGAGGCGGGGGTCACGCACGAGAGGGTGAGGAGGGTGCCGCCGACGACCCCGATGGAGCGCTTGAGCTTGGTGGGGCTGTCCGTCGCCTCTGTGGGACTGCCGGCCACTTCGGGGACGGCGTTCTCGACAGAGCGGAGCATGTCGGTCATGCAGCGGTTCCGATCGACTTGTGCAACAGGTGAGGGGCCGGGGAGCGCGCTATCGCCTCCGGCGGTTCGCGGTCGTACGTGCTCTCGTCCGCTCCCGGCCCGGATATCGAACATCAACGAAAACCGCCGAGTCAATGGTCGTTAACCTACGGAATTCGCGGCGGAACAACGATCTACAACTGATTCACTCGTCGAACGGTCCGATTGTTCGGGCCCTTACGGGCGTACGGGAACCGCAGCGCGCACTCGAAAAAAGATGAGGCCGTCCGCATAGCGGACGGCCTCGTCATCGCCTGCGGCGACGATCGGGGGTGCGACGGTCAGTGGTTGCGCGGGAACCCGAGGTCCACGCCCGCCGGAGCCTCGGACGGGTCCGGCCAGCGGGTGGTGACGACCTTGCCGCGCGTGTAGAAGTGCGTGCCGTCGTTGCCGTAGATGTGGTGGTCGCCGAAGAGCGAGTCCTTCCAGCCGCCGAAGGAGTGGTAGCCCACCGGCACCGGGATCGGCACGTTGACGCCGACCATGCCGGCCTCGACCTCCAGCTGGAAGCGACGGGCCGCGCCGCCGTCCCGGGTGAAGATCGCGGTGCCGTTGCCGAACGGCGAGGCGTTGATCAGTGCCACGCCCTCGTCGTAGCTGTCCACGCGCAGCACGCACAGTACCGGGCCGAAGATCTCGTCCTGGTAGGCCTTGGCGCTGGTCGGCACCTTGTCCAGCAGCGAGATGCCGACCCAGTGGCCGTCCTCGAAGCCCTCGACCGTGTAGCCGGTGCCGTCCAGGACGACCTCGGAGCCCTCGCTCGCGGCGTTCTCCACGTACGAGGCCACCTTGTCGCGGTGCGCCTTGGTGATCAGCGGGCCCATCTCGGAGGACGGGTCGTTGCCCGGACCGATCTTGATCTTCTCGGCGCGCTCGCGGATCTTCTCCACCAGCTCGTCGCCGATCGAACCGACCGCGACGACGGCCGAGATGGCCATGCAGCGCTCACCCGCCGAGCCGTACGCGGCCGAGACGGCGGCGTCGGCGGCCGCGTCCAGGTCGGCGTCCGGCAGCACCAGCATGTGGTTCTTGGCGCCGCCGAGGGCCTGCACGCGCTTGCCGTTCGCGGAGGCGGTGGTGTGGATGTAGCGGGCGATCGGGGTGGAGCCGACGAAGGAGACCGCCTTGACGTCGGGGTGCTCCAGGAGGCGGTCCACGGCCACCTTGTCGCCGTGGACCACGTTGAAGACGCCGTCGGGCAGCCCGGCCTCGGCCAGCAGCTCGGCGATCTTCAGGGAGGCCGACGGGTCCTTCTCGCTCGGCTTCAGCACGAAGGTGTTGCCGCACGCGATGGCGATGGGGAACATCCACATCGGGACCATCGCCGGGAAGTTGAACGGCGTGATGCCGGCGACCACGCCCAGCGGCTGCCGGATCGCGGCCACGTCGACGCGGCTGGCGACCTGGGTGGACAGCTCGCCCTTGAGCTGGACGTTGATGCCGCAGGCCAGGTCGACGATCTCCAGGCCGCGCGCGACCTCGCCGAGCGCGTCGGAGTGCACCTTGCCGTGCTCGGCGGTGATCAGCTCGGCGATCTCGTCGCGGTGGGCGTCCAGCAGCGCACGGAACTTGAACAGGATCGAGGTCCGCTGGGCCAGCGAGGACTGCCCCCAGGTCAGGTACGCGTCCTTGGCGGCGGCGACCGCGGCGTCCACCTCCTCCACGGAGGCGAACGCGACCTTCGTGGTGACCTCGCCGGTCGCCGGGTCCGTGACCGGCCCGTACGTCCCCGAGGCGCCTTCGGCGGTCTTCCCGCCGATCCAGTGGTTGACGATCTTCGTCATGCCCGGTTACTCCTTCACAGATGGCGGCGACGGGTCGAAACGTGCCGTTCGTCGAGCTCGTGTGCCGTGACCGGCGACAGGCGCGTCGCGGTCCCGGCCACAGGTACATCCCACCAGGCACACGCCCAGGGCGCGCCCGACACTGTGTCTGCGGTTTCCGTCTCCGCGTAGACACATGTGGGAGTGTCCGCCGCGCGCCCCGGTGCGGACGGTGTGCGGATTCCGCGGCCGGGCGGGGTGCGGACGGCCGCCGCCCCGCGGTGGGCTGTCGGGACCTCCGGCGCGGGGCCGTAGCGGGCGGGGAGTCGACGCTCGCACTTCGCTCCTGCCAGGGCGAAGCGGCGTCCCGCGCCGGAGGCGTTCTGTGCCCGGGCGCCACGGGGCGCGTGCGGGTCTGCACCCAGCGTGCCCTCGCCGCTCGGGTGGGGAAACTCTTGGCCGGACGGGCCGTCCCAGGGCGCGTACGGCCCCGCGGTGATCAGGTCGCACGCCATCGGCTGCCCTCGGCTTCCCTTCGCCTCGACTCCCCCGGTTCCCCCGGTTCTAGTGCCGGGCACGGACCCCTGTCAATGGTTTGTCCGGACATACGGACGAGAGGGTCCGCCATCCGGTCGCGTAAACCCTCCGGCGGGTAGATCGCTTGCTTCAGCTGTGTCACAAAAACCTCTGCCGTGTCACACATGTCGCGGGTACGCGGCCCCCCGGTCACACCCGGCCGACAGCCGCTTGCCGGTGCGCGGTCCGTGTCGTTCACCGATCACAGGCTTGGAGATCGCCAGCGCAGCGCCCGGCTCCCCCGACGGCCTCTCCGGCCGCCGCCGTGGTGCGCGCGGGGAGGTGCACGTCATGACCGACCGAAGGCTCTGGTCGTACAAGGAGATCGCGGCGCACATCCGGGTGCAGCCGGACACCGTGCGGTCCTACCGCAAACACGGCCTGCTGCCACCACCCGACCATGTGGAGCGCGGCAGGCCCTACTGGTACGCCGACACCGTCCGCGACTGGGTCGCCGCCCGGCCCGGCAACCGCGGCCGCAGAGCCGACTGAACCACCGCTGCCGGGCCGCGGGCCCGGCTCCCTTCCCCGTTCGCCGGCATGACGGTGCCCCACGCGAGGTGGGGCACTGTCAGGTCAGCTCCACGGCTCGATGACCGTGACCCCGGATCCCGGTGCCGTGCCCATCGCCGCGAGCGCGTCCGGGACGGCCGCCAGCGGGATGGCCGACGTCACCAGCAGGTCGGGGCGCAGCACACCGGCCCGTACCAGCTCCATCATCTCCGGATAGGCGTGCGCGGCCATGCCGTGGCTGCCCAGGAGTTCGAGTTCCAGGGCGATCGCGCGCGCCATGGGCACCGGGGTGGTGCCCGTCGTGGAGGGCAGCAGACCGACCTGGACGTGGCGGCCCCGGCGGCGCAGGCCGTTCACCGAGGCCGCGCAGGTGACGGGCGAGCCGAGCGCGTCGAGCGAGAGATGGGCGCCGCCGCCGGTCAGCTCGCGCACCCGCTCCGCCGTGTCCTTGACGGCGGACGCGTCCACGCACTGCGCGGCGCCGAACCTCCGCGCCAGGTCCAGGGCCTGGGCGGACACGTCCACCGCGACCACCCTGGCCCCCGCGGCCGCCGCGATCATCACCGCCGACAGGCCCACGCCCCCGCAGCCGTGCACGGCGACCCAGTCGCCGGCGGCGGCCCGGCCCTGCTGGACCACCGCGCGGTACGCCGTGGCGAACCGGCAGCCGAGCGAGGCCGCCGTGGCGAAGGACAGGCCCTCGGGCACGGCGACCAGGTTCACGTCGGCGTGGTCGAGCGCCACGTACTGGGCGAAGGAGCCCCAGTGCGTGAAGCCCGGCTGGGTCTGCCGCTCGCACACCTGCTGGTCGCCCGCCGCACAGGCGGGGCAGGTGCCGCAGGCGCAGACGAAGGGGACGGTCACCCGGTCGCCGGGCCGCCAGCGGGTCACCCGGGGGCCCACCTCCTCGACGGTCCCCGCGAGTTCGTGCCCCGGCACGTGCGGCAGCGCGACGTCGGGGTCGTGGCCCTGCCAGCCGTGCCAGTCGCTGCGGCACAGGCCGGTCGCCTCGACGCGCACCACGACCCCGTGCTCCGCGGGCCTCGGGTCGGCCACCTCGCGCACCTCGGCCGGCTCCCCGTACCGCTCGAACACCACAGCCCGCATCCCGCCGCCTCGCCTTCCGTCCGGTTCACTACGGCACACCGCCGCCGGCGAAACCGTAGTACGCGGGCACATCCCGGGCACGGGCGGCCTGTCGTGCGGCCTGCCTCGACCCGGCTTCGGTCATCGGGCGCGGCTCCTTGGAGGAATACCCCCTAGGGGTATAATCTGGAAAGTGGCGGGCCACCGTGGCCCCCTACGCCCCACCCACCACGACGAGGAGAACGACATGACCGCCCAGACCGGCACCCCGGACACCGTCACCACCGTCTACAAGGTGAGCGGGATGAGCTGCGGACACTGCGAGGGTTCCGTGTCCGCCGAGATCTCCGAGCTGCCCGGCGTCAGCTCGGTGAAGGCCGTCGCCTCCACCGGCGAGGTCACCGTCGTCTCCGCCTCCCCGCTGGAGACGGAGGCGGTGCGCGCCGCCGTCGACGAGGCCGGCTTCGAACTCGTCGGCGAGGCCTGACGAGGGCCGGTCCACCCGCCCGTACGTCGTCTGGAGTTCCGAGGATGAACACCCGCGCCGCCCCGCAGACGCCCACGGCCGACCGGCCCGGCGCCGCCGAGGTCGAGCTCCTCATCGGGGGGATGACCTGCGCCTCCTGCGCGGCCCGCGTCGAGAAGAAGCTCAACCGCATCGACGGCGTCACCGCGGCGGTCAACTTCGCCACGGAGAAGGCCAGGGTCTCCTACCCCACCGGGGTATCGGTCGCCGATCTGATCGCCACCGTGGTCAAGACCGGCTACACGGCGGAGGAGCCCCCGCCGCCGGCACCCGGACCGGCGACGGACGCGGAGTCCCGGCCGGACGAGGAGCGGGCGCCGCGGGATCCCGAACTGGCCTCCCTGCGCGGGCGCCTGGTCGTCTCCGCGCTCCTCGCCGCCCCCGTCGTGCTGCTCGCGATGGTCCCGGCCCTTCAGTTCACGAACTGGCAGTGGCTCTCGCTGACCCTCGCCGCGCCGGTCGTCGTCTGGGGCGGACTGCCGTTCCACCGGGCGGCCCTGACCAACGCCCGGCACGGCGCGGCCACCATGGACACCCTCGTCTCGATCGGCACCCTGGCCGCGTTCGGCTGGTCGCTGTGGGCGCTGTTCCTGGGCGACGCGGGCATGCCCGGCATGCGCCACGAGTTCCGCCTCACCGTCTCCCGGGTGGACGCGGCCTCCACGATCTATCTGGAGGTCGCCGCCGGGGTCGTCGCGTTCATCCTGCTCGGCCGCTATCTGGAGGCCCGCTCCAAGCGGCGGGCGGGCGCGGCGCTTCGGGCACTGCTGGAACTGGGCGCGAAGGACGTCTCCGTACTGCGGGGCGGAGCGGAGACCAGGATCCCGGTGGCCGCGCTGGCGGTCGGGGACCGGTTCGTCGTACGGCCCGGCGAGAAGATCGCCACCGACGGCGCGGTCGTCGAGGGCAGCTCGGCGGTCGACGCCTCGATGCTCACCGGCGAGTCGGTGCCCGTGGACGTCGGCCCCGGCGACACGGTCACCGGCGCCACGGTCAACGCGGGCGGCCGGCTGGTCGTCGAGGCCACCCGGATCGGCGCGGACACGCAGCTCGCGCGGATGGCGCAGCTCGTCGAGGACGCGCAGAGCGGCAAGGCCGAGGTGCAGCGGCTGGCCGACCGCATATCGGCGGTCTTCGTGCCGGTCGTCCTGCTCATCGCCGTCGGCACCCTGCTCGCCTGGCTCTTCGCCACCGGTGAGGTGACCGCCGCGTTCACCGCGGCCGTCGCGGTGCTCATCATCGCCTGCCCTTGCGCGCTGGGCCTGGCCACGCCGACCGCGCTGATGGTCGGCACCGGCCGGGGCGCCCAGCTCGGCATCCTCATCAAGGGCCCCGAGGTGCTGGAGTCCACCCGCCGTGTGGACACCGTCGTCCTGGACAAGACCGGAACGGTCACCACGGGCCGGATGACCCTCCAGGAGGTCCACGCCGCCGAGGGCACCGACGAGAAGCAGTTGCTGCGCCTCGCGGGCGCGCTGGAGCACGCCTCGGAGCACCCGATCGCGCGGGCCGTGGCCGCAGGCGCCGAGGAACGGGTCGGACCGCTGCCCCCGGTCGAGCACTTCGAGAACGTCCCCGGACGCGGCGTGCGCGGGCGCGTGGAGGGCCATGACGTGGCCGTGGGACGGCTCGTGGAACTCACCGCGGAGCTGCCCGAGGAGGTGGCGCGCGCCCGGCGCGAGGCGGAGAGCGAGGGCCGTACGACGGTCGTCGTCGGCTGGGACGGGGCGGCACGCGGTGTCATCGCCGTCGCGGACGCGGTCAAGGAGACCAGTGCGCAGGCCGTGGCGCAGTTGCGCGCGCTGGGGCTGCGGCCGGTCCTGCTGACCGGGGACAACCGCGCCGTCGCCGAGGCCGTGGCACGCGCCGTCGGGATCGACCCGCAGGACGTGGTCGCCGAGGTGCTGCCCGAGGAGAAGGTCGAGGCCGTCAGGCGGCTGCGGGCCGAGGGGCGCACGGTGGCGATGGTCGGCGACGGGGTCAACGACGCCGCCGCGCTCGCCACCGCCGACCTGGGTCTGGCCATGGGCACCGGGACGGACGCCGCCATCGAGGCCGGGGATCTGACCCTGGTGCGCGGGGACCTCCGGGTGGCCGCGGACGCCATCCGCCTGTCCCGGCGCACCCTTGCCACCATCAAGGGCAACCTCGTGTGGGCCTTCGGCTACAACGTGGCCGCGCTGCCGCTGGCCGCCGCCGGACTGCTCAATCCGATGATCGCGGGAGCGGCGATGGCGTTCTCGTCGGTGTTCGTGGTGACGAACAGTCTGCGGCTGCGCACGTTCCGCTGAATGAAAAGCAGTCGAGACCGAAGTAAGAGTCCCTCTAGAGTCCAACGCGCGCCTCACATAAGCTCTTCACAAGGCTCGCGCATCATCCTTACGCTTGGGTACCGGTCGCCATACTTGGGCTCTTGCGTACCTAACGGACATATGCAAGAGACGCAGATCACAGTGATGTGAACGTAACCATCGAAGGGGTTCGAAGGTCTAAGTTGGCGATGTCGGGCCAGCGTCTTGGGGGGCGCTGACCGGCATCTGGGGATGTCTTGGGGGACTTCCTCAGAGGTGCGTTGCCGGGGCACGTACACCGGGAAGCTTTGAGCGGCCCTCCCGCGCGTGCGCGTCCCGGCAGACCGCACAGCACCAGGTGCGACGAGTTCTGCTCGTTGTGCTCACAGCGATTCAGGCGCTGGTCCTTGAACGCCCGGCCGGATCCCGTGGGGGGAATCCGCACCGGGACATGGGAAGGCGCCCTGGTCGTCGGCCCGTGGGGGGACCGGCGCTCCGGGGCGCCTTCCGCTTCTTCCTCGGCCTTCTTCCTGCTGCGTTTCCTCTGTGGTCCGTTCCCGTACCGGTACGCCTCCGGGGCGCTCCGCACAGCACGAGGCCCCGCACCCGCGAACTCGCGCGGGATACGGGGCCGGGTGACGCTATGGGGCCAATGGCGCCGCCGGAAGGCTCAGCGCTCCTCGACCGGGACGAAGTCGCGCTCGACCACGCCCGTGTAGATCTGGCGCGGGCGGCCGATGCGGGAGCCCGGCTCCTTGATCATCTCGTGCCACTGGGCGATCCAGCCCGGCAGCCGGCCGAGGGCGAACAGGACCGTGAACATCTCGGTCGGGAAGCCCATGGCCCGGTAGATCAGGCCGGTGTAGAAGTCGACGTTCGGGTAGAGCTTGCGCTCGACGAAGTAGTCGTCGGACAGGGCGTGCTCCTCCAGCTTCAGGGCGATGTCGAGGAGCTCGTCCTCCTTGCCCAGCGCGGAGAGCACGTCGTGCGCGGCGGCCTTGATGATCTTGGCGCGCGGGTCGAAGTTCTTGTAGACCCGGTGGCCGAAGCCCATCAGGCGGACGCCGTCCTCCTTGTTCTTCACCTTGCGGATGAAGGTGTCGACGTCGTTGCCCGAGTCGCGGATGCCCTCGAGCATCTCCAGGACGGACTGGTTGGCGCCGCCGTGCAGCGGGCCCCACAGGGCGCTGATGCCGGCCGAGATCGAGGCGAACATGTTGGCCTGCGAGGAGCCGACCAGGCGGACCGTCGAGGTCGAGCAGTTCTGCTCGTGGTCGGCGTGCAGGATCAGCAACTTGTCCAGCGCGGCGGCCACGACCGGGTCCGGCTCGAACTCCTGCGCGGGCACCGAGAAGGTCATGCGCAGGAAGTTCTCGACGTAACCGAGATCGTTGCGCGGGTAGACGAACGGGTGACCGATCGACTTCTTGTACGCGTACGCCGCGATCGTCGGGAGCTTGGCGAGCAGGCGGATCGTGGAGAGGTTGCGCTGCTTCTCGTCGAACGGGTTGTGGCTGTCCTGGTAGAAGGTCGACAGCGCCGAGACGACCGACGACAGCATCGCCATCGGGTGGGCGTCGCGCGGGAAGCCCGTGTAGAAGTTCTTGACGTCCTCGTGCAGCAGGGTGTGCTGCGTGACCTCGTTCTTGAACGAGGTGAGCTCGTCGACGGTCGGCAGCTCACCGTTGATCAGCAGGTAGGCCACCTCCAGGAAGGTGGAGCGCTCGGCCAGCTGTTCGATCGGGTAGCCGCGGTACCGGAGGATGCCCTGCTCACCGTCGAGATAGGTGATGGCGGATTTGTAGGCGGCCGTGTTGCCGTATCCGCTGTCCAAGGTCACGAGACCGGTCTGGGCGCGCAGCTTCCCGATGTCGAAGCCCTTGTCGCCGACGGTGCTGTCGACCACCGGGTAGGTGTACTCGCCGCCGTCGTACCGCAGAACTACAGAGTTGTCGCTCACGTCTTCCCTCACCGACGTAGTGCCTCATCTTCGAGGTGCCCTGACTGTCTCTACCATCCCCCATTTGGCTCAGGAGAGTGCACTCGGGGTCGACCATTGGGCCCATTGGCGGCACTCAGTGCCGTCAACCTGTTCATCCTGCCCCCTCGCTTCGGCCACGGGAAGTGCTGTGTGACCTTTACGACTCATTTGATCGATCATTTTTGTTGACGTGGCGTCAGACAGCGGCTTCCGGCCCGCAGGACGGCGGTTTTCAGCCGCCGAGGCGGAAGTCCAGCGCCGTGCAGCGCCGCCCCGCCGACACCGTGCGCACCGCCTGGCCGATGGCCTTGCGCGAGCCGACGAGGACGACCAGCTTCTTGGCCCGGGTCACCGCCGTGTAGAGCAGGTTGCGCTGGAGCATCATCCAGGCGCCTGTGGTAACCGGGATCACCACGGCCGGATACTCGCTGCCCTGCGAGCGGTGGATGGTCACCGCGTACGCGTGCGCCAGTTCGTCCAGTTCGTCGAACTCGTACGGCACCTCCTCGTCCTCGTCCGTCAGCACCGTCAGACGCTGGTCGACCGGGTCGAGCGAGGTGACCACGCCCACGGTGCCGTTGAAGACACCGTTTTCCCCCTTCTCGTAATTGTTGCGAATCTGGGTGACCTTGTCTCCGACGCGGAAGACCCGGCCGCCGAACCGCTTCTCCGGCAGGTCGGGGCGGCCCGGGGTGACCGCCTGCTGGAGCAGGCCGTTCAGCGTGCCGGCGCCCGCCGGGCCCCGGTGCATGGGCGCGAGCACCTGCACGTCCCTGCGCGGGTCGAGCCCGAACCGGGCCGGGATCCGGCGCGCCGCCACGTCCACGGTGAGCCGGCCGGCCTCCTCGGTGTCGTCCTCGACGAAGAGGAAGAAGTCCTTCATGCCGTCGGTCAGCGGATGCTGCCCGGCGTTGATCCGGTGCGCGTTGGTCACCACACCCGACTGCTGGGCCTGGCGGAAGACGCGTGTGAGGCGGACGGCGGGCACCGGGCTGCCGTCGGCCAGCAGGTCGCGCAGCACCTCGCCGGCGCCCACGCTGGGGAGCTGGTCCACGTCCCCGACGAACAGCAGGTGCGCGCCCGGGGGCACGGCCTTGACCAGCTTGTTGGCGAGCAGCAGGTCCAGCATGGACGCCTCGTCCACGACCACCAGGTCGGCGTCCAGCGGGCGGTCCCGGTCGTAGGCCGCGTCCCCGCCGGGCTTGAGCTCCAGCAGGCGGTGCACGGTGGAGGCCTCGGCGCCGGTGAGCTCCGACAGGCGCTTGGCGGCCCGGCCGGTGGGCGCGGCCAGCACCACCTTGGCCTTCTTGGCCCGCGCCAACTCCACGATCGAGCGCACCGTGAAGGACTTGCCGCAGCCGGGGCCGCCGGTCAGCACGGCCACCTTCTCGGTCAGCGCAAGCCTGACCGCCGCCTCCTGCTCGGGGGCGAGGTCGGCCCCCGTACGGCCCTTCAGCCAGGTCAGCGCCTTGTCCCACGCGACGTCCCGGAAGGCGGGCATCCGGTCGGCGTCGACGCGCAGCAGGCGCAGCAGCTGGGCGGACAGGGACAGCTCGGCCCGGTGGAAGGGCACGAGGTAGATCGCCGTCACCGCCTCGCCGCCGTCCTGGCCGGGCACCTTCTCGCGCACGACTCCGGGGTCGGCGCCGTCCTCGGGGGGCTCGGCGAGTGCGGCGAGGCACTCGATGACGAGCCCGGTGTCCACCTGGAGGAGCTTGACCGCGTCCGTGATCAGCCGCTCCTCGGGCAGGAAGCAGTGGCCCTGGTCGGTGGACTGCGACAGCGCGTACTGGAGGCCCGCCTTGACCCGCTCCGGGCTGTCGTGCGGGATGCCGACGGACTGCGCGATCTTGTCGGCGGTCAGGAAGCCGATGCCCCAGACGTCGGCGGCCAGCCGGTACGGCTGGTTCTTCACCACCGAGATCGACGCGTCGCCGTACTTCTTGTAGATGCGCACCGCGATCGAGGTGGAGACCTCGACGGTCTGGAGGAAGAGCATGACCTCCTTGATCGCCTTCTGCTCCTCCCAGGCGTCGGCGATCTTCCTGGTCCGCTTGGGGCCGAGGCCGGGCACCTCGATCAGGCGCTTGGGCTCCTCCTCGATGACCTTCAGGGTGTCCAGGCCGAAGTGCTGGGTGATGCGGTCGGCGAAGACCGGCCCGATGCCCTTGACCAGGCCGGAGCCGAGATAGCGGCGGATGCCCTGGACGGTGGCCGGGAGCACGGTGGTGTAGTTGTCCACCTGGAACTGCTTGCCGTACTGCGGGTGGGAGCCCCAGCGGCCCTCCATCCGCAGCGACTCGCCGACCTGGGCGCCGAGCAGCGCGCCGACGACCGTCAGGAGGTCACCGGCGCCCCGGCCGGTGTCGACGCGGGCCACCGTGTAGCCGTTCTCCTCGTTGGCGTACGTGATCCGCTCGAGCACGCCCTCCAGCACGGCCGGACGCCGCTCCCCGGCACCGGCCTGCCCGCTCCGACTCGCCTCCGTGGTCATGACCCGACGGTACCGCCGGGCTGTGACAGCCCCGCCGGGCGAGCCGGGGCGCCCCGGCTCGCCCGGCGGGGCTGTCA